>CAZPZF010000091.1:0-11903 GCA_964590705.1 uncultured Spirochaetales bacterium | reverse complement strand
AATCCTTGTCAGTCGCCATGATCTTTTCTCCTATTCATCCCGCGGCGGAAATTTTTTTGAGAACCGTCAAGGCCCGGAGGGTTATCCATTTGGAGGGTTTCCCCTTCGATTCGATCGTGACCCTCGTTTTTCCATTGAACGAATTTTCCAATATCCAGCGGCCATCCGGTTTCCCTTTGTCCCTTAGGATACCCAGCGCCTCCTCCATGCGGGAGTCGCGATACCCCAGGTCGGTCAGGATCCCCAGGATCTCCAAGATGTCCGTCTGGTACATGAGGGGAAATCCGAGCCGGAGCCAGCCCGGTTTCGAGACCTCGGAGAGGTTTCGGCTCCTCCTGTGGATGTGATGGATGAGGAGGAATTCGGCCAGCTCCGCGATCTTGGTCCGCTGCTCCGGGCTTCGCTTTTCCTCGGGAATCGTCCCGAGGGCCTTCAGCGTCTTCACCACCCCCATGAAACAGGAGTGCCTTCCCCAGCACATCGGAAAACGATCGTATGGCGGACCTGCCGGCGGGCCTGACGCTCCGTCGTCGCCGCGTTGCCAGCGGCAGATCCAGTCGATAGCCCGCCGGACCCTCGGATCGTCGAGCATGCCGAAGGCCACGAGGCTCCAGACGACATTCCCCGTCAGGCAGGGGATCGTCCCGCTGTCCAGACCACCCTGACCCTTCGCGCTCGTCTTGAACGAGAAACCGCCACTTTCGGGGTTCTGCGAGACGGAAAGCACGAACTCGCAGGCCTTGCGTATCCGCGGATCGTCGCCGGGAACGCCGAGCTCCGCTAGGATCAGGAGCTGCCAGACGGTACCGGTATACTTATCGGCGTAGAATCGTTCCGGGTTTCCCCAGTATCCGCCTTCGGCCTGTCCCTTCAGGATCGCGGCCGCAGGGCCGGAATCGGCGATCCGCAGCCGAGCCGCGCGCGCCCCCGGCGAGTCCACGGCCTCTCCGAGCAGGCGGGTAAGGGTGAAGAACCGTACGGAAGGGTCTTCTTCCTCGAGGAGCCAGTCTTTCACGTCTATGTCCATGCGGCATCGTACCGCGCGGGGCCGTCGCGGTCCAGATCCGCGATGGTAGAGACGTTCCTTCCTCTTGCCTTTGATTTGTAGAGGGATTCGTCGGCCGATCGGTACGCGGCGTCGAATTCCGTGTTCCGCGTGCCCACCACCAGCACGCCGCCGAGGGAAACGGTCAGGTGCCCGATCTCGCTTCCGGAATGGGCGATGCCGAGACCCTCGATCCTCGTTCGGATCCGTTCCATCACCTCGAGAAGCTTCTCGCGGGACCGCACCAGGGTGAGGACGACGAACTCCTCCCCGCCCACGCGGAATGCCTTGTCCGTAGTCCGTTCGAGGGTCTCGCGGATCGTGGTTCCGGTCTTCCGCAAGGCCATGTCGCCTTCGTGGTGACCGTAGGTATCGTTGTATTTCTTGAAATAGTCGATATCGAGGATGATGAGCCCGAACGAGGTCGATTGTCGATGGGCCCTGGCGAATTCTTCTTCCATGGTCTGCTGGAAGACCCTGCGGTTCAGGAGGCCGGTCAGCTCATCCGTAGTGGATAGATGCCGCACTCGGGCGAGCGCGGAAAAAAGGAGCGTAACCAGAAGGATGCCCGCGCAGAGAAAGAACAGCATGAGCATGAGGGGCAGGTTCCGCAGGATGGTTCCGTGGAAGAGGGCGCTCTTCTCCGTTTGGATAACGAGAAACCATCCCTCGATGGACAGGGGGAAAGGGGTCAGGAAGAATCTTCCTTCGGCTGTTAACACACCGACGGGCAGGAGGGCGGGATCCACCGCCGGAGGTGCGCCCCCGGTTCCCAGAAGCTCCATTCCCCCGGTGTACATGATGTGCACGGACGAGCAGGGCACGCTGTAGCGCCTGAGCATCCAGTCAATCTGGGCGATACTGATATCGATGCTCAGCGATCCGCGCAGAACGTCATCCTGGTACACGGGCGCGGATACGGTCGTCATGTATCCCTTCCCCGCCTCGTCCAGGTAGACGGGAGACCAGAAGACCGCGCGGCCGGGGTTGACGTCGGGAAGCGCTCCGCGGACAAAGTCGAGCTCGTACAGCTTTTCGGAGAAGAAGAACTCTTCGGGAGGAACCCGGGGGTAGAGATAGATGAAGCCCCGCAGCGAGGTGTAGTAGATCCAGGGAGTCTCGGGAGAGTGCTCCATGGTGGACATGAACATTGGTGTAAGGTGTACGGCCATGGCCATCTCTCGAGCGAGATCGCTTCCCGGTTCCGGTATCCTTCCCAGCCCGGTGATGTTGCCGATCTCCCCCTCGGAGAAGCCCAGCGGAACGGAGAGCGTGTATCCGTTTCCTTCCTCCGTTTTCACCAGGTATTCCGAGGGATCCATGGCCGCGGTTCCGATCCTCTCGAGATACTGTTCCGCCATGCCCCGAATGGTTCGAATCGTGAAGGTCTTCATGGTGATCTCGTGCTCGAGCAGGACGTGGATGCGGGTGCCGATGCCGCTGATCTCCGCTTCCCGGTCCCTTAAATCACGAATGAACAGGAAATGGAACGAGATCAGGAGACCGGCCGATAATACCAGACAGAACAGGATGAGCCATCGGTTTCCGAGGGGTGGGCGTGTTTCGTCTGCCTGATCTCCGCGATTCACGGAAAAAACCCTTCCATGTTTTAATTATAGTAGATTCCGCGTTTTCTTACTTGAACATTTCGAGCATTCTGTCCACGATCTCCGGCAGCCTGTCCTTTTCCGGCTTGTCCGTGTTCCAGGAGGCCCATAGGCCGAAAATAGTCCCGCGTATTATGAGGAGGATGGTCTGCGGCGGAAAGGCGGTACCCAGTTTCTTTTCCTTGCAGGCCTTTTCGATCTCATGGAGGATGCTCGCGTTCGCCTCCCAGTAGGTCTTCATGAAGTGGTTGATCGCGATCGATTCGTCCTCGTGATCCTCGTGGACGCAGAGGGGAAAGACCTGGGTCAGGATGATGCCGAGGATCTCCTGGTTGTCGTAGTAGAACTCCAGGAGCATCCTGAGCATCTCCTTGAGCGCGGCGATGGAGCCACCCTTGAAGGTACGCCACTTCACGCTGTTTAACGAAAAATCATGGTACTGCTCGTTGAGTATCGTATCGATGATCTCCGGGATGTTCTTGAAGTAGTAGTAGAGGCTGCTCGTGTCCATGCCCAGGGCGCGGGCGATGTCGCTCATCGTGGTGGCTTTACCGTGCCGTTTCAGCACGGTCTTCGCTTCTTTCAGGATCAGGCTCCTCTTCTGTTCGGATCTCTGTTGGCTCTTGCGCGTCATGTCGGCTCCTCGACGCCCAGTATAGCGCAATGGCCGGCGATGGGCAAACGCGAAACACCGAAATCGTGTCTTAGATAAAATCAAAATTTTAAAATAATTTTAAATTTAATTTGACAAAAAGAAAATCAAGGTCATATAATCTCCTCATGTTGCGCCGCGGCTTGTCCGCGCATTCCATTTTGAGACGGCCCAAAAGAGAGATCGTATGAGAGACAGATGCGGAATGTTGATACCGAGAGACTACAGGAAGCCCGTAATCGAGGCGGTGAGAGGCGATGGGATCTACCTCATCGGGGCCGACGGCCGCAGGTACATCGACGGCTGTTCCGGAGCCCTCATCTCGAGCATCGGGCACTGCGTTCCCGAGGTGATCGACGAGATCGCGGCGCAGATGCGGACGCTCGACTTTGCGCATCCTTCCCGGTGGAGGAACGCGGCGTCCCAGAGGGCGGCGGAGGCGATCGCCGAACTCACGCCGGCGGACCTTACCAATATCTGGTTCGTCGCGGGTGGCAGCGAGGCGGTTGAATCGGCCCTCAAGCTGACGCGGCAGTACTATGTCGAGCGGGACGGGGCGGATTCCCCGAAGCACCTGGTGGTCGGGAGGTGGAACTCCTATCACGGCGCCACCTTCGGAGCCATGGGCGTAGGGGGAAATGTCGGGCGGAAGAAAGTGTTCGGGCCGATGTTCAAGGAGCATCCCAAAATCGAGACCCACTACTGCTATCGCTGTCCCTTCATGCTCGAATATCCAGGGTGCGGGCTTCGCTGCGCACACGCTCTGGAGGACGCGGTGAGGGAGCACGGCGCCAATACCATCGCCGCCTTCATCGCGGAGCCGATCGTGGGCTCCAGCGTCGGGGCGCTCGTTCCTCCCCCGGAGTACTGGCCCATCGTTCGCGATATCTGCTCGAAGAACGACATCGTGCTCATCGCCGACGAGATCATGACGGGCATCGGCAGGACGGGAAAACCCTTCTGCGTCGACCACTGGAACGTGGTTCCGGACATCATCGTCTCGGCCAAGTCGATGGCCGCGGGCTACGTTCCAACCGGCGGGGTTTTTGCCTCGGAACGGATAGCGGGCCAGATCAGGAACGGGAGCGGCCACTTCCAGCACGGCTTCACCTACAACGCCAACCCGATCAGCTGCGCCGCCGTGACCGCGGTTCTCGGCTACATCAAGAGGAACCGCCTCATCGACAACTGCCGCATCAGGGGAGAGGAGCTGGGGAGCCTGCTCTCCGGCATGACGGACATCCCCATCGTCGGAGAGGTTCGGGGGAAGGGGCTCATGCAGGGAGTGGAGATCGTGATGGACCGGAAAACGAGGGAGCCTTTCCCGAAGTCAGCCGCCGCTGCCGATGTCGTCGCCGCGGAATGCGTCAAACGCGGCCTCATCGTCTATCCAGGCACGGGGATGGTGGGGGGGACGGCGGGAGACAATTTCCTGGTGGCTCCTCCCCTGACGGTTAGCGCCGCACAGATAGGCGAGATCGCGTCCATCCTCCGTGAAAGCCTCACGGCCGCGGCTGAGACGCTTCTTGGGAAGAAAGCGGGATGAAGAAGATCACGAAACCGGTGATGTCCGCGGCCGAGGCGGCAAAGTACGTGAGGCCGGGAAGCACGGTCATGGTGGGCGGGTTCAACTACGGGGGGATCCCGTACAGCCTCGTGGACGCGATCCTCGAGGACCGTATCGGGGGCCTGACCCTCATATCCAACGACACGGCGTACGAGGACGTTGGCCACGGGAAGCTCATCAGGGACGGACTGGTGAAAAAGGTCATCGCCTCCCATGTCGGGCTGAACAAGGCCACGGGAAGGCTGTTCAACGCGGGCGCGTTGGAGCTCGAGCTGGTTCCTCAGGGGAGCTTCGTGGAACGGATACGGGCCGGCGGATACGGGCTGGGGGGATTCCTGACGCCGACCGGCGTCGGCACCGCGGCGCAGGAGGGCAAGCGCCTCATCGAAGTAGACGGGAAACAGTACATCCTCGAACTGCCCCTCCGCGCCGACGTGGCCCTGATCCGCGCGTATCACGCGGACAGGAACGGGAACTTGGTCTACTTCGGCACGAACAGGAATTTCAACCCGGTCATGGCCACTGCGGCTGAAATCGTGATTGCGGAGGTCGACGCCATCCTTGAAAACGGCTCGATCGATCCCAACGATGTGGTCACGCCGGGCATCCTCGTCGATGTCCTTGTTTTAAAGGGGGACTCCTACCATGCTGCCCACACTTGACGAGGAAACCATCAGGATCAGGATAGCCAGGCGGATCGCTATGGAATTCAAGGACGGCGACGTGGTCAACCTTGGTATCGGGATTCCAACCTTTGTATCCGATTTCATTCCTGAGGGGATCAAGGTCGTGTTCCAGACCGAGAACGGCGTCGTGGGAGCGGGGCCGAAACCGGAGGTCGACGACTGGAGATTCATCGGCGCCGGCGGCAGGGCTCTTACCCTTCTGCCCGGGTCAGCCATCATCTCAAGCGATTTCAGCTTCGGCCTGATCAGGGGCGGCCATATCGACTACACCGTGCTGGGCGCCCTTCAGGTCGACGGCAAGGGGAATCTGGCAAACTGGTGGATCCCCGGGAAACTGATTCCTGGAATGGGCGGGGCCATGGACCTGGTGACAGGAGTGAGGCACATCATCATCGGAACGACCCATACCGACAAGAACGGCGCGCCGAAGCTCCTGAAGGAGTGCACTCTTCCCCTCACCGGGGTCGGCGTGGTCAGCATGGTGGTTACGGAATTCGCGGTCTTCCGTTTTATCGAGAGGAGGATGGTCTTGGTCGAGATCGCACCGGAGGTCACGCCGGCGGACATCAGAGCCGCGACAGAGGCCGACTATGCCGAAGATCCCAGTCTGTGCAGGATGAAGGGAACGGAAGCGGCGCCGGGCGGGTGAGGTTCCGGTTCCGGGTTCTGAGATCGTTTTTTCCGGAGGAAGCGAGAGTGAAGAAGGCAGGCATCGTAAGCGCGTGCAGGACCGCCGGAGGATCCTTCGGCGGGAGTCTCATGCAGACGGAGGCAGTCGACCTTGGCGCGCTTGTCATCAAGGAAGCGGTCAACCGCGCGGGGATCGACTCCTCGGGAATCGGAGAGATCGTCATGGGAAACGGTTGGCAGGCGGGCAACGGGCCCAATCCGGCCAGGATTGCCGGGTGGAGATCGGGCGTGCTGGGCGATGTGCCCGCGTTCACGGTGAACATGCGCTGCGGTTCGGGTCTCCTCGCCGTGGCCATAGCCGCGGACAAGGTACGCCTGGGGAGCGTTTCAGCGGCCGTAGCGGGCGGGATGGAAAGCGCCTCCCGAGTCCCCTATGTCCTTCCGGATGCCAGGTGGGGACACACGATGGGAGAGAAGGCGGTTCCCGACCTGCTCCACAAAGACGGCTTCCAGTGCCCGCTTTCCGGCATGCTCATGGGCCGGACCGCGGAGATCCTGGCCGCCGAATACGGGATCTCGCGCGAGGAGCAGGACGCCTTTGCCGCGGAGAGCCATCGGCGAGCGGTGCGTGCAATCGACGGCGGCGCCTTTGCCAGGGAGATCGTGGCGGTCAATGTGAGGCAGAAAAAGGAAACGGTAGTTTTCGATACGGACGAGATCCCCCGGAGGGATACGGGAATCGACAAGCTGGCCAAGCTCCCCTCCATCTTCATGGAGAAGGGGACGGTGACCGCCGGATCGAGCTCCGCGCTCTGCGACGCCGCGAGCGCCCTCGTGATCGCCGACGCGGACTGGGCGCGGGAGCGTGGGCTCCCGCTCCGCGCGGAGATCCTCGGATCCGCCCTGGTCACCGTGGCCCCAGACCACATGGGAATGGGACCCGTGCCCGCCATCCGGAAGGCCCTGGATACCGCGGGGCTGTCGCTGGTGGATATCGACCTGTTCGAGATCAACGAGGCCTTTGCAGTCCAAGTCATCGCCGTCACGCGGGAGCTGGGGCTATCCATGGAGAACTGCAACATCCGCGGCGGCGCTATCGCCCTTGGACATCCCATCGGCGCCACGGGGGCGAAGATCCTCACGACGCTTCTGCATTCACTGGAGGATTCGGATAAGGAGATTGGATGCGCCTCCGCCTGCATAGGCGGGGGGCAGGGTATTGCGATCATTATAAGGAGGAACAGATGAAGCGATTCGTTTTGGCCGCCGTGATTCTCTGCGCGGCGGGGATCCTTTTCTTCTCCGGCTGCTCAGCGAAAAAGGGAGATGCAGCGGAGTCGGCAGGTCCCGAAAAGCGGTTCCTGACCATCGGCACGGGAAGCCCCGGCGGGGTGTACTATCCCCTTGGCGGCGGCATCGCGGTCATCATCGAGAAGACGGTCGAGGGTATGCGCTGCGCTGCCGAGAGCACCGGAGCTTCGGTGGAGAATTCACGGCTGGTCGGGATCGGGGATACAGACATGGGCATGGTCATGGGAAGCGTGGCCTACAACGCCAGGGAGGGAAAGGAACCGTTCGAGCAGAAATTCCACCTGGTGACGCTTTTCCAGATGTATCCGGCGCCCGAGCACATCGTGACAACGAGGCAGTCCGGCATCAGGACCCTCGCGGACCTGCGGGGGAAACGAATCTCCATAGACGTTCCCGGCAGCGGCTGTTCGACAATGGCAAAGGCGATCCTCTCCGAATTCGGGTATGACCTTGCCAAGGACGTGCAGCTCGCGGATCTGACCCAGTCGGAATCGGTCCAGGCCCTCAAGGATGGAATCGTGGACGCGTGCTTCTTCAACTTCGCGTACCCTGCGTCAGCCGTGCTCGACCTGGCCGCGACGAGGGACATCGTGCTCATCCCCGTCGAGAAGGCGTTCCTCGACTCCCTCTTGCGGAAGCATCCCTATTACGTTTTAGTCACCATTCCCGCGGGGACCTATCCGGGTCAGACCGAGGAAATCCTCTGCGCGGGAGACTCCAACCTGATGGTCGTCAATGAGTCCATGCCGGAGGATGTGGCGTACAACATCACCAAGGCGGTGTTCGAGAATGTCAGCACGGGGAAATACGCCCTCGTGAACATCCATCCCATCGCTCAACAGATGACCGCCGGCAACGCGGTCAATTCCCCCATTCCACTCCATCCGGGCGCGCTCCGATACTTCAAGGAAAAGGGGCAATAGTCCCGGCGGCGGTTGGAGGGTTCCGATGATTCGGAGGGGCTTCTCCCGGTTGATTGTCTGCGGTCTCGTTTCCGCCGCGCTGCTTCTGACCGGCACGTCGCTGGCCGGCCGCGGCGGACGGGACGAGTACGACCTCGTCATCGGCTCCAGGGAGAGGGGGGAGGTCCTAAGGCGGATTCCGGTGGAGGCCGGCGATTCGTTCTTCCTGGACTATACCCATTCATCCGAGAAAACGCCGATTCACGACGCGTTCGTCGTTTCGAAGGCCGGGACGATCGTCCTAACCGAGGAACGCTTCGACTGGTACGCCGTCGGCCTGGAGTTCATGTCACGGGAGGGAGAAGCCGTGATCAGCCTCGACGGAAACCATACCAGGGTCGTCTTGAATCGCGTTTTCACGGCGTTGCCCATCCGGGTCGGTTGGGTGGCTAATCAGACGGTCACGGTCGGCGCGCTGAGCGTGGCGCTGGCCGAATTGGTTGAGGGCGGGCAGCTGCTCGAAATATGGACGGAAAGGCGTCGCGGCGGAGGGACACATGACAGACAAGCTGACTGACGAAAGAGCGGCCGGGGAACCGGAGATCGTCCTCAAGGAGGACGAGGGGGTCATCAAGACCGTCTTGGAAAAATTCGAGCGCAAGCGCGAGCTCCCCGGTGCGGGAAAGACCATCGTGAGCGTGGTCGCCGTGGCAGCCTCGCTCTACCATCTCTTCTACGCGTATTTCCACCCCTACTTCGCCCTGAACCACCGGGTGATCCACTGGCTGTTCATGTCCGTTCTCCTGTTCATGCTCTTTCCCTTTTCCGGAAAGAGATCGCCGAAAAAGCGCATCTCCGTGTTCGACGGGATCTTTCTCCTCATCACTGCCGGGGTTTCCCTGTGGATCTTCTTCAATTCGAGCGCGATCCTGAACAGGGCGGGTCTCTACGGAACGGCGGATGTAGTCATCGGAGTGGTCTTCTTGCTCGTCGTGCTGGAAGCCGCGCGCCGTTCCACCGGCATGGCGGTTCCCATCATCGCGATCGTCTTCGTCCTATACGCGTTTCTGGGTCCCTATCTTCCGGATTTCATCGCGCACAAGGGATACTCGATCAAGCGCATCGCCACCTATATCTCCCTCTCGATGGACGGCATCTTCAGCATCCCAATGGGGGTTTCGGCGAACTTCATCCTCCTCTTCATCCTCTACGGGGCTATTCTCCGGAAAACGGGCGCCGGCCAGTTCTTCACCGACATCGCCTTTGCCCTTACCGGGGGCACCAGGGGTGGTCCGGCCAAGGCCGCGGTGGTTTCAAGCACCTTCTTCGGCATGATCTCCGGCAGTTCCGTGGCGAACACGGTGACAACAGGCTCGTTCACCATCCCGCTCATGAAGAAGACGGGGTATCCCGACCACTTCGCCGCCGGGGTGGAGGCGTCCTCATCCACCATGGGCCAGGTCATGCCTCCCATCATGGGGGCTGCGGCCTTCATCATGGCGGAGTTCCTGGGAGTTTCCTACATCGCCATCTGCGTGGCCTCGGCGCTTCCCGCGCTCCTCTCGTTCTTCGCCACCTTCATGCAGGTCCATTTCCGCGCAGTCACCCTGGGGCTCACGGGCCTGCCCAAGGACAAGCTCCCCCGGATCAGGGAGGCGATGGCCCGGGGATGGTACCATATCTTCTCGATCTTCCTGCTCATCTTCTTCCTCTTCCAGGACTTCTCGCCCGAGCGGGCGGTCTTCTGGGCCATCGTCGCCTCCGTGGGCACATCCCTCATCGTGACGATAGCCCGAAAGGAGAATCTAAAGGAGTTCGGAAAGCAGATCCTTGGGGCCTTGGTGGAAGGCGCGGTGGGCAGCGTCGAGGTGGCTGCCGCGTGCGCCGCTGCGGGAATCATCATCGGCTCCATCACGATGAGCGGACTCGGAATCAAGTTTTCCTCCTACGTGGTGGACGTGTCCGGCGGGAATCTGTACCTGGCTCTTCCCTTCACCATGATCGCCTGCCTCCTGCTGGGAATGGGAGTGCCCACCACCGCGCAGTACATCATCATCTCCTCCCTGGTGGCGCCCGCCCTGGTGAACATGGGAGTGATTCCCATAGCCGCGCATCTGTTCGTCCTCTACTTCGGCACGCGCGCGGACATCACGCCGCCCGTGGCTCTCGCCGCGTACGCGGGCGCGGGAATCGCGCAGTCGGACCCCTGGAAGACGGGGCTGTCCGCCTTCAAGCTGGGGATAGCGGGCTTCATCATCCCGTTCATGTTCGTCTTTGCCCCGGAGCTGCTCCTGATCGGGGAGGTTCCCGACATCATCCTGGCCATCCTCACCGCGGTCATCGGGATCTGCGCGCTCGCGGGCGCGGTACAGCGCTGTTTCATTGTAAAGGCCACATGGTACGAGTCGATCATGCTCCTTGCCGTCGCCTTCCTTACCATCAAACCGGGCCTTGGTTCGGATCTGATCGGGATCGGCGTCCTGGCCCTGGTGGTCGGGCTGCAGCTGATCCGGAGGAAGAGGGGGAAAAAAGCCGCGGCATAACAAAACCGGATTCCTTGACTTTATCACGCTTCCCGATGAATATAGGAATATGGCGGATAATGAGAAGACTCCGGGAGATACGGGCGCAAAGGGGAAACGGCGGCCCCTTGTCCTGAAACAGAAGATCATGCGCCAAGTCGTGATAGCCCTCGTTCCCCTCTGCGCGGCGGCGGTCTATTTCTTCGGATGGCGGTTCGTCGCGGTCCTGGCTGTCATGCAGGCCGCGGGATTCCTCTGCGAATACCTGTTCGCGCGGACCTGGAAACAGCAGGTGTCGGAAGCGGTGTTCGTGACCAACACCCTGTTCGCGCTCTCGCTTCCCCCCACTATCCCCCTGTGGATCGCTGTTGTGGGGATCGCCTTCGGCGTGGTGTTCGGGAAGATGGTGTTCGGCGGGTTCGGCAGGAACATCTTCAACCCGGCTATTTCCGGCAGGGCGTTTGTCTACGTGAGTTTCGGGGTCCCGATGACCGCGAAATTCACCCAACCCGCCGCGGGGTTCCCCGGCGGGCTCGCCGCGTGGCTTCCCAACGTGGACGCGGTCACCAAGGCGACACCCCTCGTCCTTCTGGGGCGGGGGGAAGAGGTGTCCCCCCTCTCCCTCCTCCTCGGAAACACCGCGGGTTCCTTCGGCGAGACCTGCGCGGCTCTGATCCTGATCTGCGGCCTGGTCATCGTGATCCAGAAGGCGGCAAGCTGGCGGATCGTCCTGGGCGGGATAACGAGTTTTCTCCTGTTCCAGCTTCTGTTCTGGCTGACCGGGGCGGCGGGAGCAGCCGACCCCGTTCGGGCTATCCTCAGCGGCAGCGCGCTGTTCGCCATCATGTTCATGGCAACGGACCCGGTTTCTTCATCGCAATCCACGGACGCGGGCAGGTGGATCTACGGAGCCCTGATCGGGGCTCTCATCCCTCTGATCCGGACCTTCTCCGTCTGGCCCGAGGCCGTCACCTTTGCCAT
>CAZPZF010000090.1:0-12013 GCA_964590705.1 uncultured Spirochaetales bacterium | reverse complement strand
GTCCTGGCCGCGTCTACCGCGAGTACCGGATGCGCCGGGATCACCGCCCTGTTCCTGGGTGAGCTCGACGTAGCGGGAACCTGGAGCTATACAAACGACTGGGGAACCGTTACATGGACCATCACAAACGATACCTTCGACGACGGGTACGAATCGGGCGAGATCCTCTCCTACAGCAATGCGGACCAGTACTTCATCTACCAGGTCACCCAGGGAAGCAACGACTATGACGAAGGAAAATTCCTGAAGGTCTTCTGGGAAGACCTCGACCCGAACGCCGACGTGAAAGTGAAGATGAGCGGCGTTTACCGCTCGACCGCCGATACCGACGGTTCCTGGTTCTGGGCAACCCTTGAGGAGGCAGAGGCGACGTCCGCCGCCTCCGTGGTGTTCTGGTCCGAGTTCACCGGCTATACAGCGCCGTGATGAAGCTCGAATCGCGGTATCGAGGAAATCAGCGGTTTTTTTCAGGGGAGCCAGACAGGAAGGCTCTCCTCCTCGTTTTCCTCTCTCTCGCTGCTGCATGCGTTCTCTTCCTCCTCTCCTGCGGAGATATCCGGCCGCCAAACTCGCCGTACCTGTCCACGGTCTTCGAATACCAGTACGGTCCGGGCCAGCACGCCTCATCAATCGATCAGGCGGACGCGGAGTCCTGCGTCGGCGAGCCTGACTCGACGGCCCTGCTGCTGGGCGGCTGGGGTGGGTACGTGATCGCTGGATTCGACCATGTCGTTGCAAACACCGATGGATTCGATTTCGCCGTCATCGCGCAGGGCGGGTTCGGAAGCGAGCCGGGCGTGGTCTTCGTGATGGAGGACACGGATAAGAACGGGATGCCAGACGAGACCTGGTATGAACTCTCGGGAAGCGAAACAGGCTCGGATTATTCGGCCGAGACGGGAAACCCGCTCGACCGCTACATCCGGGACTACGAGGTTACGTATACGAAGGCCGCGTCGGCTATGGACAATGTCGCGTGGATGGACAACCAGGGCAACTCAGGCGAACTGGTATGCGGATACCCGGAAGGATCGACAAGCGCCTCCTGGTGGCTCGACGACTGGGGGGACAGCCTCACCCTCTCCGGCGTCAAGCTCCCGGACTGCAGGAGGCTGTCCGGATCCTCCTGGGTCGACTACGACAACCGATTCACCTCCGGATACGCGGAAAACTACGGAGGAACCGACTACGCGGATCTCGGCGGTTATTCGGTCAACCGCTTCGATATATCGGACGCGGTGGACGCTGTCGGAAATCCCGTACCGCTCGACGGCATCGTCTTCATCAGGATCCAGACCGGCGTGTTCCAGCAGACGGGGAATCTCAACGAGGTGTCCACCGAAATCAGGGGGGCCGTGGATCTCTCCCTCGTGGATTGGGAGGACTGATCCGCCATGGAAAACTTCCGGAAAAACCGCACGGTTCTATTTCCGTTGCAGGCCGGGACCATCCCGTTTCTGACGCTTATCATCCTTCTCGCTTCGTCCCTCCATGGCCAGGAGGCGGCGGACGGTGAAGAACCACAGCCTCTCGACCCAATCGAGGTGAGCGTCGAGGCTCACCGCCAAACCGCCGCCGATCTGCCGGCCCAGGTCTCCGTGATCACGGCCGAGGAGATCGCGGCCTCGGAGGCCAGAAGCGTGGCCGAGATCCTCTCCTCCGTCTCGGGTGTGGGACTTGAAAAATACGGGAACATCACACAACCGGGCTTGATCAGCATCCGTGGTTCCTCGGCGGAGCAGGTACTCGTGCTCGTCGACGGGGTCCGGATAAACACGGCCCAGGGAGGCGGAGTCGACCTCAATACCCTTCCACTGGACTCGATCGAGCGTATCGAGATCATCCGCGGCGGAGGCAGTGCGCTCTTCGGCGAGGGAGCCATGGGCGGGATCGTCAACATCGTCACCAGGAAAAGCGCGGCGCGGAAAACCGCCGGATCGGTCTCTTACAGCTATGGCTCCTTCAACACCCACAGGGCGGATGCGCGGATCGAAGGACCGCTGGGAAAGACGCGGGCATCGTATCCGGACAGAGGGGAGATTTCAGGAGAGGAGACCGGTGTTCCCTTCAGGAAGGACAGCGAAACGCGGGAAGGTTCCGCGGAAACCCTCTCATGGCACTATTCCCTGTCCGGCGGGGGGTACTGGACCGAGGGAACCTACTCCTACCCCGACGACTACGAGAGCGGAGGCACGGGCGAGAGGCTGAACGCCGATGGCTATTCCCTGGAGGGAACCGCGAAGATCGAGGGAGCATCGCGAGGGAACGGCTCATTGCTCACCCTGCTCTGCCAAGGCGGGTTCAGGGAAACCGGCGTACCCGGTCTCCTCGAATTCCCCTCGCGGACCGCCAGGATGGCGGACGCCTCTCTTGCCGGGTCGCTGACCGCGTCATCGATCCCCACCGCGCTCGGCCACGTCGCCGGCACGGCCTCGCTCCAGTATCGGACCAGGACGTATACGGATCCCGACTGGTACCTGGGGGCTGTCGATGACACCCATGCCAATACCGCCGCCCGCTTCAGCGCTTCACTGGAACGGGAGGATCGATGGGGGATCCTCTCCCTCCGCAGCGCCGCGGGGCTTTCGTTCGATATCGATCACCTCAACTCCACCGCCCTCGTGACCGGAAGCGGCCTCACCGATTCCGGCATCGTTTCCCGTTTCACCGAGGGGGCGCATGCCAACATAGAGCTCGGTCTCTTTCCCCAAGAGGCTGGTCCGAGCCGGATAACCCTGACTCCGGCGCTACGATACGAAGCGTCCCAGACCCGTCAGGGTGGAACCGGTCAGGGCGCGGATCGGGGAGACTGGAGCTGGGGCGCCGGTACGATCGTTTCCCTTGACTCTGCGGGAAACTGGATCCTGAAGGCCAACGCCGGCTCCTCCTACCGGATGCCCAGCTTCAACGATCTCTTTTGGCCCGCCACATCCTTCGCCTCCGGCAATCCCTGCCTCCTGCCGGAGACTTCCCTGTTCTGGGACGCGGGAATCGCGGTTCACCCCGTTCCTTTCCTGAAACTGCAAGCCGCGTGGTTCAGCCAGAGCGTCGAAAACCTCATCCAGTGGAATCCCGGACCTTCCGGCCAATGGACCCCCTCGAACATCGGGATGGCCGACATCCGGGGCCTGGAATGCGAAGCAGCCGTCATGGTTCCCTTAGCCGGCGGGATCCTCTACGGGGAAATAAACGGCAACTACACCTATCTCAGGGCAACGGATGTGACGGAAGGAGCGGCAACCTACGGCAAACAACTCACCCGCCGCCCCTTCGAGAGAGCGAACTGTGCCCTCACCCTCAGTCATATGGACGGGCATTCCGTCAGGATCTCGGGTCAATACGTGGGATTCCGCTATACGACGGCGATGAACACCAAGACCATCCCCGCCTATTTTCTTCTGAACGCCGCATTCACCGTCGTCATCGGAGACTGGGAAATCGCCCTGTCGGGCATGAACCTGCTGGATACCCCGTACATCAATCTCGAGGAGTATCCCGTTCCCGGAAGGGAGATACAGATCGAGGGGAGGCTGAAACTGTGATGGAGAAGATCCGCTTATTTTTCCTCATCCTGCTCGCGGTTATCGCCCTCGGGTGTGTCCCTGAACCGGCCGTCACGACAGCCAGGGGCGACATCCCAGACGCCACGCGCGAGATCTTCGTGCTCAACTCCCTCGCGGAGAGCGTCACGCTGATCCACCCCGACCAGACGGCCAGCGGCGCTGCGGACCTCGAGTGCGTATACAACGATGTGATCCTCACCGGCTCGTCGCCGAACCATGTCTCCTTTTCCGGAGGCATCCTCCGGGTGGTCAATTCCCTGGACAACACCATCTCCTTCTACGCGGAAGACACCCTGGAGGAAATCGGGTCCATCCACCTGGAACGGGGAAGCAATCCCTGGCAGCTCATCGTAGACTCCGCGGGCTCAACAGGTTACATCCCCTGTTACGTCAGCGGCTCGGTCCTTCGCATCGACCTGTCATCCCTTTCGGAGGGAACCGACGAAATTCCGGATCCGGAAGCGGTGGCCGAGGGACTCTCGCTCCCCGAGGGCGGGGGAATCGGCCGAAACTCTTCGGGAAAGGAACTCCTCTTCGTGACGAACAGCAATAATAACGCGGAGACCATCGGCCGCGGGACCCTCACGGTCATCGATATCAAGACCGGAGCTCTCATTTCAATCGATCTGGAGGAAAGCGGCTTCGACCCGGACACGCAGCGGGGATGCAACCCCCAGGCTGTCATCGTCTTCGAGGAACTCGGGGAGGTGCATGTCGTGTGCTCGGGGGATCATCCGGGAAGCGGGAACGATGCAAACGACGGGGAAGTCGTTGTCGTCTCCATGGACAGCCTGAAGGTGACAGCCCGGATCGCGGTCGGCGGCTCGCCTAACGCGTTTCCAGCCGGCATCGATCCAGCGGGGAAACGGGTCTTTCTGCCGAACAACGGATACGGAATCACGGTCTACAACTACGAGACGCGCGAGGTGCTGCGGGGGGCGGAGGATCCGATTTTTCCGGGCGAAGGGATGTCGGGAGATTTCTTCACCGGCGCTCTTTACGATCCGGACACGGATCTCCTCTTCGTCAGCGATTTCACGCGGGACGCTGTTCACGTCATCGAGGGAAGCGGGAATCACTCCCTCGTCCGTACGCTGCCCGGATCCGACGGCCCAGGATACCTGCTCCTCGTGGAGGAATGAGCCCGCTCCCTTGAAGATCGCCGCGTTTTCCTCTATCATCGCGCGTATGCTGGATCTACGGTTCATCAGGGACAACGCGGAATTCGTGCGGAAGACGGTTTCGGACCGTTTCATGAAGGCGGATGTCGACGAGGTGGTCCGTCTCTACGACCTCAGGAACAGGCTCCTCCAGGATGTGGAATCCCTTAGACAGAAGCGGAACGGGAACGCCGCAGCCATGAAGGGGAAACTCTCCCCGGAGGAACGGGCGGTCCTCATCGAGGAGGGAAAGCGGCTCAAGGACGCCATCGCCTCTGGAGAGGCTGAACTCGCCGATGTCTCGACCCGCCTCGCCGCGGAAGCGTCGCGCATCCCCAATCTGGCCCATCCCGAAGCGCCCGTCGGCAAGGAAGAGAAGGACAACCTGGAGAAGAGGAGATGGGGGACGATCCCCCGCTTCGATTTTCCGCCCAGGGACCACCTCCAGCTCGGCGAACTTCTCGACCTCATCGATTTCGACACCGCTGCCAAGGTCACGGGTCAGAAGTTCTACTACCTCAGGAACGAGGCGGTCTTCCTCGAACTCGCGCTGGTTCGCTATGCCATGGAGCATCTGGTGAAACGGGGGTTCACCCCTACCATCACCCCCGACATCGCCAGAGAAGAGATCCTGGAGGGGATCGGCTTTAATCCTCGCGGTGCGGAGAGCAACATCTACGCGCTCGAGGGCACGGGTACCTGCCTCGTCGGGACAGCGGAGATCACTCTAGGCGGCTACTTCGCCGATCAGATCCTGGATCGGGAAAAACTGCCCATCCGCATGGCGGGGCTCTCCCATTGTTACCGCAAGGAGGCGGGCGGGGCGGGCCAGTATTCCAAGGGGCTCTACCGCGGCCACCAGTTCACCAAGGTGGAGATGTTCGTCTACGCGCTTCCCGAGGACTCGGAGGAGGAACATCTGCGTCTCCTCGGCATCGAGGAGGAGATCTTCCAAGGGCTCGGCATCCCCTACCGGGTCGTGGATACCTGCACCGGCGACCGCGGCGCCCCCGGCTACCGAAATTTCGACATAGAGGCATGGATGCCGGGAAGGGGAGACGCCGGCGAATGGGGAGAGGTTACCAGCACGTCCAACTGCACGGACTATCAGGCGCGGAGACTTGGAATTCGGTTCAAGGACGAGGGGAAGACCCGATTCGTTCACATGCTCAACGGAACGGCCATAGCAGTTTCGCGGGCCCTTGTAGCGATTCTGGAGAACTTCCAGGAGGCGGACGGAAGCGTCCGGATTCCAGAATCCCTGGTTCGCTTCACGGGTTTCAAGAAGATCAGCCTCAAGCGGGGATAAAAAAAGGCTGCCACACCGCGGGGGGTGGCAGCCCGATAGGGGTCGAGGTGAATCACTTACAGAGTTCGTTCAGCTTCGCCGTGAAGACCTTCTGGTAGGTATCGTAGGTGTAAGACGGTTTCCTGAACATCTCTTTCCTCACAGCCAATTCCAGCTCTTCCTTGCACGAATAACAGACGGCCTTGTTGAGGTAGGTGAAATAGTTCCTTCCCCGTGACGCGTTCGGAACCGCTTTCTTGCAGCAATCGCATATAATGTTCATCATGGCGTAGATTCCTCCTGATTCGCCCATTGTATCCGGTTTTCGCGAGTCTGTCGATATTTTTCCCGTTTCCCCTTTTCCCGTCATCCCCCTGGTTGCGCGAAACGCCTCGCTGGGGTATCCTTTCAGATGAAAATCGACAGAAGGGGAAGGATACGATGAAATCAGCACTGCTTGTCATCGACGTACAGAGGGATTTCTGTCCCGGAGGAGCCCTCGAAGTCAGGGACGGAGACGCCGTTGTTCCCGTCATCAACCGGATATCCCGGGAATTCGCCACGGTTGTCGCCACCCGAGACTGGCACCCCGCGGACCATATCTCCTTCGCCTCTTCCCATCCGGGCAAGAAGGTCCTCGAAACGGTATATATCGGGGGGATCACGCAAGTCCTCTGGCCCGCCCACTGCATGGCGGGATCCCCGGGGGCGGATTTCCACCCCGAACTCGACCTCGCTCCGATCTCTCTTATCGTCCACAAGGGAAAGAACAGCGGCATGGATTCCTACTCCGCCTTCTTCGAAAACGACAGAAAGACCTCGACGGGCCTCGCCGGTTGGCTGCGGGAACTCGGAATCCAGGAGCTCGCAGTCTGCGGACTCGCGACCGACTACTGCGTCAAATTCTCGGTGCTAGACGCCTTGGCACTCGGGTTCCAGGTCAGGGTCGTGTCTGACGCGGTACGGGGAGTAGACCTTCCCGCCGGATCCGCCGATGAGGCACTGAGAGAGATGCGCGAACGAGGAGCCTCCGTCATGACCTCCGAGAACCTTCACCCGAGCAGTGTCGGCCAGGCCGCAAGGACCGCTGAGCGATGAAAACGACCGCGCTGTTCACCGATCTCTACGAACTCACCATGATGCAGGGCTACTACCTCCACAAGACCAATCCCTATGTGGTCTTCGACATGTTCTATCGGCGGCAGCCCTTTGAGGGCGGGTACGCCATTTTCGCGGGGCTGGAACCCCTGCTCCAGTCCCTCGAGACTTTGAGCTTCTCCGAAGAAGATATCGTATACCTCTCCTCCCTCGGCGTCTTCAAGGACGAATTCCTCGACTATCTCTCCCGTTTCCGCTTCAGCGGAGACATTTGGGCTATGGACGAGGGAACGGTCGTGTTTCCCGACGAACCACTCATCCGAGTGCACTGCAAACTCATGGAGGCCCAGCTCATCGAGAGCCTGCTCTTGAACATCGTCAATTTCCAGACCCTCATCGCCACAAAAGCGTCCCGGGTATACCTGGCCTCGAACAAGGGGAGGGTCCTCGAATTCGGCCTGCGTAGAGCGCAGGGCTTGAACGGCGCCATGTCAGCCTCACGAGCCGCCTTTATCGGTGGCGTGTCAGCCACCTCAAACACGGCCGCAGGGAAAAAATACGGCATCCCCGTTAGGGGAACCATGGCCCATTCGTGGGTCATGGCCTTCGATTCGGAACTGGAGTCCTTTCGAAAGTACGTCGAAATCTATCCTGACAATCCTATCCTCCTCATCGATACCTATGACGCGCTGGGAAGCGGCATCGATCACGCAATCACCGTTGGGTTGGAACTCAAGAAGCAGGGGAGGAATTTCGGCGTGCGTATCGACAGCGGAGACCTCCAGTACATGAGCATGCGGACGAGGGAAAAGCTGGACAGCGCAGGGCTGACCGAGGCTTTCATCTCCGTTTCCAACGACCTCGATGAGGAGATCATCCACCAGCTCATTACGGACCGCGCTCCCATCGACATGTGGGGAGTCGGCACCCAGCTCGTCACGGGCGGCAGCGACTCGTCTCTGTCCGGCGTGTACAAACTGGTGGCAAAGGAACGGAAAGGCTCGATCCAGCCTACCATCAAGGTATCGAACAATCCCGAAAAGACGACGAACCCCGGGATCAAGCAGGTGTACCGATTCACCGACAAGGACGGGACCCCACTTGGGGATCTGATCGCTCTGGAGCAGGAGAGCATTAAACCGGGCAGACCCTATGTCTTCTACCACCCGATGTTCGACTACAAGCATTTCACTCTGACGGAATACGCGGACATCTGCCCCCTCCTTTCAAAAAAAATGGACCATGGGAAGATCTGCGGCACGCTGCCGTCCCTGAAACAGATCCAGGATTCGGTAAAGGAAAACCTGTCCAAGCTCGATTACACCTTCAGGAGGATCATCAACCCCCATATCTACAAGGTCTCGCTCTCGCAGAAGCTGAAAACCCTGAAATTCAGGATGATCGATGAACTCACCTGAACTTTCACCGCGATTTCCTTCCGCAGACCGTGTCTTCGTCATCGCGGAGATCGGCACATCACACCAGGGCGACCCAGTAAAGGCGGAGGAACTGATCGACGCGGCGGCGGAGTCGGGTGCAGACTGCGCGAAATTCCAGATGGTCATCGCCGATGAAATCTTGCACCCGGAAACCGGCGCTGTCGTCCTTCCGGGCGGGGCCATCCCCCTGTACAAGCGCTTCCGGGAGATGGAACGGGACGCTTCCTTCTACCTCTCGCTGAAGGAACGAGTCGAGAAGCGGGGTATGGTCTTTCTCTGTACACCGTTCGGAATCGCGAGCGCCCGGGCGCTCCGCTCCATCGGCGTGAGCCTCATGAAGATCGCGAGTCCGGAACTGAACCATATCCCCCTCCTTGACGAGATCGCGGGATACGGCCTGCCGGTCATCCTCTCCTCTGGCGTATCGAGGCTCTCCGATATCGAGGAGGCGGTCGACCGATTTCCGGGAAGGGCCACACTCCTCCACTGCGTGACATCGTATCCAGCACCGGAGGAGGAGTACAATCTCTCACTTCTTCCGGAACTCTCCGCGCTTTTAGGGCTTCCCGTAGGAGTATCCGATCACTCAGTCCACCCCTTGATCGTGCCGCTGACTAGTGTCGCCGTCGGAGGTTCGGTCATAGAAAAACACTTCCCCCTATCCCGCTCAACCGAGGGTCTCGACGACCCCATCGCCCTTCCACCATCGGAATTCGCGGCGATGACTTCGGCGATCAGGAGGTGGGAGGCGGAGGGAAAGGACGGAATGCTCGAAGGACTTCAGGCGGAATTCGGAAGAGAGAGAATCGGAGCTGTGCTCGGCGCCGGCGTCAAGAAGTTGGCTCCTTCGGAATCGGCTCATTACGGCAGGACCAATCGTTCGATCATCGCGCTCAAGGACATCGAGCGCGGCGAGCCTTTCAATTCCGAGAACTGCGGCATTCTCCGCAGCGAGAAGAACATCCAACCGGGAATCCACCCCCGCTATCTTCCTCTGATTATCGGAAGGCCCTCCCAACGCGCCGTTCCATCCGCAACGGGGATAACCTGGGACGACGTGCTTCCCCCTCCCGTTACGGGATGAGGCCGAGTTTCCACAGATCCTCCGATAGATGAATCCCGTCGATCCATTTAAGAAGATCTTCTTCCCCCCGCGCGTGTCCATATCCTTCGCACATTCTAGTCAGATGTACCTTGCCAGTATTGTGTTGAAGCGGACCTGGGCCGATGAAGTCCGCAATGTGTCCATCCTGATGGCGTTTGGCGTACATGACGATGGCTACAGGGAAATCCTTGGGGCCGCGGAGGGAGCCAAGGAGGACAAAGCGGGCTGGGGACCCTTCATGGCCGCTCGGAAAGAGCGGGGATTGGGGACAAGGAGGTACCTGGATATGTCACGCCTGTCCGGTTTGGTCAGTTACCAGATCCCGGACGCGTAGCTCTCGGTAGCCAGAGAGGATGCCCCTGAAAAATGTGCGGAAAATGGACGGAATCACATCAAATCTGCACTTTTACCAACGGCATAAAAAACCCGGCTCCTTTCGAATCCGGGTTTTCAAGTTGTTTCCCGTAAGGAATCATCTTTGGGCGATACTGGAATCGAACCAGCGACCCCTTGCGTGTCGAGCAAGTGCTCTAACCATCTGAGCTAACCGCCCAATAGATCGGCCCTACATCTGGGCGATCCTACCATACATTCCCTATTGTTTCAAGCTTAAAAGGACACGCTCGAGGACTTTGTTCCTATCCAAGGGCTTGACGATATAGTTCTTCGCCCCGAGAAGGAGCGATTTCTTCACGAGGTCCTGCTTCCCAAGGGCGCTGATCATCACGACTCTCGCGTTCTTGTCGAATTCGATGATCTTTTCCAGTGATGTTACGCCGTCCATCTTAGGCATCGTGATATCCATCGTAACGAGATCGACATTCGGATACAGTTCCTTGTATTTATCAAGGCCTTCCTGGCCGTCATTCGCGGTTCCGACCACATCGAAACCTTCGGAAGTAAGGATCTGACTGATTTGCTTCGTAACAAACATGGAATCGTCAACGATAAGGACCCTATATGGAGTGCCGTCCGGCTTCAAACCTTCCGCCTTTCTCTCGTTGATGCTCGGAAAGTCCATTTTCGTTTTCATTGAAATATTCCTCCTATGCCCGCTCTCTGATGGCTACATTGATTTCCAATTTTCCCTGAGGCAACAGGACCGGTACGATCAGTGCCTCCACTTCAGTATCGGTAATTTCCATATTGTCACCGGTAAAAATCGCAGGAGGAGTGAGATCGAATTTGAATCCCAGCTCATGCAGCTTCGTGACGGCTTGCGCTGTGATCATATTCGCCAATTCCGTGATCGTAGCTTTCGCCAGCTCATCGAGGGACTTCAATTCCTCCCCATTCATGGCGGAGGCTATCGCGATCGCGGTGACCTTGGTCATATCGAACAGAACCCTTCCCTCGACATCGCCGGCCAGACCAACGATTGCCGCTACTCCGAGAACAGGCTGCGAAGTCGACTTCAGGTATAGTTCACCCCGCTGAATATCGCAATTCAGAACCTCGCGCAGAATATTGAAGGCTGATTCGACAAAAGGATTAATATATTCAACTCTCATATCCGAATCTCCTTTGTACTGAAGTTCTCATCTCCATCTCATATCTCGCAACCGAGGGGAATGCAGATTCTATCCCCTTTCTCTTCTAAATGCAACAACCCCAGAAGAACCCGTGATCTCTGTCCATAGTTCCCCTTGGATCCGCTCGTTCGCACCGAGGAGGAGGATTCCCCCGGGCCGGAGGCGATCCGCGAATTCCCTGATCAAGCGCTGCTGGTCTCCCGATTTAAGGAACGAGAGAATGTCTCGTGCCACGATCATGTCTACGTCTGGAACCGCGCTTATATTCAGGAGATCGTGGTACTCGAAAAGAACGCTGTCCCTGATCCCCTGATTGAACTGAAAGCCGTTCTTCCCCTCGACGAGGAAGTGCTTGAAGCGTTCCGGAACCTCGTCCCTGGCAAAGACCAGATTCGGTGCTGTGGAGATACTGAGAAGGTCGCTGTCATGGGCCCATATCTTAATCCTGCATTCCTGATACCTTTTCCGCAGGAGCGCCGCCAGAGAAAAAGACTCATAGCCCTTTCCGCATCCGGCGTTCCATACCGAAAAACTGCCCTCTACGCTTTCCGGGAGAAGAGCCTCGACCGCTTCGATATAGTCCTCGCCCCAGAACCGGCCAGAATAGGGGGAGAAGAACGGAGAGAGATACTCGTCCGCCTCCTCCGGATCCTTAAGCTGGAATCCCTCGCCCCGGTACGCCCTTTCGGTCTTACACTCCTCGAAGCGTTTCTTGACCCAGGCCTCGTTAATCTCGTTTACGGTGAACCTGCGGAACGTGGCCAGCGTATCGATGATGAAGGTGATATCGATCTCAGCGCCCGCCGCGTCGTCTTTTTTCAAGGGCTG
>CAZPZF010000089.1:0-12089 GCA_964590705.1 uncultured Spirochaetales bacterium | reverse complement strand
CTCGTGCCCCGAACCGTGCTTGGAGGTGCCGGATGAGCTGGTGGGTAAGTGAGATCTCGGGAACAAGATAGATCACCCCCTTTCCGCTCGCGAGGATCCGTTCCGCCGCGGACAGGTACACCTCCGTCTTGCCCGAACCGGTCATGCCGTAGAGGTAGTAGTGAGTTGCTGAACCTGTCACCGTCTCCTCCACGGCGGCCTTCTGCTCGTCCGACAGGTCGTGCGGAACATAGTCCTCGACCTCGTCCGGAAAGAGGGGTAGTTCCGATTCCCGCTTTCCGGAGGGGATCATGGCTGCCAAGGCCTCCCCCAGCGAGCAGAGGTACATTCCCTCCATCCACCGGGCGAGTTCCACGTGCTCATCGGAGAAGAGCGGCTCGCGGTCGAGAACCCGCTCGATCGGCTTCACGGCGAAACCGGTTTCCGAACGCTCGGCTGCCGTGGAGAGAACATACCCGGTGAGGGTCCGTGAACCGAAGGGAGCGATGACACGCACCCCGGGAACGCAGCGAGATTCGGTGTCCCCGAGTCCCGGTTCCGGTATCGCATACGTGAAGGCGCCCAAGGCGGGAAGGTTGAACACGACCTCGGCGAACATCGGTTCCCTTCCTACTCTTCCCGGTCGGAAGCGGCAGAGCCGTTTTCGGGATCGGGTTCGGCGGCGGATCGGCTTTCCTCCGCGTGACTGGAACCGCTTCTGCCGGGCGGCTGCGGGTCCTGACCGAGCCGCGAATCGAGCTGTTCCCGAAGCCGCTTCAGATCCTCCCAGACTGCGCTCCGAAGGGTGTTGTCCCCCTGCTCCACGGACCGGAGTACCGCAGCCGGGTGGTAGGTCGCCATGAGAGGGATCCCGCGGTAAAAAAAGCCCTTTCCCCGAAGGGCGCCGATTCCCCTGGAGGAGTCCGTGAGGGTCTGCGCCGCGACACGTCCCAACGCGAGGATGAGCTCGGGTTTCAGCAGATCCACCTGCCGCTCGAGATACGGAAGACAGCTCGCGCTTTCCTCCATTGAAGGATCCCGGTTTTCCGGCGGGCGGCATTTGACGATGTTCGTGATGAAACAATCGCTCATCCGGTCAAGCCCGATAGCGGCAAGCCATTTGTCCAAATACTGGCCTGCCTTACCGACAAAGGGCTCTCCCCGCCTGTCTTCCTCGGCGCCAGGGCCTTCACCCACCAGCAGAACCCTCGGCGATCCGCTTCCGGAACCGGGAACCGCGTGGGTCCTTCCAGCCGAAAGACTGCAGCGGGAACAGGCGCGAACCTCGTCGGCGATCCGTTCCAGCGCAGGCATCGGGCCCGCCTCACGGGTCAATTCGCGGGCTTGTCCCGAGGCCGGAGCCGTTTCCCGACCGCCGGCCTCTGCGGAAAACCGCGGAGCGCAGCCCGGAAAAGGCGCGTGAGCCCGCCGGTATTGGCCGGAGATGAGATCCTCGGTGTCGTTGATGAGGGCCCAGAGTTCCTCCATGGCTTCGTCATTCCGCATATGTCACCTTTTCAAGAAAGAGCCCCTTTGCCGGAGCCGTGGGCCCGGAAAGGGAACGGTCTCGCGCCTCGAACACCCGTGCGAACTCCTCCTCCCCGAGGCCCGTGCTCCGAAGATCGACGACCGTGCCTACGATCGACCTCTCCATGCGCCACAGGAAGCTGTTCGCGGCGATCTCGAAGACGAGAAAGCGGCCCCGCGGATAGAAAACAGCGCGGGTGACTGTCCTGACCGCGGAATCGTTCCTGTCCGCGCCTGAGGCGAAGGTGGAAAAATCATGGGTTCCGAGCAGAGGGAGGATCATCCGGTTTAACATGTCGACGGGGAATTCCCCCCTCACCTGGAGCGCGTACCGATCCTCGAAAGGGAGAACCACGGGAAGGGGCAGAAGATAGTAGCGATACATCCGTTCAACCGCGTCGAAACGGGCGTGGAAATCCGGAGCGGCTTCCCGACTCTCGAGGATCCTGATGGAAGCGGGCAGCCGCGTGTTCATGGCCGCGCGGAATCTCTCCGGGGGTATGGACAGCAGGGACGTGTCGAAATGAGCTACCTGACCACTGGCATGGACGCCGGAATCAGTCCTCCCTGCTCCCGTAACCCGCACGGATTCGCCGGTGAGCAGTTTCAGCGATCGCTCCACCATCTCCTGCACGCTGATTCCGTTTTTCTGGAACTGCCAGCCCACAAAGTCGGTTCCGTCGTACGCCAGGGTTAGCCGGATCCTACGTTTCTCCATCGGGCTTATCCGGTGCGCCCCCGATCGATTTCACTTCGGCGCTGATCTGGTTATACAGCTCCTTGGCCTTCTCGAGAATGGCCTCTGGTTTGTCCTTGGACGATTTCCCCATTCCGAAGATACGCGCCACCGTTGTCTTGGCCCGCTTCATGGCCTGGAGGCGGATATCCGGGGTCTCGTTCGAGCCGTATCGGTATTCGAGGAGGGCGCAGAGGTAGAGGACACCGTCATACCCGTAGTTCTTGTCCAGGTCGGGTCCCAGCGGGCCCGCGTTGGTTATCTGCTCCTTTCCGTTCCCCTCGTAGTCGACGGCGAGGGAATAGAAAAAGGCGGCCTTTCTATAGAAGAGCTTGGCGACATAGTCGTAGTTGTCTTGGGGGAATTTCGCGTGCAGATCAGAGAGGAGCCAGGCCGCCCTCAGGCAAGACACCCCCTGTTTGAAGGTAGGAGCGGCACTGGCGGGGAAGTGGTCGTAGCACATGACCGCCAGGTAGTAGCTTGCCACTCCCTCGGGGATTCCACGAGTCGACTCGAAGTCGAGGGACGGGAAGAGAGCGGAGATGCTGTCCCTCCGATGATCGGAATCCTCCGAGATCCGCGTCTTGCCGGTCTCGTTGATCGCGGGGAAATCGCCTGGATAGGCGGCGTACCAGCACGAGGGACAGACGACGACCGGGTATATCAGGGGGTGAACCTCGCCGAATTTTTTTGAAGGCTCGTATGTCCTGCGCAGTTCGTCGGTCAAGGCCCCCGCGATGAGGCGGCCTCTTCCCGTGAGGAGCTCCTCCCGGGCGAAAGCGGCGCCGCAGACAGGACACGTGGTCTTTGTCTTAGCGTAAAAGGATACCTTTCCGGCTTCTTCGCTCATGTCAATCCTCTATGATAACCATGGCTACCGCGTTGTTCTTCTCGTGCGTCAGGGAGAGATGGATCCGTTTGCCTCCGATGTTGAGGAGCGCCTCCCTCGCAGACCCGTATACCGAAATCTCGGGTTTTCCGTTGTAATTGTTGATCACCCGGATATCCTTGAGGGAGATTCCGTGCAGGCCGGTTCCCAGCGCCTTGCCGAACGCTTCCTTCGCGGCGAATCGTGCGGCTAGCGAGAGGGCGGCGCCGCTCTTCCTGCTGCGGATGTCGTCGAGCTCTCCCGAGTGGAAGAAACGGGTGAGGAGTTTCTCGCTTTCGAGCCATCTTCGCATCCGGTTGACATGCACGATATCGACGCCGGTCCCGAGGATCACGGTACCCCCTCCTCACGGACATTGAGGATAACCTCTTCGGGATCATACTTCAATACCATAAGCCCCGCGGGCAGGTCGGGCACCGTCTTCAGCATGTAGGTTCCCTCCGCCGCGATGTCGGAGCAGTCAACCATGAGCCGCACCTGGATCGAGTCGACCGCCTCGAGGGCAGCCTGGTTCCCCTGGACCTTGACGCTCCCCTCCGGCCGCGGCTCGGCCGTTCCGACGCGGGGGTCGAGGGCCATGGCGATGATACCGACAGGTTCAAAGGTCTTCAGGAGGACCGTTTCCTGGATGAGCCCCTCGAATTCGACGATGTCTCCTCCTGGAAAGACGATGAGGGAGTCCCGTGAATCGAGCCTGACCCGGAGGGTGAAGTCCGCGTTCCTTCCGGTCAGATCGATTTCCTCCGTCTTCACCTCCTTCAACCCCTCGAGATGGCTCCTCGGGCCCTCCACCTGGACCGTGGTCGGGGTGATCAGGTGATGGCTCAGCTCGAAGCCTTTCTGGGGATATCCGATTATCACCGGAACGACCTGGAGGCTGCGGGCGATCTTGCGTTCGAGCGAGAGCGATATCTCCGACGGATCGAGCCGTACTTCAACCGATTCCCCCGTCTCCGGGTTCCGCTTCCAGGAGAACATGACGGGAGCCCTGTGGAGCCCCTCCTCCCGTTGGCGGGAGAAATCCGCATACACCTCGATATCCTCCTCGGTGACGAGCGAGATGTCATCCCCGGTTCCCCGCAGGGTGACCCGGACATTGTGCGGGTAGGAACTTGCCGGAATGAGGGTATCGTCCACGACGATCCTGAGGGGGATGCTCAGATAGCGTTGCTCCAGGGTATTCAGCTGATAGAAGAGGAACAGAACGAAGGCCGCGATGAGGGAGAGGAGCTTCACCGGCCAGTTCGAGATGAGGTGCTCGAGTATCGTCCTATTCGCCATACGTTCCCTCTTCCGTTTCCTTGGTCTCCTCCTCCGGCAGATCGAAGAGCCGTTTCAGGTTCCGCTTAACCTCTTCCAGGCTGAGATCGTAGTGGAGGTTCGCCTCGTATGCGATGCTGATCGATCCCGTCTCCTCCGAGACCACCAGAACGACCGCGTCGGTCTCCTCGGCCATGCCAAGGGCTGCCCTGTGTCTGGCTCCGAAATTCTTCCGGATATCCGCCTGCTCAGAAAGGGGGAGGAAACAGCTCGCCGCGAGGATCTTGCCCCCCTGGATGACCACGGCGCCGTCGTGAAGCGGGGTGTCGTGGCCGAAGATCGTGAGGAGCAGGCTGGAGGAGAGGTCGGCGTTCAGCCTCGTGCCCGCGTCGACGATGTTCTTGATCCCGACCTTGCGTGGAAAGACGATGAGGGCTCCCCGCCTCTTGGCCGCCAGCACTTCCGCAGCGTTCACGACCGATTCCACCTGCAGCGGCTTGGCGGATCCGCCGAGACGGAACCATTCCCCCCGCCCGATCCGGGTGAACATGTTGCGCAGTTCGGGCTGGAACACGATCGCCACGATGATCACGAAGACCGTGGCGAGCCCATTCATGATCCACAGGAGGGTGGAGAGCTTGAGGAAGAAGGCGAGCGCGTACAGGATCGCGATCACCAGAGCGCCCTTCAGGAGCTGAACCGCCCGCGTCTGCACGAGGATCCGGTAGCCCTGGTAGATGAGGAAGGCCAGCACGAGGATGTCGAGCGCGGGCCTGATGTAATCCCGATAGATCACGATCTGATCGAGCCAGTTCATTCAGTTCCCGCCTCCGGTCTGGATGGCGTGCATCATGCGCACGATGTCGGCGGTTTCCGCGACGTCATGCACCCGCAGGATTGAGGCGCCCTTCATGAGGGCTGCGCAGCCGGCTCCAAGAGTCCCCCAGAGCCGTTCTTCAACCGGCCGGTTCAGTACGCTTCCGATGAACGATTTCCGGGAAAGCCCGACGAGGATGGGCCTGCCGATCGCGGCCAGCGCGTCCAAATCCCGGAGGATCGCGAGGTTGTCGGAGAGCCTCTTGCCGAAGCCGATGCCCGGATCGACGATGATCTGCTCCTCGGCTATTCCCAGGGTCAGAGCGTTCCGGACGAAAGCCCGCAGCTCCTCCAGGATCTCACACACGGCGTCCCCGTACTCCGGATTCTCCTGCATCGTCTTCGGGGTTCCCCGCATGTGCATGAGCACGATCGGCGCCCCGCTTGTCCGCGCGACTTCGGCGAGCCGCGGGTCGTCCCTGAGCGCCGTCACGTCGTTGACGATATCCGCGCCTTCCGAGAGCGCGGCCCGGGCCACATCGGCTTTCCGCGTGTCCACCGATAGAGGGATCGCCGATCTCTTCCTGATCGCGGAGATGACCGGGATGACCCGCTTGACCTCCTCCGCCGAATCCACATAATCGGAGCCGGGACGGGTGGACTCTCCCCCGATGTCGAGAATGTCAGCCCCCGCTGCCTCCATCCTGAGAGCCGTGGTGAGAGCCGCTTCCACGTTTCCGACGCGGCTGTCCGCGTAGAAAGAGTCGGGGGTGATATTGAGGATCCCCATGACGAGTGCCCTGCCGGTCAGGTCGAGAGCCTTGCCCGAGGGAAGGGGGAGTATCCAGCCCCGCTTTTCCCTCCGCGCGGTTTGGTCAGTCAAGGTACTGGATCTCGTAGGAGATTTCAGCCGCTTTCCGGAGCATGGCGCTGACGCCGCAGTAGCGCTCCTGAGAAAGGCTGACCGCCTTTTGAACCTTCTCGTAATCCGCGATCTCCCCCTTGCGGAACTGGTAGATCAGGTGGATCTTCTCGAATATCCGCGGTTCCGCCTGGGAGAGCTCCGCCGAGACTTCGATATTGAAAAAGGAGAACTCCACCTTCATTTTCTTCAGAATGAGCACGACATCGATCCCGGTACAGCCGGCAAGGGCCGATAGGATCAACGGTTTGGGTTTAGGACCGCGGTCCTCTCCCCCGAATTCGGGGGAACCGTCCATCAAGATTCTGAAACCGTCGACCGTGCTTTCGAAGGCCACGCCCGAAAGCCATCCGCAATTCACCGTAACGGCGCCCATCTTCACCTCTCTTCCCCGCCTGCCAGATACCACGGCGGAGAATCCGCCGGTCAGCGGTATTGGACAAACGCGGCGTATATGGTACTATACGCAAACGGGCGGGGCTTGTCAAAACCACAGGTCCCGCGGCGTCAATCCAGTAAATATGGGGAATCCTCTGCCGATAGTAACAGTAGTATAGCCGGATCATGAAGATGCACGCGAACAACAAAAAGATAGAATACGCCATCCAGAACGGGAAGACCCTGACGATCTCCCCCTATACAAATCTCCCGAGAGCGCGTGACTATTTCGATCACGTGAGGAACCGTTTCCTCCTCGACGTGGGCCTCGACTTGATAGGCGACAAGCTGTGCTACTGTATCCATGAAATTGCGGGAAACGCGAAAAAGGCCAACACTAAGCGTGTGTACTTCAAGGAGAAAGGGCTCAACATCCACGATCCCGCGGATTACGAAACGGGAATGGCGGATTTCAAGGAAGTGACCACAGAAAACATCGGATACTACCTCGAAAAACAACGCGCCGAGGGTCTCTATATCAAGTTCCACTTCAGGAGGGAACCCTCCTTCCTCCGGATCCTCGTACGCAACAACGTCGAATTGACGGAGATGGAGCGTAGGCGGATCGAGCAGAAAATGGTCATTGCACGAACGCATGACAACCTCGCTGACGCGTACTCGGAGAGCGAGGACTACTCGGAGGGGGCCGGAATCGGCATCGTCATGCTACTCCTCATGCTGAAAAACCTCGGTTTTTCCAAGAATTCCCTCGAGATCTCTTCCAGAAACGGGCTTACGGACGCGATGCTGATCCTGGATCTGGACGCCTATTCCCCCGTGAACCTGCTCAATATCAACACCGCGTAGCCTCTGGTGTCACGAAGATTGTAAACGGAGGACATTCGATGAAATACCCGGTCCGTCGGTGGTCCGCGATGAGCGGCGAAGAGAGGAGCAGGCTCCTCGTTAGATCCGAACAGGACATCTCCCTCGTGACGGAACGTGTCCGCGGGATCGTCGATGAGGTACAACGCGAGGGGGACGCGGCGCTCAGCCGCCTTTCCCGCGATCTGGACAGGGTCGATATTCCCCCCGGCGCCTTCCGCGTCCCCGCCGAAGCCTTCATCGAGGCGGAGCGTTCGCTTCCGGCCGAGCTCAAGGAGGCGATCCGCTTCGCCGTCGGCGCGGTCAGGCGCTTCCATGAAACCCAGAAACCCCGTGAGATGGGTTTCCTCGAGGTCTCGCCGGGAGTCTTTGCCGGCGAGCGGGCTACGCCGGTCGATTCGGCCGGCCTGTACGTTCCCCGCGGACGAGGGAGCTTTCCGTCCATGCTCTATATGCTCGCCGTTCCCGCTACGGTAGCGCAGGTCCCCCGTGTCTGCGTGGTGACGCCGCCGGGCGGGGGATCGGTGGACCCGGCATGCCTCTACGCGGCGAGCCTTTGCGGCGTCCACGAGGTCTACCGGATCGGAGGCGCGCAGGCCGTGGCAGCCCTCGCTTATGGAACGGAGTCCATCGAGCCGGTGGTCAAGATCGTCGGGCCGGGAAGCATGTACGTGACAGCCGCGAAGCGGCTCGTCTCCGGCATCGTCGACACGGGCATCCCGGCCGGTCCCTCGGAGTCGGTCGTGCTCGCGGACGCATCCGCCGATCCCTGGAAGGTGACCCTCGATCTCCTCGTGGAAGCCGAGCACGGAGCAGATTCCTGCGCCGTTCTCTTCACGGATTCCGAGGAAATCGCCTCGCGGGTGGCCTCGCACATGGAGCGTCTCGTCCCCGGTCTCCCGGAACCGCGCAGGGGCTTCGTCGACGCAGTGTTCGCCGGGTACGGCGGCCTGATCGTGGCCGATTCCCCGGAGGAAGCGGCCGAGCTGGTCAACCGTTTCGCTCCGGAACACCTCCTCATCCATACGGCGTCGCCCTTCGACACGCTCGGCATGATCAGGAACGCCGGGGAGATCCTCCTCGGAAGCGACATCCCCTTCTCCGGAGCCAACTACGCGGCCGGACCCAACGCTGTCCTTCCGACCGGCGGATTCGCCAGGAGCTATTCACCCGTCTCTGTACGGGACTTCATCAAGTATTCGTCGGTCATCTTCGCCACGGGCAGGGGCTTTCGGACACTGGAACCGCGGGTGACGGCCATCGCGGATTACGAGGGTTTCCATACCCATGCCATGGCATACCGGATCCGCGGCGAGAGCCCCAATGAAACCAGCGGATCAGGGGAACGCCGGCCGGAACAGTACACGCCATGAAATTCAACTCCCTCGACAGGGGATTCGAGTGGATCGAGTCCTTCGCCAATTTCGAACGTACGGGCCCCGCGCCAGGATCTCCGGCGGATCCGGCCAGGACCTTCCGGCTGGATCGAATGGAGGCGCTCCTCGATTCCTTCGGCAACCCACACAGGGAGTTCCCCTCCATCCACGTCGCCGGGTCAAAGGGAAAGGGGTCGACATCGGCGATCCTCGCCGCCATCCTGACCGAGTCCGGATACCGGACAGGGCTCTACCTCTCCCCCCACGTGGTTTCCTACCGCGAGAGGATCACCCTGTCGGGAGCCGAGTTCCCGGACCCCGTGTATCTCGATACGATCAACCTGATCGCGGCGCGGCTTCCCGGGATCGAGCTCCCCGGAAGGGAGGAGCCGAGCACCTTCGAACTCCTCACCCTCCTCTGCTTCCTCATCTTTAGGAGCGAACGGGTCGACTGGGCTGTCGTGGAAGTCGGCCTGGGCGGAAGGCTCGACGCGACCAACACCCTGCTTCCGAAAGCCTGCGTCATCACGCCTATCGAGCTCGAGCACACCGACGTCCTCGGCGACTCTCTCACGGCAATCGCGCGGGAAAAGGGAGGCATCATCAAGCCCGGCGTGCCGGTCTTCGTCAGCGGCCAGGCGCCCGAGGTACGGGCGGTCTTCACGGAAATGGCCCGCGAGAAGGATGCCCCGCTCTCGTTTCTCGATGACCCGGGGATCTCGATACGGGCTGTCGTGAAAGGGGGGACGCCGACCGGTAGGGCCGACCCATGCTCCGCCGCGGGATCGAAAACCGAAGGCGGGATGCACACAGAGGTCGCCGTGACCTTGCCCGGCGAACCGGAGCGGCGTTTCCGGCTCGCCCTCCTTGGCGAACATCAGGCGCATAACGCGGCGCTCGCCGCGCTCGCATTGAAGACCCTCCGGGACAGGGGCGATATTCCGGCCTTCTCATGGGAGGCCGCGTCCAGGGGGCTCGAACGCGTCTCCATTCCCGGGAGGATGGAGCTTGCGTGCCGCAGGCCTCCCATTGTCCTCGACGGCGCGCACACTCCCCTTTCGACATCCCGGACAGCGGATCTCTTCACCCGTCTGTTTCCCGGAAGGCGGATCCTTCTCTTCGGTTCCGTTCATGGCAAGGATCCGGCATCCATGGCCGCGAACCTCGCCCAAACCTTTGACACGATCATCGTGACCACGCCCGGAACCTTCAAGAAGAGCGACCCGGAGGGGGTCTATGGCGAATTCGTATCCAGGAATCCGAACACCAGGCTGATCGCGGATCCGGTAAAAGCCCTCGCTGCCGCGATCTCCGAGTCCCGCGGCGAAACGCCGATCCTCGTGACCGGCTCCTTCTACACCGTGGGCGTAATCCGCCCCCTCGCGCTGAAGAAGCGGGAACCGGAGGAAACCTGACATGCTCTCGAAACGACTCGAAGGCCTGAGCCCGTATGTGGCCGGCGAACAACCAAGAGACCGCAGCTACATCAAACTCAACACGAACGAGAACCCGTATCCCCCGTCACCGCGCGTCGGCGAGGCCCTCCGAAACACCGATCCAGCGATCCTCAGGCTCTACAGCGACCCAGAGGCGCGGGCGCTGCGCGAGGCTCTCGCGCTCCGCTACGGGGTGACGCCGGAGCGGGTTTTTGCCGGAAACGGTTCCGACGAGGTCCTCTCCTTCTGCTTCTACGCGTTCTTCGACGGCGGCGGAGCTCCCCTGCTCTTCCCCGGCCCCACCTACAGCTTCTACCCCGTCTACTGCGGCTACTACGGGATCCCGTACCGTGTCGTTCCCCTGCGGGCCGGTTTCGTCCTCTGCCTTGACGACTATCTTTCCATCCCCTCCGCGGGGGTGGTATTCGCGAATCCCAACGCGCCCACGGGAATCGGCATCTCGAGAGCCGCGATCGAACGCTTCCTCGAATCGTACCCCGCCGACCGATGCGTCGTGGTCGACGAGGCGTACGCGGAATTCGGCGGGGAAACGGTCATCCCCCTCATCGCCTTCCACCCGAATCTCGTCGTCGTTCGCACATTCTCGAAGAGCATGAGTCTCGCCGGAATGCGGATCGGCTACGCGCTGGGCAGCCCCGAAGCCGTCTCCGCCCTGACGACGGTAAAGGACTCGTTCAACTCCTACCCGCTCGATACCATCGCACAAAGGGCGGGAATCGCGGCTCTCTCGGATCCTGCGTACTACCGGGAGACTACGAAGCGCATCATCGGGACGCGGGAACGCGTCTCCAAAGAGCTGAGGGATCTCGGCTTCGAGGTGCTGCCGTCGCTCGCCAATTTTATATTCGTCAGATCCCCGCGCGTGTGCGGCGCTGAGATACAAACGGCTCTCCGTGAGCGGGGGATCCTCGTGCGAAGGTTCAAGACGGATGGGATCGAGGATTACCTTCGGATCACCATCGGCACGGACAAAGAGATGGATATCCTCGTGCGGGAGCTGGCCCGGCTCCGCTGAGCCGGCTCACACGCCCGCGCATTTCCGCTCCCCCCTGCCTGCGTTTATCCACCGATCGCTTTTCCCAGGGACATCGAAAACCATTTGCACGATCCGTATCCTCGCGGGTATCATTGGTCTATCGAAGCCATCTGTCGGGCTTCGGTAGAGGGAGGCAGAGCCATGGACCTATTTCTCAACGGAAGGATCGAGGTGACCACCGGCGACATTACCCGCCTTAAGGCCGACGCCATCGTCAACGCCGCGAACAGTTCGCTCATGGGCGGGGGCGGGGTGGACGGGGCGATCCACCGTGCCGGCGGGCCGAGAATCCTCGAAGAGTGCAGGGTCATCCGAGAAACCACGCACCCCGGCGGTCTTCCGGCCGGAGAAGCGGTCATCACCACGGGGGGCGATCTCCCCTCGCCGTACGTCATCCACACCGTCGGTCCCGTCTGGCATGGCGGCGGGAAGGGGGAGCCGGAGATCCTCGCGCGCGCGTACGAATCATCCCTTGCCATCGCGGCGGAAAGGAAATTCGACGCCGTGGCCTTTCCGGCGATTTCGACGGGCGTTTACGGATACCCAAAGGATCGAGCCGCGCGCGCGGCCTATGATAGGGTCCGACGCTTCCTTGGCGCGCATGAGTATCCCCGGAAGGTGGTCTTCGTCTTCTTTTCCGAACAGGACAGGCGGGGATTCCTAGAGGCGATCGAGGGCTGAACGATCGGGGTCGGGGCTGTGCTCAGGGCTGCCAGGCGCAGATCTCCACCTCATGCTCGACGTCCTGGCTGACCGCAAAGAGGAGTCCGTCCGGCGGAACCGCGAGGGCCGTCAGGAACGCCGTGGAAGGGTTTCGCCGGGGCTTGA
>CAZPZF010000088.1:6037-12096 GCA_964590705.1 uncultured Spirochaetales bacterium | reverse complement strand
CCCTCCTATGCCTGGCAATGAAAACCTTATCCACAATTCAAAACACTAATTAAAGAATGCAACTACCGCATACACAGGGCCTCCCCCAAGGCGAAGCGCCGGGTCTCACGGGCCGCGTGCCTCTTTCTGCTTGTTGCCGCCGCCGTGTACAGCGTCCTCGTGGTGATGGCGGTCGTGTTTATGGACCTCTCCATCCTCGTTCTGTGGAGCAAGAAGGGGAGGAACGCGGATCAGGAACAACGCGGAAAAGCTCCAGATCGCCGGGGCGGCCACCGATATAGTCGGTTTCACGATCCTCCTTATCTTTTCCCTCTATATCGCCCTGCCGTTTCGGGCAAGGCTTCCGGGACTGTTTTCGTAACCGGTCAGCGCCAGTGTCCAGGCACAGACGGCAACAGCGTACGGCTTGGAACGGCACGGGTATCCTGCAGCTGTCGAAATTGTCTATGGAGCTATCCGGTCATTCCGGGTGGGTTGCCCATTCTCTTTTCCGTGTTCCTCGTTTCCCTGGCAGAGGACGCATTCCTTTCAAGAAAGCCGTATGTATGCTTTGGCTATTGACATTGATGTTAACAGTATTAATATTAACACTGTTAATATAATTCACGGGGGCCGCCATGACAAGAGAACCGCGACGCTCCAGACAGCGAATCATCGACGCGGCTTCTGCCCTTCTCCGGGAGGTCGGATACGAAGGATTCTCCCTGAGGAAACTCGGCGGGCGGCTCGATCTGACCGCCTCCGCCATCTACGCCCATTTTTCCGGCAAGGAGGAGCTCCTGCACAGCGTGCTCGACCAGGAGTTCGCGCAGGCTGCTCAATCGTGGTTCTCCTCTCATCCCGCCCCTCCTGAAGGAGGAACGCGGGGAAGGCTGCGGCGCCTCGCGCATTTTTACCTGACAATGGGTCTGGGCAATCCCACTTCCTACCGCACCCGATTCCCCGCAGGGAGGGGAATGGATGAACAGATCAGAAAATGGGCGGCCGGCTCCTTTAGGGAAGGGGACAACGCCGTTCACCTCCGGGACGCAGCAGCCGCCTGGGCAGGCATCGATCCCGCCTCAGATCCGGAAGGCGCTGGCCGGGTTTTCCTGGAACTCTGGGGGGTGATGCACGGGCTCATCCTCGCCTATACGCCGCTGCCCATGCCCACAGAAGAGAAGGTCAGCGCGGCCCTTGCCGCCACAACCCGTTACCTGGAGGGAACCAATGCGTAATTTCGTCATAAACCATCCCACCGCCTGTTTCCTTGCCCTGACGTTCGCATGGTCATGGGGGTGGTGGATACCGATCCTGGGCATGGACATGTCCGATCTCGCTGCGGTTGGCCCGTTTTTCTATATCGGTGCCATGATCGGCGGGTTCGGGCCTACAATCGCCGGGTTGATCCTCCGGTTTTCCATGCCTCGCGGCGAGCGGCCCCGGCTCCTTGGAAAGCCCAGGCCATACTTGTTCCTGCTTGCCGCCGCTTTCGATCCGGCGGTGACTCTCGCAACCCAGAGTGTCCTGGGCCTTGCCGGCCTTCCTTCGGATATGGTGGATATCGCTTCACGGCTGGTCATTGGCCTGGTTTGGCCCCTCATGGCCAGCGCGGGAGAGGAATTCGGCTGGCGGGGGTTTCTCTTTCCCCTGTGGGGCAAGGGGAGCGCTTTCTGGAAACCGACTATCGCGGTAGGACTGCTGTGGGGACTCTGGTACCTGCCGACAGACTGGATCGGACTGCGGGAGATGGGGTTGTGGTTCATCCCGCAGTACATCCTGGTCGGACCCCTGAACCTCACCGCGCTTTCGGTCATCATGAGCGCTATCATCCGCAGGGGAGGGGGAGACATCAGGCTCGCCCTCGTGTTCCATTACGCGGTAACCGCGGGAGCCATCCTGTTCGGCGCCCAGGGGAAGTACCCGCCGGCCGCGACGATCGCCGCTTCGGCCGTCTCTCTCGGCCTTCTGGCGTGCGCGGGGTGTGCGGTGGTTTTGTTGCTCAAACCATGGGACCGGACAGAGGAAGCGGTATGAAGGAATCCCTTTTCCGGGACCCCACGGTTCCTGTCAGGTATTAGAACCGCACAGGGGAATGCCGCATTTTCCCAACGTGGCATGAGACCGAGGCCGGGCAGCTCAGGCTGTGGCCACGTACCTCCTTGGATACAACCTTATCCGATCTCCTTCTGGAGCTGGTTCGCCGCGGTTAGCAGGGGATCCCAGACCGGGCCGAATGGAGGGGCGTAGGCGAGGTCAGACTCGCCGAATTCCCTGACTGTCATACCCGCGTGGAGGGCTACCGCGGCCGCGTTGATCCGGTGGGCCGCTCCCTCGCGTCCCACGAGCTGGGCCCCCAGAAGCCGCCCCGTTTTCCTGTCACCTACCAGCTGTGCATGGATTGTGGAAGCGCCCGGATGGCCGTGAGCCCTGGATCTGGACTCAAGGACAACCTCGGCCGGGTCAAAGCCTGCTTTCCGCGCCTCATCGACCGAGAGTCCGGTCCGGGCCACTTCCAGGCTGAATACCTTGAACACCGCAGTGCCGGCGATCCCCCTCAGGGTGGTTGGAATGCCGCAGATATTATCCGCCGCTGCCCCCCCAGCTCGATTTGCCCTGAGGGCCAGGGGAATCCACGTCTTCTTCCCGGTGACGACATGATAGGCGTCTGCGCAGTCTCCTGCGGCGAAGATGCCGGGGGCTGAGGTGCGCATATTCCTGTCCACGGCCACGCTTCCCCCGGGGCCGAGCTCAAGTCCAGCCGCGGCGGCCGCCCGGCTGTTAGGCTTGACACCTATCGCGCAAAGAACCATATCTGCGGCATGCACGCCGTCGGCGGAGACCACGGCAAATCCCTTCCCATCGGCCCCGATCTCCCGGATTTCCGTACCGGGAAAGAGCCTGACTTCCGCGGACTCCAGTTCGGCCTGGACAACCGCCGCCAGTCCGCGCGCCATCCACGGGATGAAGAGTGGGCTTGGCTTGACCATTTCCACCTCGATCGACCGGGAACGCAGGGCCTCGGCCATCTCGAAACCGATGTATCCCATTCCTATGATGACCGCCTTTCTCACGCCGTTACGCAGGATGTACTCCTTGATGGTCCGACCGTCAAGGAGTACATCACTCCCGGAAGATCTACGCCGGGAATCTTCGGAAGGATGGACGAAGCTCCCGTCGCGATGAGGAGGCTGTCGTACTGAAGGGAAAAGAGCTGGCCCGCCGTCGTAACGCCGGAAACGGTTCGGGAACCCGGCTCGATGACATCCACCCGGTGACCCAAGCGAAGATCGATCCCTTGCTTTTCACGGAACACCTCCGCCTTCCTGACGACGAGATCCTCCATGGACCGCTTCGGGTCCGCGATGTTGTACGGCATGCCACACGCGCTGTAGGAGACATCCCCGGTCTGTTCGAGGACAACCACGTCCATTTCGGGAATGGTCCGCTTGGCCTTTCCAGCCGCGCTCATTCCCGCAGCGTCTCCGCCGATGACTATCAGTCTCATCCCTCTCCTCCTCTATGTATATGTCCCGGGCACGGTACGGCGTTGTTTGACCCGCTCCGTTTGCGCCGTCCGCGATGGATGTGGAGCCCCGCGCACACGGTTCGGCTTGTCGGCCCGATTCGCGGAAACCCTTCTTCCCGCGGCACTGCCTGATGAGGTTGAAGATCCCGCGGGCGGGATGTACAGCCCCGCCGGAGGATCCCGGTAGGCGACCGCGCAGAAGTAGGTGGGGTCGAACACGGATACGCTGAAGTGCCCGGTGAGCCCCATGCCCTTGACCGGCACATGGAAGCGGTAGAAGAGCCTGCCTTTTTCCTGCCGCGCGCTGAAATGGTCCACGGAGGCGGGGAGGCTTCTGTTGCTCCCCCTCCTGAAGTAGAGGAAAAAGCCGTACTTTTCCAGGTTGATAAAGGCCTCATTGAAGATGGCGGCGGTTTCCCGCTGGTCGAAACGGCCGTCCCTGTTGCGGTCGTAATCGTATATGATCGAGGCGCTGAAGCAGCTGTCGAATCCCCAGTCCACCCAGACGCCCGTGCATTCGGCCGAGTCGAATTCGAATTCGAGGAAGGACTCGATGAACATGTGGGGATGGGCATGGGCGGCCGAGGGCGCGAGAGCGAAGAGGAGAATGGCGATAGCTGCAGATCTCATATCCGATACTATAAAACGGATACCTTTCTTCGGCAACGCCCGACTCGCTCCGTATTCTCCTCGGTATTTGCTTAATGCCTTATTGCTTTGTATACTTCATAGTAAACGTCTTCTCCTGCGAGGTGTCCGGATGAAAAGAAAGTCCCTTTCGTACCGTCTGCTGGTTACGGTGTGTTCCCTGGCCAATGTCCTCATAGCCGGTGAGCTGATCATGGTCCTCAGGCAGCCGGGGGAATTGACTCTGTTCCCGCTTGTGTACCTCTTGTCTGTTGACATCGCCTTTTTCATCCTTGTTGTTGTCTTGCTCGGCCGCAAGGGGCGCGTGCTTCAACCGGATTTCAACCTCGACCAGGCCAGGCAGGATAGAAACGCGGCCGCGCTCCTGAAGATCGGCGGCCTCCCCCTTTCATCACTGGTTCTGTACGCGCTTCTTCTTATTCTATACATCGCGGCGCGCGTCCCCATGCTCAAGCGGCTCGGGTTCCGTTCAACACAGGTCATCGCCTTTTCCTTGTACATCTTCTCCTTCGGCCTTCTCACCTGCGCCTTCATCTACATCCTCTCGGACAGGATAGTGGCCCGGACACTCCTCGGCTCGAATATCGTACGCTATCCGGGGGAGATGAGGTGTACGCGCCAATACAGAAAGGTCATCATCATCCCCTTCTTCATCTGCGTCATGAGCCTTCTCTACGCTCTTTCCCTGTTCCTGCTCTTTTATGAGGCCCGCGCGAACAACGCGGCCAATATGGGAAGGATCCTGGTGGTATTTGTCGTGGCCAGCTGTGCGTTCTTCGCGTCGGTCATCGTCCTTGTGGTGACGTGGGGGTGGGTGACCGCTCTCGTCTATCGATCCATCACGGGACAGCTGGACCAGCTTTCCTCAGCGGAGAAAGATCTCGGAAAACGGATATCCGTGGTTTCGGTCGACGAGCTGGGAACCATCTCCGGCCTTGTCAATGATTTCTGCGAAGGGCTGTATGTCAGCGTGAAAAGCATCAAGGAGGCTCAGGGCGGCCTTCTCCAGCTCGGGGAGGAGCTCAGGCAAGGCGCGGCGAACGCAGCCGTGGCGGTAGAGCGGATCACCAGCGGGATCAAGACCGTCCGCGAGAAATCCCGCGTCCAGGCCGACAGCGTATCCGAATCCTCCAGCGCAGTCGAGGAGATAGCCAAGAACATCGATTCCCTTGAAACCATGATAGCAGACCAGGCGGCGAGCATCTCGGAGGCCTCAGCCTCCATAGAGGAGATGGTCTCAAACATCAGCTCGGTCACCAATTCCATCGAGATGATGTCCGAACAGTTCTCTTCCCTGATGCGTTCCGCTGATGACGGCATCGCCGCCCAGTCGGATTCCCGCAGGAAGATCGACGAGATATCGGCGGCGTCCCAGACCCTTCTCGAGGCGAACGCGATCATCTCCAGCATCGCGAGCCAGACGAACCTCCTGGCCATGAACGCCGCCATAGAGGCGGCTCACGCCGGCGAGGCGGGGAGGGGCTTTTCCGTGGTGGCCGACGAGATCCGCAAACTCGCCGAGACTTCCTCCGTGCAGACCAAGAAGATAAGCTCAGAAATCAAACTTGTCCAGCGGGCCATCGAGGAAGCGGTAGCTGCGTCCAAGGGATCCGAGAAAGCCTTTTCCATGGTGTCCGGACAGATCGACAAGACCGAGGCCATCGTCCGGGAGGTGAAGCACGCGATGATCGAGCAGAAGGAGGGCTCCACGCAGATACTGGAGGCCCTGCGCGCGATGAACGAACTCACCTCCCAGGTCCAGGCGGGATCCCGCGAGATGAGCGACGGCAACAACGCCATTCTCGCGGAGATCACGCAGCTGAAAAAGTCGACGGATGAGATCATGCAGAGCATAGAGAAGATCTCCAGCGGATCCGAGGAAGTGGACAGAAGCATGAAGAAG
>CAZPZF010000088.1:0-6027 GCA_964590705.1 uncultured Spirochaetales bacterium | reverse complement strand
GCGCGAGACGGGCAAGTCGCTGAACGAACTTGTCGAGAAGACGCTGGAGCACATCCGTGTCGTGGAAGGAGAGGTGGGCAGGTTCAGGACCTGACCGTTTCCCGGTTGTCCCGACATCTCCGAATCAATCTCTCGAGTTTCTCCCGCGATGGAGGTTTCCCATACAACCCCTGGATCCGGTTCCGCTCGATCACTCCGGCGTCGGCGAGGTCCGTGTTTCCGGTCAGGAAAACGATGGGAACCTCTGAGAAAAGCCTGATCTCCCGCGCCGCGTCGATTCCCGTCTCCCTCCCCTTGAGGAGGATATCCATGAGGATGAGTTCGGGTTCTTTTTTCTGCGCCGCTTCAACCGCTCCCTTTGCCGTCGTCTCCGTGGAAACAACCTCGCAGCCCAGTCCTTCCAGGGTCAGCCTCAGATCCCAGGCGATGATCATCTCGTCCTCGACGATGAGAACGCGAAGCTTGCTCATGCCGAATTCTCCATGGGAAAACGGATGACCCACCGCGCTCCGCTTCCCTGCGTGTGAATCGATTCGATGCTGCCGTCAAGCTGTTTCACGAGGAGGTGAACGATGGAAAGGCCCAGTTTCCCCTCCGTGTTTCCCTCCGCCCATTCCCCGGCGGGCAGGGACAGCCCGACCCCCGTATCCGAAACGGAGAGCGCCATTCCCCCCGCTTCTTCCCTGCGAAGCGAAACCGAGATCTCTCCCGAGGCGTTGCCGGGAAACGCGTGGCAGAGCGAGTTGACGAGGAGTTCGTTGAGGATGAGGCCGAAGGGGATGGACGCGTTCATGCTCATCGAGAGGGGATCGCTTTCCGTCCTGATGATGATCCGATCGGTTGTCTTATACGTGGCGGAGAGCTGATCCGCGAGTTTTTCCATGTACCTGCCCACGTCAACGACGGAATAGTCTTTTGCGGAATAGAGCTCCTCATAGACCAGGGACATGGCAAGGACCCGGTTCCTCATATTCTTGATGGATTCGAGTGCCTGCGCCGGATCCGTGATACGCGCTGCCTGAAGATTGAGGAGGCTGTAGAAGAGGTTGAGGTTGTTCTTCACCCTGTGATGGACCTCCCTCAGGAGAACCGCTTTCTCAGCCAGGTTCCGTTTGAGTTCCTCTTCAGCCTGTTTGCTTTCCGAGATGTCGAAGTGAGCGCCGAACATCATGAGGGGGCTGCCGTCCTGGTCCCTTCCGATGACGCTGCCGTGGGTATGCAGCCACGTCCATGTCCCGTTCTTGTTTTTCATGCGGATCTCCGCGGAGAAGTACGCTGTCTCGCCGCGCAGGTGCCGCTCGAGAAGCGGGGCGAGGGCGTCCCGATCCTCCGGATGGATGAAACGATCCAGCGTTCCCATGCTGATCGGGGGGAGTTCCCCTGGCTCGTACCCGATGATCCTGCCCCACTGGCTGTTCACGAGGATCTCGCCCGTTCGCACGTTCCACTCCCACGTTCCCGCCTGCGTGGCTTCCAGGATGTTCTCCAGCCGTTGATGCTCGGCCCGAAGCGCCGCCTCCGCCACCTTCTTTCGCCGGATTTCCATTCGGAGCCTCAGTATCCAGAGGAGGAGAACTATCAGTACTACGGCCGCGGGCGGGATGACGCGCTTGAGTACGGTTCTGTCCAGCCCATATTCGAAACGGACGGGAACCCATTTTTTATAGATCTCGTCATGAACCGTCTGAGGCATGGATTCCATGGCTTTCTGCAGAATTCCGGCGAAAATCGCCCAATCCTTCCTCACCGCCATCCGCTGGGCGTTCACGTATGGGGTGCCTCCCGCTATCTTGATCGCGGTGTTCCTTTGTCTCGAGAGAGCGCTGCCGATCAGAAGCAGGTTGTCTATGAAGGCGTAGGCCCGCTCAGTCGTCACCAGATCCAGGCCTTCCTCGATGGTCGCCACGGGGACCAGCGTGATGCCGGGATAGTCACGGCGGATCCACTCCTGCGCGGCGTATCCGTCGACGACAGCCACCTCCTTTCCCTCGAGCTCTTCCATGTCAGCGATGTATGTGACATCGTTCCGGGTGGCGATGACGATGGGGATGGTAAGATAGGGTTCCGTGAAAGCCCAGAACTCCTCCCGCTCGGGAGTGGCAGCGACGCAGGTGGTCATGTCGATTTTCCAATTCTTGAGAAGACCGTACGCCTCTTGCCAGGGGATCCCCGTTAGCCGTTCGAAGCGGATGCCGATACGTTCCTCGATGCGAAGGAGATAATCGGAGCTGATCCCCGCCGGGTTCCCCCCCTTGTCCTCGAATTCCACGGGATAGTAGTTCGGATCCTGAACCACGCTGATCACGGGATGCGCGGAAAGCCATGCCCGTTCCGATTCCGAGAGAGTCTCCAGAAACGGCGCTGACCCGGGACGCGGCGACGATGGAGGAGGCGCGTTCTCCGCGGCGAATACAAGGGGAAGGAGGAGCAGGATCAGAAGGTGGAACACGATCGCGGACGCTGATCCGGGGCGGGTATTGGTGGAACGCGCAGGCCTGACCGCCTTTGTTTTCCGCATGGACCCATCCTTTTAGATGAACATGGGTTATATGAAACAAGACGTATCAATAGTATAGTGCAAATGGTTGAAATGTGAAATAGAAAAAAGATATATATGATCCGTATCATCCCGCCCGCGTTCGAGCGCAGGCAAATTCGCCATACGGGGTCCCTGAAGGTTCGCCTTGTCCGCCCGCGCGGATTCATCACTTTCATATTGCCCGCGGCCCGGATTCCGTCTACACTCGATCCATGACCAGAATCGCCTCGTGGAACGTGAACGGGATACGCGCGGCAGGAGAGAAGGGGCTCTTTTCCTGGCTTCATGCGCGGAAACCCGACATTCTCTGTCTCCAGGAAACGAAGGCCCAATCCGATCAGCTCTCCGCCGATTTTCTGGAACCGGACGGGTACCGCTCCTTTTTCATAAGCGCGAAGAAGAAGGGCTACAGCGGGGTCGCCATCTACACGCGGGAGAAGCCGCGGTCAGTGAGCCCCCTCGGCGTTGCGGAGTTCGACCGCGAGGGTCGGATCCTGGCTGCCGAATACGGCGACTTCATCCTCGTCAACGCCTATTTCCCCAACAGCCAGGCCGAAGGCGCGAGACTCTCCTACAAACTCGAGTTCTGCCAAGCCATCCGCGCCTTCTGCGACGCGTTGGTCGCCGATGGGAAAGACGTGATCGTCTGCGGAGACTTCAACATAGCCCACAAACCCATCGACCTCACCCATCCCAAGGCGAACGAGGGGAACCCCGGCTACCTCCCGGAGGAGCGGGCCTGGATGGACAGCTTCATCGGGGCGGGGTACGTGGACACCTTCCGGATCTTCACCTCGGAGGGGGGGCACTACACGTGGTGGTCGTACCGGATGAACGCCCGCGGGAAGAACGTGGGATGGAGGATCGACTATCACTGCGTGAACCAGGGGATGCGTGAGAGGGTGCGGGAGGCGGTTATCCTTCCCGAGGTGACTGGTTCCGATCACTGCCCGATCGAGCTGACCGTAGAATAATTACCCTGGTACGATCTCGACTCCCGCTCCCGAAAAAACCTCCCCAACAACCGCGTAAAAAACGCCGGACTTCCGCAGTCCTGCCTCTACCGCGGCCTGTTGGCCCGCGGGCACCGCGGCGAAGAGACCGCCCGACGTTTCGGGGGTGAACAGGAGGTTGACAAGCTCGTCGGTGATTCCCTCAGCCGAGAGGACCTCGCAGCCGTACGCCGACCGGTTGCGCGCCGTTCCGCCGGGGAAGAGCCAGTCCTCGGCGTAGCCCGCGGCTCCCGGCAGGAAGGGGATAGCCGCCGCGTTGAATCGGAATCCCACCCCGCTCTTCCGCGCCATCTCGGCGGCATGGCCGAGAAAGCCGAAGCCGGTGATATCCGTACAGCCGCGTACGCCGAGACGGGAGAAAACGTGGGATGCGTCGCGGTTAAGCCGGGCCATGCTCGCCGTGGCCGCTTCCAGATCCTCCGCGGCCGCTTTCCCCGCTTTTGCCGCGGTCGTGATGATACCCGTTCCCAGGGGTTTGGTGAGGAAGAGGACGTCCCCCGGCTCTGCCCCGGCCTTGGCAAAGAACCGCTCCGGGTGGACAAAGCCCATCACGGAAAGCCCGTATTTCGGTTCCTGATCGTCGATCGTGTGCCCGCCCGCGAGGATCCCGCCCGCCTCCTTCACCTTTTCCGCGCCTCCGCGCAGGATCTCAACGATGATGGCCGGAGGAAGGTCTTTCGGAAACGCGCAGATGTTCATGGCGGTTACCACCTCGCCGCCCATCGCGTAGACATCGCTCATTGCGTTGGCCGCGGCGATGGCGCCGAAAGTGTAGGGGTCGTCGACGATGGGGGTGAAGAAATCCACCGTGAGGATGGCGGCTGTCGAGTCGTTTATCTTGTAGACCGCCGCGTCATCGCCGCCGGCGAGGCCGACGAGCATCCGCGGATAGTCGGCCGCCGGGAACATCCCGGCCAGTGGGCGCAGGACCTGCGCCAGGGCTTCGGGCCCCATCTTTGCCGCTCACCCAGCGGCCGCGGTCATCGATGTGAGACGGATCTCTTCACGTGACATGGTTCGCTCCCGTTTCAAAGGTTTTGACGCCCCGTGCCTTCGGGACCGTCGGGCAGTCTCCTTGGGGGCCATGCGGTACATCCCGCGAGACATCCGCGGCGGCCGCGCCTGGCTTTCCTCCTCCCCTCGATCCCGGCCGTTTCCATAGAATAGCATCGGCGGGCGGGGTCTGCAAAGAGGCTAGACCTCGCGGATCCCCTGAATCTCGATCCCGCTCTCGACGACGCAGGCTTCCGCTTGGACGGCCGCGGACGCGTCTATCCTCACGCAGATGCCGCAGTCGGAGGAGAGGTGCCTGGGAACCGGAACCAGGGCCGTGGCGATTCCGCGGGCCTTCAGGAGCTTCTCGATGGCCAGGGCGTGGCTCGTCGAATAGACGAGGATCACCGCCTTTCCTCCCGCCGCTCTGCTTTCCTGGCCGCCCGCCGCGCTCTCGTGAGCGAACTCCTCCGTCATTTCGCCCCTCCCGCGATCTCCCATATGGCGGATACCGTGACGCTGATTTCCTCCTCCGTGGTGAAGGCTCCCACGGAGAGGCGTACGGTACCGTGTGGAAAGGTCCTGATCGTCCGGTGCGCAGCCGGAGCGCAGTGGAGCCCGACCCTGCACAGGATGCCGTATCGTTTGTCCAATGTCTCCCCGATCTCCGATACCGGGATGCCGGGTAGGGTGAACGAGACCACGCCGAGACGGTTTTCCTCGTCCCGCGGGGTATAGATCCTGGCGCCCGGGATCTCCTCGATTCCCGCGATTAGCAGGGAGGCGAGACGGCGCTCCCGATCCAGCAGGCTCTCAGAGCCCGCTTCCAGACCGGTGCGGTCCAGCAGTTCATCGGTCCGTCCGCTGTTTGCCTGCAGCCACCCGATCCCCGCGGCCAAGCCCGCGAGTCCCGCTCCGTTCGCGGTGCCCGCCTCGAAGCGGTCGGGGAGGAAGGTTGGCTGAATTTCCTCCTGGCTCCTGCTTCCGGTGCCCCCTTCGGCGAGGGGACGCATCTTCCCGGTGTTCACGCGGGGCCCGATGACCACCCCTCCGGTCCCGGGAGGCCCGTACAGGGCCTTATGGCCCGTGAAGGCCAGGAGATCGATCCCGTCCCGCTCCATGTCCAGCGGAATGATGCCCCCGGCCTGGGCCGCGTCGACCAGGAGAAGGATGCCGCGGGATCGGGCGATCCTCCCGACCTCGGCGACCGGAAGGATGGTTCCCGTAACGTTCGAGGCAGCGGTCATGACGATCATCCGCGTCCGGTCCGTGAGTGCGCGCTCGACATCGGCCGGGTCGAGGGTTCCGTCGGGGGCGCAGGGGACAACCGTGAGGGAGACGCCTGCGCTTTCCAGGCACCGCAGGGGGCGCATGACCGCGTTGTGCTCCATGGATGTGGTCACGACATGGTCGCCGGAATCGAGGATCCCCCGGAGGGCAAGATTGATCCCCCAGGTCCCGTTGTGACCGAAGATCACGGAC
>CAZPZF010000087.1:11900-12118 GCA_964590705.1 uncultured Spirochaetales bacterium | reverse complement strand
CAATCGGTCGAGGAATTACAACATATAGTCGCCCCGGAGGTTGACTTTTGCCCCAATCTCGTATCCGGCCCTTAGCTTGAAGTTCGCAATCGACTTCCTTGCCTTCGTTTTCACGGGTTTCTGACCGGTTATCTGCTCGAGTTCGCTTACGGCCGCGTCGAGGAGCTTCTTGTTCGATATCGCCTCGCAGCACCCCCCGCTCACGCACCCCATCTCGC
>CAZPZF010000087.1:0-11890 GCA_964590705.1 uncultured Spirochaetales bacterium | reverse complement strand
ACGACTTTCACCAGGCGGGGGATCTGCATCGCGGAGGAGTAACCGAACTCCTCCATAAGTTCCTTGGCGATCTTTTCCGAGTATTTCTTCTTCAATCTAGGTACGTATGCTTTCATCACAGTGTTTCCCCGCATTTCCTGCATTTCCGGACCTTCACACCACCCTCAAAGGCGTACGCGATCTTCGTGGGGCCGCATTTCTTGCAGATGATCTGGACGTTGGAAACATCTATCGATCCCTCAATATCGACTATACCGCCCTTTTCGGTTTGACTCTTCTGCTTCTTCGCTTTCTTGACCAGATTGACTCCTTGAATAATGACGCGCCCCTTGTCTCTGTCGATCTTTAAAATCCGTCCGGTCTTGCCCTTCTCTTTGCCGCTTGTAACCCGGACGTTATCGTCTTTTTTCAGTTTCACCGTCTTCTTTTCCATGTTGTCCGTTCCTTACAGTACTTCAGGAGCGAGGGAAACGATCTTCATAAAATTCGTGTCCCTCAATTCGCGGGCCACGGGCCCGAAGATTCGTTTTCCTCTGGGGTTGTCGTTCGCGTCAATGATTACGCAGGCGTTGTCATCGAAGCGAATGTAGGTCCCGTCCGGCCGTCTATACTCCTTGTGCGTCCGTACGACCACGGCCCGCTGGACCTCGCCCTTCTTAATCGCCCCATTCGGGATCGCGTCCTTCACCGCGACGATGATGATGTCACCGATACCGGCGTATTTCCTCTTGGTTCCGCCGAGGACTTTGATGCACTGAACTCGTTTTGCCCCGCTGTTGTCGGCGACATTCAGATACGTTTCCTGCTGTATCATTTCCCTATCCTACCTTTCAGTTTTTCCGGGCTCACTCCGCGGAAAACACGGCGCATCCTTCCGTTATTTCGCACGCTCGACAATCTCAAGAAGCCGCCAGCACTTCTCCTTGCTGATCGGTCTCGACTCTATAACACGAACGGTATCTCCGATATGGGCTTCGTTCTTCTCGTCATGCGCCTTAATCTTCTTTGAACGCGTAATGTACTTCTTGTACAGCTTGTGGAGCCTTCTGCTGGTGATCGAAACAACGATGGTTTTCTGCATCTTGTCGCTGACCACGAGGCCGGTATAAATCTTCTTGGTTACCTTATTTTTCGTAGGTGTCCCTTCCACATCCTTCTCCTGTCTCAGCCCACTTTCCTGATCCCGAGGGCGTATTCATGGATCAACGTGTTGAGCCGGGCGATCGCCCTCCTGATGTTCCTTCTTTCAAGCGGGTTCTCCACATGGCCGAGGACCATCTTGAATCTGATATCGAGATACTTCTTCTTCAGCTCGTTGCGCTTGTTGACCAATTCCTCGTATGTGAGATCCTTGAACGTGTCTTTCATACTCATTCAACCTCAAACCGGTTCCTGGCGATGAATTTTGTCTTGATGGGAAGCTTGCTTCCCGCCAGCCTCATCGCCTCGTGCGCCAATTCCCTGTCGATGCCGCCCATCTCGAACATCACCGTTCCGACCTTGACCGGAGCGACCCAGTATTCGGGATTCCCCTTGCCTTTTCCCATCCGGGTTTCAGCGGGCTTCTTTGTGTACGGCATGTCAGGGAATATCCTGATCCATACCTTTCCGCCGCGCTTGACATGACGGGTCATGGCGATACGAGCGGCCTCTATCTGTCGGTTCGTGATCCATTTCGGTTCCATGGCAACGAGCCCGTATTCACCAAAGGATATCTCGTTGGTTCGCGTCGCCGTTCCAGTAAGGGAACCGCTGGAACGTTGTTTCTTCCGGAATTTCGTTCTCTTGGGACTAAGCATCGCTCTAACTCCTCGCCGGCGCCTTTTCTCTCTTCTTCTTCACGAGAAGACCGGCGTCATCCTTCCTGTCATTCCTGTACAACTCGCCGCTGAAGACCCATACCTTGACGCCGATAACGCCGAATGTGGTGACCGCTTCCGCGAAACCGTAATCGATGTCGGATCTGAGGGTATGGAGGGGAATCCGACCTTCCTTGTGCCATTCTGTCCGAGCCATTTCCGCGCCGCCCAGCCTTCCGGCAATCTTGACCTTAACCCCTTGGGCACCCGCCTTGATCGCGTTGTTGACGGCCATCTTCAGGGAACGCCTAAAGGAGCCCCTCATGACGAGCTGTCTCGCTACATTTTCCGCGATGAGCTGTGCGTTAGTCTCCGGTTTCTTGATCTCCTTGATCTTGATCTGGATCTTCTTCTTGGCGACCTTCTGGAGCCGGGATCCAATCTTTTCAATATTGGCTCCCTTTGCTCCGATGATCACACCGGGTCTCGCGGTGTTGATGACGATCGTGATTCTCTGGGGATGCCGGATGATTTCAACGTCGGAAATCTCCGCCCCTTTGGTCTCCGGGCAAGACTTGATCGCTTTCCGGAGAGCGAGATCCTCATGAAGGGTATCCGCGTATTCGCGCGGATCAACATACCATTTCGACTTCCAGGTCTTATTCACGCCAAGGCGCAAACCCACCGGATTGACTTTCTGCCCCACGTTATTTCTCCCCCGTACTGGCAATTTCATCGACGACAACGGAGATATGGCACATCCTCTTGAGCAGGATATCCCTGCGTCCGCGGCCCCGCGGCCAGACCCTCTTCATGCGGGGTCCGTCATTGATCATGAGCTCCTTGATGTAGAGCATCTCTTCATCGAGCTTCTTGTTTTGATACAGGGCGTTTGCAGCGGCCGATTGTATCACCTTCTTCAGGAAAAAGGCGCCCTTGTTGGGAATGCTCTCCAGAATCGCCACAGCCTCGGTATACGGCTTTCTCCTGACGTTGTCCGCGATGGGGCGTACCTTTCGCGGGGCAATCAGGAGATTCATGGCATGAGCTTGATACCCTTTCTTCGCTTCCATCACTGTACCTGCTTCGTCCCTATTTCTTCGCCGCTTTCTTGTCTGAACCGGCGTGACCCCGGAAGATCCTGGTCGGCGAAAATTCGCCGAGCTTGTGTCCGACGAGGTTTTCCGTGATATAAACCGGAACCCATGTTTTCCCGTTGTATACAGAGATCGTCAGGCCGACCATTTCCGGTATGATCGTCGAGCACCGGGAATACGTTTTGACCATCCTCTTTTCCCCGGTTTTCCCGATCTCGAGTATTCTCTTGTAGAGCTTTTTCTCTATAAAAGGACCTTTCTTGATTGACCTAGCCACCCCTTACTCCTACTTCCTGCGTTTGACGATGAATTTGCTAGAAGATTTCTTCTTCTTCCTGGTCTTGTATCCCTTGGTGGGGACACCCCAGGGAGTTACGGGATGACGACCTCCCGACGTTTTTCCTTCACCACCGCCATGGGGATGATCGTGGGGATTCATCGCGACACCCCGCACCTTGGGGCGCTTGCCGAGCCATCTCGACCGTCCCGCTTTTCCCAGCGAGGTATTCATATGGTCGTCGTTCCCGACTTCGCCGATCGTCGCCATACACTTCTTGAAGACCATCCGCATCTCGCCGGAGGGCAAACGAAGCGTTACGTAATCTCCCTCTTTCGCGACGATGGTCGCTTTTGCTCCCGCGGACCGGGCCAGCTGGCCGCCCCGACCGAATGTCAGCTCAATGTTGTGAACGGTCATTCCGAGCGGAATCAGATCTAGAGGAAGGGCGTTCCCGATTTCAAGCGGGGCCTTAGGACCGCTCATGACGGTCATCCCGACGGACAGCTTCTTGGGTGCGATGATGTAACGCTTCTCTCCGTCGACATAGACGACCAGGGCGATGTTTGCCGAGCGGTTGGGATCGTACTCGATGCTCACGACCTTGCCGGGAATCCCGTGTTTATTCCTGGCAAAATCGATCTTGCGGTATTTCTTCTTGTGTCCGCCGCCGCGCCTGCGGACGCTGATCCTTCCGCTCGCTCCCCTTCCCGCCTTCTCCGAAGATCCTTTCGTAAGCGCCTTGAGAGGTTTCTTCGCGGTCAAATCGGCGAAAGAAAGTATCGAAGTGAAGCGCATGCTCGGCGTTGTCGGATTGTACTCCTTGATAGCCACATCTTCCCCCTTTATACGCCTTCGACAGCGTCAATCTTGTCGCCGGCCTTCAGCGTGACGATCGCCTTCTTCCAGGATGAGGTGAAACCTTTCTTATATCCGGTTTTGGATCTGGAATTCCTGGGTTTCGCCTTAATATTGAGCACATTACAGGCCACCGGTTTCACCAAGAAAAGCTTTTCGACCGCTTCCATGATCTGTTTCTTGTTCGCGCCCTGATGGACCTTAAAGGTGTACTTCTTTGGGTCTTCATCCCTCATTGCGTTCGATTTTTCGGTTAGAACCGGTTCTATGATCACTTCATATGCTTCCATCAGTCTATTCCTCTTTATTCTCCGGCCCATAGAACTTGTTCAAATTATTTACCGCGCTTTCCAGCACGAGGATGTTCTTCCCGTAGAAAAGATCGTGTGCCCGCAGACGATTGTACGCGAGGAAGGATACCCACGGGATATTCGCTCCGGCGCGCTTGAGCATCTTGTCGTCATCCTTCATGACGATTACGGTTCTCTCGCCATTGACAAGTTTTGCCAGGATGGCTGCGAGATCCCTGGTCTTCCCGGAGGGAATAGTGAAGTCCTCAACCACCTTGATGGCGTCGGCTCCCGCTTTCAGGGAGAGAAGTGAGACCATAGCAGCCCGCTTCATCTTCCGCGGCATGGCGTATCCGTAATCCCGAGGCCTCGGCCCAAAGATGATCCCGCCGCCGACCCAGAGAGGGGAGCGCCTCCTTCCCGAACGTGCGCGTCCGGTTCCCTTCTGAGCCCAGGGCTTGGCTGATGTACCCTGAACCTCAGCCCTGGTCTTCGTGCACGCGGTACCGACCCTCGTATTCGCCAACTCGTTGGTGATGGCGTAATAGATGGCGCCCTCTTTCACCTCTGAGGCGAATACGTCATCACTGAGATTGATATTTCTAATCTCTTCGCCTTTTACCGAAAAGACCGCTTTTTCCATTTCACTGCCCCTGTTTCTTCTTGGCTTTCCGAATGACAACCATTCCTGAAGGTATTCCGGGGACGGCTCCGCGGATCAGCATGAGTTTCTGATCGGAATCGACTCTGACAACCCGGAGGTTCTGGGTTGTGTTCCTTACCCCGCCCATCCTTCCGGCCATTCGCATTCCTTTGAACACCTTCGAGGGAAAGGAGTTTTGTCCGGTGGAACCGTTCTCTCGGTGGAATTTAGAACCATGGGTCTTCCGCCCACCGCCGAAACCGTGCCGCTTGACGACGCCCTGATAGCCCTTGCCCTTCGTGGTGCCGATGACATCGACATACTCGGTTTCATTGAACAGCGAGAGATCGAGCTTGTCGCCCACCTTGCAGTCGAACTCAAAGTCCTTTATCTCAAGAATATACCGTTTGGGAGCGATTCCTTCGGGAAATTGACCGGCATAGGGCTTTTTCACCCTTGACTGCTTCTTGTCAACCGAGCCGATGAGATGCGCGGAATACCCGTTCTTCTCCTCCGTCCTGACACCGACGACGAAATTGTCCTCCACCTTGATGACAGTAACGGGAGTGAGGATTCCGTTCTCATCGAAAACCTGCGTCATTCCCACTTTTGTGCCGATAAGCCCTAACATCCTTTCACCCCTTGACCTAGACCCATTTATCCCTCAACCTGATCGACCGATTCATCCATCCCATTCTTACTGCTTGATCTCCACATCGACACCGGCTGGCAGTTCAAGCCTCATGAGGGCGTCCATGACGGCGGATGTGGGATCGAGAATGTCGATGAGCCTCTTATGCGTTCTCATCTCGAACTGTTCCCGCGATTTCTTGTTGACATGGGGAGATCTGAGTACCGTGAATTTATTGATGCGCGTAGGAAGAGGTACCGGACCAGCTACCTTAGCCCCCGCCTTTTCAACTGTTGAAACAATCGCCTTTGCGCTTTGATCTATCAGCTCAACATCGAATCCCCTGAGCCGAACACGGATCCTGTCCTTGGCCATTCTTCCTCCACAAAACATCCCTTTCGCGTTCCCCCGATGCCGCGGGGGAACGCAGGAAGGGAAAAAACAAACTCGTTATTCGGTGATTTCGGTTACTTGACCGCTCGCAACAGTCCTTCCGCCTTCGCGGATAGCAAACCTGAGTCCCTTTTCCATGGCGATCGGGTGAATCAACTCAACGATGATCTCCGTATGATCGCCGGGCATGACCATCTGCTTTCCTTCGGGAAGATTGACGGTTCCGGTGATGTCCGTAGTTCGGAAGTAGAACTGAGGGCGATACCCGGAGAAGAAAGGAGAATGCCTTCCTCCTTCGGCCTGACTCAGGCAATAAATGGTGCCTTTAAACTTTGTATGGGGGGTGATGGAACCCGGTTTGGCGAGAACCTGTCCGCGTTCGACTTCCTTTTTCTCCGTACCGCGGAGAAGAACCCCGATATTGTCCCCGGCCTGCCCTTGGTCAAGAAGCTTGTTGAACATCTCGACGCCCGTGCAGGTGGTGGCTTTAGTCGGCTTTATGCCCACGATTTCAACGGGGTCGCCGACCTTGATGACACCCCGGTCGACCCTTCCGGTCACGACGGTTCCGCGCCCCTGGATGGAGAAGATGTCCTCGATGGGCATCAGGAAGGGCAGGTCGATCGCCCTGGTGGGGATCGGGAAGTACTCGTCCATGGCCTTCAGAAGCGCGTAGATGCACTTGGTCTTCTCGGGATCGTCCGGATTGGTCATCGCCTCGAACGCGGAACCTCTGACGATCGGAATCTCGTCCGCGGGGAACTCATTCGCGCGAAGAACGTCCCTGATCTCCTCTTCCACCAGCTCGAGGAGCTCAGGATCGTCGACCATGTCCACCTTGTTGAGGAAGACGATAATCGCGGGAACACCTACCTGCCTGGCGAGAATGATGTGCTCTCTCGTCTGCGGCATGACCGAGTCAGGGGCGGAGACGACAAGAACCGCACCGTCCATCTGCGCGGCTCCGGTGATCATATTCTTGATATAGTCGGCGTGGCCCGGGCAGTCGACATGGGCATAATGCCTATTGACCGTTTGATACTCGACATGCCGCGTGTTGATCGTTATTCCTCTGGCTTTCTCTTCCGGAGCGTTGTCGATATCCTCATATCTCATGAGCTTATCGCCATGATCCTTCGCGCAGACCATCGTGATAGCGGCAGTGAGGGTCGTTTTACCATGGTCAACATGACCAATGGTACCGACATTGATATGTGGCTTGTTTCTCTCGAACTTTTCCTTCGCCATCATTTCCTCCTTCTCAATCTCTTACCAAATAGTACTACTTTCCATAGAAATATATACGATCCAATCCGTTTCCGGGAAACCGGTATCGCGATTCAAAGGTGAAGAAGGTCGTTGACCGCGGCAGGCGGAAGGCAAATCGCCTCCCGAATGGAGGGGTCATGACCACCTTCCCATCCTCACGCGTCCCCTCCAATCGGAAGAGAGGGGCTTCCAGGACAGTTGGTTTGGCCAAGACAAACGGTCATATCCCGATTTCGATATGCCGTTAAAACCGGAGGGCACAAACAGGAAACCCGCTTTTCTCCGGTCGATTCTGAAAGAACCCGAGCGCTGAAAGACTATAGATAAAACCTTATTACGTCAAGATCCCTGGGGAGATATTTACCAGCGATAATGAGAAAAAGCCTTGTTGGCTTCGGCCATCCTATGGGTATCTTCCTTCTTCTTGTACGCTGCTCCCGTGCTATTGAACGCGTCCAGAACCTCAGCGGAAAGCTTCTCGCTCATCGATCTTCCGCTTCTTGACCGGGCAGCGGCGATGAGCCAGCGCATGGCAAGAGCCTCCTGCCGGTTCTCGCGGATCTCGACAGGAACCTGGTAGGTGGAACCTCCGACCCTTCGCGACTTTACTTCAACCGCCGGCTTTACGTTTTCCAAGCCCTTGAGAAATACCTCGAGGGGGTTCTCGTGCCCCTTTTTCCTGATCTCTTCAAGGGCGTCGTACACGCAATGGGTGCTGATGGATTTCTTCCCATCCAGCATCATGCGGGTAATGAACTTGGAGATAACCTGGCTATTATACCTAGGATCTGGTGTGATCGGTCTCTTCGGTGCTTGCTTTCTCCGGGCCATCCCTTACTCCTTATGCCTTCGGCCGCTTGGTGCCATATTTGGAGCGACCCTTCTTCCTGTCCTCGACTCCGAGGGTGTCCTTGGCTCCACGGATGATATGGTAGCGGACTCCGGGAAGGGCCTTGCCCCTTCAACCGCGGATGATTACGACCGACTTTTACTGCAGATTGTGTCCGATACCAGGGTTATACGCGGTGACCTCGACACCATGCGAAAGCCGCACGCGCGCGACCTTCCGAAGAGCGGAATTCGGCTTCTTCGGCGTGACTGTCATGACGCGGGTGCACACGCCCCTGCGCTGGGGGCAGGACATGAGCGCGGGCGCCTTGGTTTTCTTCTTGGCTTGGCGCCTTCCGGTTCGAATCAATTGATTAATTGTAGGCATCTATCAAATACACTCCCTGTTTTCTATTGGCTGCACGCGAGTAACGACTTTACCAGCGCCGCCATAAAATGTCAAGGCCCGCCTATTCGACGAATTCGGGATCCAGAAGATCCTCTTCCTCGAATTCCGGCTTCTTTTCAGCCTTCCTCGCCTCTATGAGCCCCTTGATCATCACGTCCAAATCCTCGTTGTTCTCGTCGAAGAGCTTTACGTTGCGGTACGCCTTGATCCCGGTACCGGCAGGGATGAGGTGCCCGATGATGACGTTCTCCTTGAGCCCGCGTAGATTGTCCACGCTTCCCGCGATCGCTGCGTTCGTGAGTACCTTGGTCGTTTCCTGGAAGCTGGCCGCCGAGATGAAGGAATCGATGTTCAGAGAGGCCCTCGTGATTCCAAGAAGCAGGGGTCGGGCGATGGCGGGCTGACCACCCTCGCGGATCACCTTCTCGTTCTCCTCGTTGAAGCGGAATTTGTCGACCTGTTCCCCGAATATGAAGGATGTGTCCCCCACCGCGCAGATCTCGACCTTTCGCATCATCTGCCGAACGATGACCCCGATATGCTTGTCGTTGATATTGACACCCTGGAGCCGGTAGACCTCCTGGACTTCGTTCAGAAGGAAGGTTTGAAGGGCGTTTTCGCCGAGGATATGCAAGATATCATGCGGATCGATGCTGCCGTCGCAAAGCGGTTCCCCCGCCTGCACGAGATCATTGTCCCGAACGAGCAAATGCTTGCCCATGGGAACCAGATGCTTGTACTCCTTGCCAAAGGGATCCTCAACGACGATGATCCGCTTGCCTTTGGCAGTTCCCTTGAATTTTACCACGCCCGTGATCTGCGCGAGGACGGCAGGGCTTTTCGGCTTCCTCGCCTCGAAAAGCTCACCTACTCTGGGAAGACCTCCCGTGATATCCCTGGTCTTGACGCTTTCCTTGAGTAGCTTGGCGAGGGTCCTTCCGATATGGATGGTGTCGCCGTCCTCGACATTCAGGTAGGCGGAGCCGGGGAGGAAGTAGGTGGCAAGCTCCTTGCCGTGCTTGTCCTCGATGACGATCCTCGGCTGAAGGCTCTCGAGCGTGAATTCCGTGATCTTCTTCTCGATGTTGCCCGTGTCCTCGTTCAGCTCTTCCTTGAGTGTCGTTCCCAGAACGATATCCCTGAAACGGACAATGCCGTTGTGTTCGCTGATGATCGGTTCCGAGAAGGGATCGAAGCCGGCGATGGTCACCTCCGTGTCTATCGCGGTTCCCGGTTTTACGAACATCTCGGCGCCGTTGCGGATCTCCACCCGCTGTTCCTGAGCGACGAGGAGCGCTTCCTTGCCGGCGAAGGCGACGAAACCGCTCTGCGGCGCCTTGATCTCCCTGTTCCCGCGCCTGCCGAGGATCTCTCCGGCCAGCACCTTCTGGCCGTCGGAGACGAGGATCTCGTCGGAGCTCTTCAGCGTCATCCTATGCAGGATCTTGTTGACGAAGACAGCTCCCTTTCGGGTGAACAGGAGATTGCCGTTATCCAGCTTGACGGTATTTCCCTCGACCCTTCGGATGAAAGCGGGGAAACGGAGGTAGGTCCGGTTCTCCTCGCTTACCTTAGTCGCAGCCCCGCCGATGTGGAAGGTACGCATGGTAAGCTGGGTTCCCGGCTGACCGATGGACTGGGCCGCGATGATTCCCACCGCTTCGCCGATATCTACAGTACGGTTGGTCGCGAGGTTTCTGCCGTAACACTTCATGCAGACCCCGTATTTCGCCTCACAGGTGAATACTGTCCGTATTCGCACGGTCTCTATCCCCGCTTCCTCGATGCGGTCCGCGATTGCGTCGGTGATCTCCTGGTTCACATCCACGATGATCTCGCCGGTGATCGGGTGTTTGACCCGCTCCAGCGTGAACCGCCCGACGATCCGTTCCTTCAGGGATTCCACGATCTCCTCGCCGTCCTTGATAGCGGTCCGGTCCAACCCGTTGATGGTTCCGCAGTCCTCCTCGTTCACCACGACGTCCTGCGCGATGTCGACGAGCCGCCTCGTGAGGTACCCGGCGTCTGCTGTTTTGAGGGCCGTGTCCGCGAGTCCTTTACGAGCCCCGTTGGTGGAGATGAAGAACTCGATGATCGAGAGGCCTTCCTTGAAGTTCGCCCTGATCGGCAGTTCGATGATGTCTCCTGAAGGTTTAGCCATGAGTCCGCGCATACCCGCCAGCTGCCTGATCTGGGTCCTTGAGCCCCTCGCACCGGAATTGGCCATCATATAGACAGGGTTGAATCCTCCCCTGTCGTTTTTCAGCGTGGTCATGAGCACGTTCGTCAGATCCTCGTTGGTCTTGCTCCAGACCTCTATGACCCGGTTGTACCGCTCCTCCTGGGTGATGTGTCCCTGGAGATACTGGGCCTGGATGGCCTCTACATCAGCGTTGGCGTTCTCGATCATCTCCCGCTTCTCGTCGGGGATCACGATATCGTCGAGACCGATGGTAGCGCCGAAGATGGTGGCGTAGCGGAAGCCGAGGTCCTTAATGGAGTCGAGCATCCTGACCGCGACGCTCGGCCCGAACTTGGCGTACGTATCGGCCGCAAGGGCCTTGAGTTCCTTGTCGCCGAGCGATCTATTGATGAATCCGACCTCGGGAGGCATCTGCTGATTGAGGATGATCCGCCCCGGAGTCGTCTCCACGAACGCGCCGTTCATCTTGACCTTGATGAGCGCCTGGTAATCCACGGCGTCGATGTCGAGGGCCATGAACACTTCGTCGATTCCGCTGAAGCGCTTCCCCTCTCCCTTCGCGCCCTTGCGGTCACGGCTCAGGTAGTTGATTCCCAGGACCATGTCCTGCGAGGGAAACACGATGGGCGAGCCATTGGCGGGGTTAAGCAGGTTGTTCGCGGAGAGCATAAGAGTCCAACACTCGATCTGCGCGGCCTGGGTAAGCGGAACATGCACCGCCATCTGGTCGCCGTCGAAGTCCGCGTTGTAGGCGTGGCACACGAGGGGATGAAGCTTGATCGCCTTCCCCTCCACCAGAACAGGTTCGAAGGCCTGGATTCCCAGACGATGCAGCGTGGGCGCCCGATTGAGGAGAACGGGATGCTCGCGAACCACTTCGTCGAGGACAGCCCAGACTTCGGGGGTTTCCTGTTCAACGAGGGTTTTTGCCTTCTTGATGTTATAGACAACATCCTTCTCTACGAGTTTTTTCATGATGAAGGGTTTGAAGAGCTCCAGAGCCATCTTCGTGGGAAGGCCGCACTGGTGAAGTTTCAGCTCCGGACCCACGACAATGACGCTTCGGCCTGAGTAGTCCACCCGCTTACCCAACAGGTTCTGCCTGAATCTTCCCTGCTTGCCCTTGAGCATATCCGAGAGGGATTTAAGCGGCCTGTTCGAAGCTCCCTTGACCACCCGCTTTTTCTTGGAAT
>CAZPZF010000086.1:9192-12219 GCA_964590705.1 uncultured Spirochaetales bacterium | reverse complement strand
CCTCCGGGGCATCAGCTGAGGTACAGGGGGGCACGGCAATTGTATGCGTGAAGCTATCCTGATCGTCATCATCCTTGGAATCGCCATCGGGCGTTTTCCCGTCCTCCGGATGAACCGGGCGACCATCGCGCTGGCGGGGGCGGTTCTCCTCGTGTGCGTCGGCTCCTTGGAACTCGACGAGGCTTTCCAAGCCCTCGAGCTCGGAACCCTGTCCCTGCTCTTCGCGATGATGGTGGTCAACGGGAGCCTCAAGCTGTCCGGTTTCATCGATCTCGCCGGATCCTGGATCCTCAGGACCGCCGGAACTCCCTCGGCCCTGCTCGGCCTCGTCATCCTCGCCGGCGGGATCCTCTCCGCGTTGTTCCTCAACGACACGGTGGTCCTCATGTTCACCCCTCTTCTCCTGGAGGTCGTTGCGCTCACGGGCCGGAATCCCGTCCCCTATCTCCTCGGTCTCGCGCTCTCGTCCAACATCGGCTCCATGGCGACCATCATCGGAAACCCGCAGAACATCATCATCGGAACGGAGTCTGGAATCCCCTTTCTCCGGTTTACCGGGTATTTGATCGTTCCTTCGCTCCTCGGCCTCGGGGTGGCTTGGCTCGCCCTCCGCCTCCTGTATCCGATAGAGTTCGGGGGAAAAATCGTGTTCCAGCCTGTCCTGAAGCCGGCGAGGATCTACAAGCCGCTTCTCCTGAAATCGCTCGTATCAGTGGGGGTGATGCTCTCCCTGATCCTCCTGGGGATCCAGGTGAGCCTCGCGGCGCTCGTGGGCGCGGGAATGCTCGTGATCACGAGGAGGATCAAACCCCAACGAGTCTTCAAGGAGATCGACATCAGCCTCCTCGTCTTCTTCGGCGGCCTGTTCATCATCACGAGGGCTGTATGGAAGACCGACCTCTTCATCCGCGCCGTGGGCGATGTCCTCCCGCTCGTGACCGGGAACCTCCCGCTGTTCGGAGTCGTTTCCGCGGTTCTCTCCAACCTGATCTCGAACGTGCCCGCGGTGATGCTTCTCGGACCGCTCATCCCCCAATTCGCATCTCCCGAGGGGGCGTGGATCTTCCTCGCCATGTCATCGACCCTCGCAGGCAACCTGACCCTCCTCGGCTCCGTGGCCAACCTCATCGTAGCTGAGAGCGCGGGCCGGCGTGGCTGCCCCATCTCCTTTCTCACGTACCTGAAAGCCGGCCTTCCCGTTACTCTGGTCACCATCGCGATTTCTACGCTTTACCTCCTCCTTGTGGTCTGAGACGCGGCCCGGGAGGCGCCTGAATTGACCTTTGCGCGCGTTTTCATTAATATCTGCTCATGCTGGAAATAATTACGCTGGGAAACGACATCCTCAGGAAACCTTCGGCTCTGGTTGCCGATTTCGATCAGGGGATCGTCGATTTTTCCCAGGCCCTGATCGAAACTCTCGGCAGGCAGGAAGGCATCGGCCTTGCCGCGCCTCAGGTTGGGCAGTCGATCCGGATGTTCGTCACCCACGTAAAGGGGGATATCCCCCGGGTCTTCATCAACCCCGAGATCGTGGGCACCTCCATCGAGCTTTCCGAATACGAGGAAGGATGCCTGAGCATCCCCGGCATCTGGGCCGATGTCACGCGTCCGAAAAAGGTCTCCATCCAAGCCTGGAACGAGAAAGGGAAGATGTTCACACTTGACGCCGAAGGCATACTCGCCCGTGTCATCCAGCACGAATACGATCATCTTAGAGGGGTCCTCTTCATCGACCATCTCGAGGAGAAGCGACGGGCGAGGGCGCTGAAGTTTTACGGGAGCAAGACTGGAGCCCGCTGATGAATATCCTGTTCGCGGGGAGCCCCGCGCTCGCGGTTCCCCCCTTGCGCGCGATTTCCGGTACATACCGCGTATCCTCGGTTCTTACCAATCCAGACAGTCCGGCCGGGAGGGGGAGGAAACTTACGCCCACGCCGGTGAAAGCCGCGGCCCTCGATCTCGGAATTCCGGTTCTTCAGCCGAGGCGCCTCGACGACGACGCCTACCGGTCGATCGCGGCCCTCGGTTCCGATCTCCTCGTGGTTGTCGCCTATGGAAAGATCTTCCCCGCGCGTTTCCTCGAGCTTTTCCCCCTCGGGGGGATCAACCTGCACCCGTCCCTGCTCCCAAAGTATCGGGGGCCTTCCCCGATTCCGGCCGCGATCAGGGATTGCTGTCCCGAAACCGGAATAACGATCCAGCGGCTCGCGCGGAAGATGGACAGCGGAGACATCCTTCTCCAGAAGAAGCTCCCTCTCACAGGCGTGGAGACGACGGAGTCGCTCTCCGAGACCGTAGCCGAATGCGGGGCCGAGATGCTCCTGTGCGTTCTCGCCCAGATCGAGAGAGGGACCCTCTCTTCCCTTCCGCAGGACGAAGCTCAGGCGACCTACTGCACCCTTCTATCCTCAGATGAAGCGGAGATACTCTGGGAAAAAAAGGCATCGGAGATCGCCGCCTTCATCCGCGCGTCCAACCCGTGGCCCAAGGCGCGGACCCGGTTCGGCGGGCAGCCGCTTTTTCTCCTGGACGCCAGGGAGTACTCCGGCAGGTTCGAGCCTCCGCCCGGGGCGAAACCCGGATTGGTGGCAGGTGTAGACAAGAGAGAAGGAATTCTGGTACAAACAGGAGAGGGTCTCCTCGCCGTGCGGCGTCTCCAGATGTCCGGGAAAAACCCGCTGGATTGGGGCCCCTTTCTCAACGGTACGCGCAATCTGATCGGAACGATCCTTGGAGGCCTCGAATGAGCCCCTTTTTCCGCAAACTGGCACGGCTTTTCCCCTCGAGCGAAGACGATCCCGTCCGCAGGCAGTTCAAGACGAACATCTACGTCATCGTCGGGATCATGATCCTCATGATCGTGAGCGGCCTGGTCGTCTTTTTCCTCACCATCGAGGGAGAGGAACAAACCATGGTTCCCGATGTGCGGAACATCGATCTTGCCGAAGGCATGGTCGCTCTGCAGGAAAAGGGGCTTCTGGCCGAGGTCCATCTGCGCTTCTCCTCGAACCCGCTCGATAAACG
>CAZPZF010000086.1:6838-9168 GCA_964590705.1 uncultured Spirochaetales bacterium | reverse complement strand
TTCTCGACCAGACGCCAAACCCGGGCACCCTCGTCAAGGTGGGGCGGAGGATCTCCCTTAGGGTGAGCAAGGGCGCGGTTATCGACAAGGTGGAAAACTATGTGGGATGGAACATCGACAACCTGGAGATCCATCTACAGACCCTTTTTACCTCATACGATGTGCTGCTGAAGCTGAAGAAGCCGTACATCTCCCGGCATGACGAAGCGCCGGCCGGAACCATCCTGGAGCAGAAACCTCTTCCTGGCTCGCCGATCTCCGGACCTACCGAGCTCGAACTCGTCGTGAGTCTGGGACCGCGGGGGCAGTCCGTCATGGTCAAGGACTACGCGAACAAGCCGTACGAAGGCGTGCTCGCTGAGGTCATCGCCGACAGGATCCCCTTCGCCTTTACGGTCAGGGATCCGCAGCGCGGCGAGAAACCGGGCTATACCGTTTCCCAGATTCCCGCGCCCGGAACGTACGTTCCGGACGGCACGCTCATCCAGTTCACCATGACGAAACCGGACAAGCTGCCCGAGGGCATGGTTTTCGGCCTGATCCAGAAAACACTTCCCGATTATCCCGTTCCTCTGGACCTCCGCGTTGAGGTCGTTTCGCCGGACGGAAACCGCGTCGAACTCTTCGTGATCAGCCACCGTGGGGGACTTCTGGCATTCCCGTACCTCCTCCAGGAGAACTCCATCCTGGTCGTTTCGATCGGAGACAAGGAACTGTTCAGGCAGACGATCCGGAAGTAGGAAGGCACGAAGGTCTCCTGCCGGTTCGCCTGCGGCCGCGTGTTGACAACGGGGGGGAGCTTTGTTATATTCGGATTGCAATGCGAGCGTGTTGAAGTGGCATCAAGTCAGCTTCCCAAGCTGAAATTGAGGGTTCGATTCCCTTCGCTCGCTCTTCCGATGACGGAAACCGTTCGGAAAACAGGCTCACGAATCCTTCGTGAGCCTTCTTTTTATCAGAAACAGGTTTCGACGAGCTCCCTGTCTCCCCCAAAGAGGGGATACGCGTCCACGACGATCGTTTCCATCCCCAGATCCAGCGGGGTCTCCCTGAAGAGGTGGTTCCACGTGGTGACATAGATCACCGGCCTCTGGCCTTCCCCGTAGAGCTCGATGCGCGAGGCATCGATCTGCGCGGACAGGTGCGTGACCGGGCCAAGGTCAAAGGGCTGGTCGCCGGCATAGGTCCCGTCAAAGCGGAGGGAAAGGACAACCCCGCTTTCTGGGTCGAACTCGATGAAGAAGGTCTCCACATCGGCGACCCTCCCGTACTTGAAGCGCCTGTAGAAGTCGTAGACGCCGTCAACGAAGCGGGAGGGGTGGTCCTCGTCGACGAAGACGACTGTGATCTCCAGCTGCCCGTTCGCGCCGTTTCGGGATTCCTCGACGAATACCCCGGCGGGGCCGTTCGCGTCGTCTGCCGCCGGAATAACGAAGACGGGAAGCAGGGATTCGGTCGCGGGATCGATGGCCGCTGGAGGCCATTCCGCAAGCCCTGCCCGCGATGTCGCGCATCCGCAGAGAGCCGCGGTCCACAGCGCGGTCACGACAGTCAGGGTCCGCAGCGACCAAGCTTTCCCTCTCCGTACATCGATCCTCTCGATCATGGCGATCCTCCTAAGACGTGGCCGCGAAGCGCCTCAGCCGCAGCTGTGGAGCCCGGAGCCAGGAACAGACAAGAGGCGGACTCCCGGGTAACAGCGCAGATCCTGGTGGGAGCGGAAACGGTGTGGAGATCCGATCTTCCGGTCTGCCGTTCGGCAGAATGGTTCTCTTGCCCGGAAAGAGGGTGACCCCTCCCGCCTCATGAACCGGAAAAGGGAAGGACCCGTTGGCGCCGCCGCCTGCCCGTTCATCCATCTCTGGAGGATAGAGGGAGGTCGGTTGAATGTCAAGGAAAGCCTCGCGTCAAGGCTGTCCATTCCGACAAACAACGCAGTATGACAAGAACGGTACAGTATCTTGATTGTTTCCGCGCCATCGGGTACAAGATCTGATCCGATACGAAATGACGGAGGCAGACAGTGGCTGGATTGAGAACTACGCAGATCCTCGGGATCGTTCTCCTCGTGGTGGGAATCGCCGTCCTGGTCTACGGCATCACCACGTGGAACGCGCTTCAGGACGAACTCGGGTACCGCCTTGGAAAGGCGCTCCAACAGAAGAGCGAGAGAGCGGATCAGGCGATCATCGCCATGGTCGCGGGAGGGGGCGGGACGCTCGCAGGTCTCGTCTCTCTCCTGATACCGGTCAAGCGTTCGGGAAAGAGGCGCCGACGGTAAAAAAGGGGCTGCCGCCGCGTAACCGCGGGGCAGCCCTCTCCTTTGGATC
>CAZPZF010000086.1:1094-6828 GCA_964590705.1 uncultured Spirochaetales bacterium | reverse complement strand
TTCGGTACCGGGAAGGCTACACGCTATTGATCTGAATCGACCGCGGCTCCTCCTTGGGGAGCTTGGGGATCTCGAGCGTGAGCACGCCGTTCGCGTAGCTCGCGGAGATGCGCTCCTTATCCGCCTCCTTGGGAAGGACGAAACTCCGGCTGAAGCCGCCGCGCTTCCTCTCCCTGATGATGAAACCACCCGCTCCCTCCGCTTCCCTCTCTTCGTTTACGGTTTTCACCGAGGAGAGGGTGAGAAGGTTCTCTTCCACCTTGACCTCGACATCCTTCTCGGAAACGCCCGGAATCTCGGCCTCGAGGACAAAGCGCGATGCTTCCTCCCTGACGTCGACCGCGGGCATGCAGGTGTCCGAAGAACAGCCGTTGAAAAGGGCGTCTATGGTCCTTTCGAAATCGTCGAAGATGCTCATGGGCCGGTACTGATTGCTCTTTACCAGATATGTCATTGTCGTATCCTCCTGTATTCACTGTGATGTCTATATATATGCAAGATACGTGCCAAGGTTTGATTTGTATGCGTGTTTAGCCGCTCGCGGGTCACGTCCGTGGGCCGTGTCCGCGGGCCGGCCCTCCCCGGGTGCGCGGTATCGCAGAAACGGGGAAGCGGCTCGCCGTATCGAGGAGATAAATCTTTACGGGGAATGGAAATGTATAGACTATCTTATATATAATAAAATATGCATAGACGGGTCGGCCGCGCGAGCCCGGGAAATGTCGCGCCCCCTGGATTGTCCGTTCAGGGGGCGGTTTTTCGATCAGGGCGATGGATCAAAAAGACACAGTGTGTCGAGATGGAGAAAAATGATGAAAAATGTGTATCAATATGACTCAATAATATCAGTACATCTTGCCCCAACTGACGCGGCCGCCGATTACCGGCGTATAGCTCACGAAGTGGGAGAAAAACTCGCCCGGGATGAGATTCCCGATGACCTGGTATCCGACGTAGAAGACCGGCATGAACCAGCTGGTGACGGGGATCCCGATTTCCGCGTCAAGTTCGAGGAAGACGCCGAAGAATCCGCTTCCCCCGTTTTCCGCAACGTAATTGCCGGTGCTGATGCCGCCGAAGCCGGTGAAGAGGAGCACCGAGAGGTTGAGGGGGCGCTTGATGAGACGGTATCCGTTGATGACGCCGCCGAAGCCTCCCGCGATTCCCGTTTCCTCCATGGTCGGATCCATGACCGCGACGCCGAATCCGCCGGTGATATTGCCCTTCCTGTCGACCCCGTACCCATACCCGCCGTAATAGATCAGTCCAAGGTCGTTCCCCCCGATGCCGTAGTTCTCGAGGAACTGGTAATCTGTGGCCTGGTAGCCGAATAGCATGCCGCCTCCGCCGTCAGAAAAGGCGGGAAACGCGCACAGAACGAGGAGGAGAATGGAGATGCCGATGGTTCGTTTCATGACGATAGAAGCTCCTTTGGTTTCCGTATCATAGAGTATAACACGGGGTATGCCGGGATCTGTTACCGATATTGTCAGATTACATTCGATACGCTACTATATCTCTTTGTGGAAAGGGGGGATTATGAAGAGGACGGTCCTGGAGATGCTCTTCGAGGCGGAGAGGCGGTACGGAGACAAACCCTTCGTCCAGGTAAAGGGCGACGAAGGCTGGGTCGCTACGAGTTTCCGCACGGCAGCGGCCGAGGCGAGGTGTTTCGCCAGATCGCTTCTTCGGATGGGTTTCCGAAGGAACGATACCCTGGCCATCCTGTCCGAAGGAACGCAGAACTGGGTCATCGGCGAACTCGGCATGCTCCTCGCCGGCTGTATCTCCGTTCCCCTCTCGATCAAGCTCCTGCCCGAGGAAATCCCCTTCAGGATCAACCACTCGGAGGCAAGAGCAATTCTCGTATCCCGCAACACGATCGAGAGAGTCCTGTCCGTCTGGGAGAAATTCGAGAACGAGGAACTCGTCCTCATCTACCTCGACTCCAGCGCCGAACCCGTACGGAGCCTTCTCGAACGCGCCGGGATCGAGGAGGGACGACGTTTCCTCCTCTTCGGGAACCTCGTAGAGGCCGGGCACCGCTTCGACGGCGCAGAGGAACAGGAGCTCGCGCGGCGGATCGAGGAAACAGGCGAGGACGATGTCGTTACGATCTGCTATACCTCGGGAACGACCGGAAACCCGAAGGGGATCATGCTCACCCATCTCAACTACTACGCCAATTGCCGAGATTCGGTGACCTTGTTCGACGTGCCCGAAGGGTACTCAACCCTGCTCATCCTCCCCTGCGACCATTCCTTTGCCCACACGGTCGGCATCTACGCCGCTCTTTTCAAGGGGATCCTCCTCTCCTTCGTGGATTCGCGCGGGGGCGGAATGGCCACGCTGCGTAATATCCCCATCAACATCAACGAAACGAACCCGGATTTTCTTCTCACCGTGCCCGCTCTTTCCGGAAATTTCATGAAGAAGATCCTCGCCGGAGTGGAGGAGAAGGGGGGATTCGCCTGGTGGCTGTTCAGGAAGGGGCTCGCCGCCGGGATCAGATACCATGGCGACGGTTTCAATAAGCCCGCCTTTCTCACCCGGCTCGTTGCGGTCATCCCCTACAGGATCGCGGATTCGATCGTGTTCTCGCGCGTGCGCCGGATGTTCGGAAACAAGCTGAAGTTCTGCGTGGGCGGAGGAGCCCTCCTCGACCGGAAACAGCAGGAATTCTTCAACGCCATCGGAATGCCGATCTTCCAGGGCTACGGCCTCACCGAGGCCGCTCCCGTCATTTCGTCGAATACCCTGGCGCGGCACAAATTCGGAACCTCCGGTGTGATCGCCCCCACCGTCACCTGCAGGATCGTGAAGCCGGACGGTTCGGAGGCGCGTACCGGGGAAACCGCCGAGATCGTCATCCGGGGAGACAATGTGATGAAGGGCTACTTCAAGAATCCCGAGGCGACGGCCAAGACGGTCAGGGACGGATGGCTGTACACGGGGGATCTCGGCTACTACGACGACGACGGCTTCCTCGTCGTGGTCGGGAGGGAAAAGGCCCTCCTCATCTCCGAGGACGGTGAAAAGTACTCCCCGGAGGAGATCGAGGAGGCGATCATGAACTGCGGCGAACTCATCCAGCAGGTGATGATCTACTGCGACCACCGGAAGTACACGAGCGCTCTCGTCGTCACCGACACGGAAAAGGTGAAGCGCTACATCTCCCAAAACGGAATCACCGATCCAAAGGTGCTTCTTGACGGGATCAAGGACTCCCTGGACTCCTTCAAGCACGACCCCGCTTTCAAGGGCAAATTCCCGGGCAATTGGACTCCCTCCACCTTCCAGATCCTGACCGAGCCGTTTACCGAACAGAACCGGATGATCAATTCGAGCATGAAGATGGTGAGGTTCAAGATTACCGAAACGTACCGGGAGCTTCTCGACTACATGTACACGCCGGACGGCAGGGACCATGTCAACGAGAAGAACCGCGAGGCGGTTCGCGTATTGTACGGAATAAGCGAATAGGAGACACGCGGCATGGTCGAAATCAGAGAAGTCCTGAACAATAGGGATCTGAGGCGGTTCATCAACTTCCAGTATCAGCTCTACAAGGGGAACCCCTATTTCGTCCCCCCCCTGTTCTCCGACGAGATGAACACCCTGCGCAAGGACCGGAATCCTGCCTTCGAGTTCTGTCAGGCGCGGTATTGGCTCGCGTATAGGGACGGACGCATCGTCGGCAGGATAGCCGGGATATACAACCCCAAGTACATCGAGCGGTGGAAGAAACGCCAGCTCCGTTTCGGGTGGATCGACTTCATCGACGACCGCGATGTATCCAAGGCCCTCCTCGATACGGTCGAGGCCTGGGGACGCGAACTGGGAATGGAGGAGGTCGTCGGGCCGATGGGATTCACGGACATGGACAAGGAGGGAATGCTCATCCATGGCTTCGACGAGCTGGGAACCCTTCCCATGATCTACAACTATCCCTACTACCCCGAACACGTGACTGCCCTGGGGTATGTCAAGGACGCCGATTGGCTCGAGTACGAGATCAACGCGCCCTCCGAGATACCGGAAAAGGTCCTCCGGATCAACGAACTCGTGCTCAAGAGGAGCGGGCTCCATCTCCTGGACGCCAAGAGGTCAAGGGATCTGCGGCCGTACGCGATGAAGATATTCGACCTTCTCAACCTGGCCTACGCCGATCTGTACGGGTTCATCCCCATGACCGAGAGACAGAAAAAGACCTATATCGACCAGTACTTCCCCTTCGTGGATCCCGCCTTTACGAAGGTGGTCCTGGACGACAAGGATGATCTGATCGCGTTCGGGATATCGCTCCCGTCGCTTTCCCGCGCCATGCAGAAATCGGGGGGAAGGCTGTTTCCCTTCGGGTTCATCCACATCCTCCTGGCCCTGAAATTCCCGAAAGCGCTCGACCTCTACCTCGTGGCCGTAAGACCCGACTACCAGGGGAGGGGGATCAACGCCCTCCTCATGACAGAGATCACCCGCTCCTGCATCGCAAGGGGGATCAGAACCGCCGAGACCAGCGGCGAGCTCGAGGGTAACCAGGCCGTCCAGGATTTCTGGAAGCACTACGACAAGAGGCAGCACAAGAGAAGGCGGAGCTTCCTGAAGAAACTCTGATAGGCCGCTGAAGGTCTCTCCTACAAGCTGTCCGGTGGTTTCCTCTTTCCCGCCAGATGCTCCGCCTTGGTGAAGATGCCTTCGAACCTCCTCGCCTCGTTCCTGCTGAGCCCCGCCCTGGCCAGGATGTCGCGGAGGAAGCGCTCCATGTCCTCCCTGCCCGCGATCATGAAGAATCCGAGCCTTCCCAGAGAATCGGCGATTGATGTCACGAGGGAGTCCAGGGTTTCCTTTTCGATCGGAGTGTACGGGCCCGTCGGGTGTGCCGCCCTGAACAACTCGTACGCGACGATCTGAACGGCGTGAGAGAGATTCAGGGAGGGGAAGGCCGGCGAGGTCGGGATCGTTACCGCGATTCCACATTCGGCGAGTTCGGCGTCGGTGAGGCCATGGACCTCGTTGCCGAACACGATGGCGATTCTCCCCTCGCGGATGCGTGAGATCCTCTCCGCCAGTTCCTCGGGCAGAAGGGTGAAATACTTCCTCAATTTCCCTCGGCGCCTGGTCGTTCCCGCGGTGAAGGCGGCTTTCGCGAGCGCGGTCTTGAGGTCGGGGAAGTGCAGGGCGCGTTCCCATACGTCATCCGCGTGCACCGCCCAGGTCTTGATCGTGTTCCGGTCCAGGTTCGGGGAATCGACGATGACGAGGTTGGAGAGCCCCATGGACTTCATGGCCCTGCATGCCGCGCCCACGTTTCCGCTCCCCTCCGGCCGGACGAGAACGATATCGATTCTTGAAAGAAGCTGTTCATCCATCCCCTCTCCCCGCGGGCAGGCTCCTATTGTGTTGTCCAATCCGGCCATTCACGATACAATGGATCGGTCTATCGCGCCCGCACAGCGTCCAGGAAGGAGTGTAACCGAAATGACCGGCCCGAGAAAAGGTTCTTTCGACTCTGTAGACAGGGAAATCATGCTCATCCTGAGGGAAAACGCGCGCATCCCCGCCGAGGAGATCGGCACGCGCCTCTCCCTTTCCGCGGAAGATGTCGAGAGGCGGATAGCCGCGCTCCTCTCTTCAGGCGCGGGCAAGCTAACCATGGTCATGGATCCAGAGGCGTTCGGGTACAAGCTCGCCGCGGACATCTACCTCTCGGTCGACCGGAACCGAGAGAAGGACG
>CAZPZF010000086.1:0-1084 GCA_964590705.1 uncultured Spirochaetales bacterium | reverse complement strand
CGCGCTGCCGGTCGTCACGTATCTCGGGCACGGCCAGGAGGAGGGTGAGATCGCGGTGGAGGTGAGATTCAGGAACTCGATCGACCTCTACTCCTTTGTCAAGGAGTACCTTCCATCCATATCAGGCGTGACGATCGAGGAATTCACCATGCTTCCAAGGATATTGAAGAACATCGATCAGTGGATCCCCCCCGCGGAGGATTTTTCCTGAGCCGAACGCGGAATTCCGAAAAGCTTCGTTTCGGCCGGAGCCGTGGCCTCTTCAAGTGCGTAGAGGTACGCCAGCGCCTCCTCCCGCGAGGAACCGCACATCTCGGCAGCGGGCCGGAGGTTTTTACATACCTGCGGACGCGCGGGCGAGTCGTGGATTCTGCAGAGGCAGTCCTCCGTGAGGTGGACGCACCGGACACCTGAAGCCTTGCCCCCCTCCATTCCCGGTATCGGCGAGGAGATGGAGAGCGCGATGCAGCAGGCGCCGCACCCCGGTCTACAGTGAAAATCTCCGCTCATTTCGTCATCTCACGGCGAGTGTGACCGAATCGGGTAAACTCTTCAAGGCCCCCATGACCACATGATCGATCCGTGGATCGGCGAGGAGCTCCTCGGCGAGAGCGCGGGCGCTCTGGGTTCGTCCAGGCGTTTCGCATTTGTTGATGAAGGGAATAACGGCAGCGCCGGGAGGGACATCTTTCATGCTTCCCCGAGGATGGGTGATCAGACGGGCAGCCAGGGCGGGCGTGAGCCGGGAATCGAGGGAAACCGGTTTTTCTCCTGAAGGGGAGAGCAGCGCCGCAGCGCGCTCGGGACGATGAACCGTTTCTCGTACGGAACCCTCGAATATATCGGATCCGATCACGGGAATCACGACCGTGGTTTTATCGGGGATGACCGGTTCGTGTTCTGCAGGCGCTTTGAAGGGGAGCCCGCGGGCGCCATCAGCCTCGACGAAGATCACGGTGATCGATGGGCACTCCGCCATAAGCGCCGCGGGAAGCCAGGCCGGCACCCCCCCCGTCTTCTCCCCGGCGGTTTCATGCGTGACACGTCCCGTGAGGATCGGTATCGCGCCGCGGTCGATGATTTC
>CAZPZF010000085.1:0-12259 GCA_964590705.1 uncultured Spirochaetales bacterium | reverse complement strand
GATCGCCTCACCGACGCCGCACTTGCGCGCGACGTTAGGAAGTGTGAAAGCATTTTCCTAATCCGGGAAGAGATGGAGCGGCCCGAGGCCCGCCGGCTACAGCCGAACTACATCGAGGCGTTCTTCCTTGAGGCGTTTAAAAGGCTTGGCGGCACTGTCAGAAAGCGGGAACCGTTCAGGTACGAGATAACCCACGTGCCGGAGCAGATCAGGAACCGGGACCGGACGATCGGCACGAGAGAACCGATTCTTCCGCGGTATGAGCGGATCGCGTTCGACAAATCGCTCATCGCGTCGCCCGGCCGTCCGCAGGCCGCGTTCATCTGCCCTGGGCATCCCCTGCTCGATTCGGTCATCGACCTCACTCTTGAGCGGAACAGGGATCTCTTCCGGCGGGGAACCATCCTCGTTGACGATCGTGACGAAGGGACCGCGCCGCGGGTGCTGTTCTTCCTCGAGCATGCGATCCAGGACGCAGGCACGGGAAGGAGCGGGGAGCGGCGGATCATATCCAAGCGGATCCTGTTCGTGGAACTCTCCGCGGATGGTTCGATGCGTCATATCCAGTACGCCCCGTACCTCGATTACCGTCCCTTGGGCGGGGATGATCCGGCGGTATCGGAGATCCTTGCCCGGACGGAGTGCGGATGGATTTCACGGGATATCGAACAGCGCGCGGTGAGCCACGCGGTGGATACCCTTGTTCCCGGCCACCTCGATGAGGTGAAAGCCAGAAAGCTCGCGCTGATCGCCAAGACCGAGACAGCGGTTAAGGAACGGCTCACCAAGGAGATCAGCTTTTGGGACCACCGCGCCGAGGAGCTCAAGCTTCAGGAACAGGCGGGAAAAACCAGCGATCGGCTCAATTCGGGGGAGGCCCGCAAGCGGGCCGATATCCTCCAGGGCCGCCTGGAAAGGCGTATTGCCGATCTCAGGCTCGAACGGATGATATCCTCCCTGCCGCCGGTTGCGCTCGGCGGGCTCCTGGTGATTCCCGCGGGCCTGCTCAGGGCGATGACGGGGAAGGGGGCCGAACCGGCAGCGGCCACGCAGGGAGCGGACAAGCTGGAGGCCGCCCGGAAAGCCCGGGAGATCGTGATGGAAGCGGAGCGGAGACTCGGATTCGAGCCGGTCGATCGGGAAGAGGAAAAACTCGGCTACGATATCGAGAGCAGGGTGCCGGGAACCGGGAAACTCAGGTTCATCGAGGTGAAGGGAAGAGTGTCGGGGGCGGAAACCATCACCGTGACAAAGAACGAGGTCCTCTATTCCCTGAACAAACCGGACGACTATATCCTCGCCGTGGTGGAGTTCCTTGAAGACGGAACGCACCGGCTGCACTATATCCGGCGTCCATTCCATGCTGAGCCCGATTTCGGCGTTACGAGCGTGAACTACGGGTACCGGGAACTGCTGGAGCGGGCAAAAGCCCCAGAATGAGGCAAAAAATCGCATAAAAAGAGATAAAATCGCTAAATATGCTATAAAAAACTTGATTTTACCGAAAATTCTGGTACACTCAAAGAAGGAGGAACACCGATGCTCATCCGCGCCGCGTTCGCCAATATGTTCTCCTTCAATGAGGAGGAAACAATCTCTCTTGTCGCCGGCAAGACTCAAGCCCTTTCCAGTCATGTCATACCGGGAAACGGGAGGTATGAACCGAGCCTGCTTAAATCCGCGGTACTGTACGGTGCAAACGCCTCCGGCAAATCGAACCTGATTAAATGTTTTGATATTGCCCGGACCATGATCCTTAAAGGCACAAAAGCCGATGAACGGCTGCCAAGGATTCCGTTCAAGCTCTGCAGGAAAAACGTCAATATGCCCAGTTCGTTCCAGGTAGAGTTCAAGATTGACGAAGGGATCTTCGCGTACCGGGTTGTATTTACCGAACAGATAATTGTCGAGGAGCGGCTCACCCGGATCGGCAAGACAACCGAAAAAGACCTTTTTTTCAGGACGACCAAGGAAGGAGTTGTGGACGTTTCCGGCGGCGGGTTCCTGAAGAAAAAGGAGGATACCGCGTTTTTTAACTTCATCGCCCGCGGCACCAGGCCCAATCAGCTTTTTCTCAGGGAAACGATAGAACGGAACAGCCCATGGTTCAGGCCGCAGTATGACTGGTTCAAGAACAGGCTTGTCATTATCTATCCGAATTCGCTTTTAGATCCTCCTTGGGAACTGCTGATCAGGTCAGGCAACCGGGTTAACGATAATTACCATGATTTTTTCGAGATGCTGGATCTCGGTATCGCTGGCGTTGAGATTAGAGAATTGGATCTCGAAAAAGAAAGGGGTCTGATACCGGACTGGGTAATGGACCAGGTTAAAAAGCAGCTTCCGGAAAATAAATCCCTGACGCTCTTGAACTTCGAAACAGGCCGTTTCAGATTCTTCCGTGACGAAAAAGGAACGATGCACGCATACCGGCTGATGATGAAGCATCAATGCGCGGATGAAGAGGAACCGGTTTTTTTTGAGGTAAGAGAGGAATCGGACGGCACGAAACGGCTCATCGATCTCATTCCGCTCCTTGTGGATCTGTGCGAATCCGACCGGGTTGTTCTCATCGACGAGATAGACAGGAGCATGCACGCTCAGCTGACCCGTGCGTTCTTCGAGTACTTTTTCGGAAGATCAAAAGCGACCACGCAGATTATCGCCACAACCCATGAGCTCGATATCCTGGACCTTGAGCTGTTCAGGAAGGACGAGATCTGGTTCGTGGAAAAGGACAAGGCTTCGACCTCCCATATATATTCATTGGAGGAGTTCAAGCCCCGCTATGACAAGGATGTCCGGCGAGGCTATCTGGCAGGCAGATTCGGGGCGATCCCGATTGTGAAGAACTTTCCGGAGAATGTATGGAAAACGTAAGACCAAGACGTACATTCATCCGAAAGAGCGGATATCGGGACGCGCTTCTTATCGTAATTGCGTGCGAAGGAACGGCAACCGAACCCGCGTATTTCGAGGCAGTAAAACAGAAACTGCTTTCGTGGCCTTCGCGCGTTCATGTGGAAATACTGAAGCGGGGATCCACAAGATCCGCGCCTGAATATGTGGTATCAACCCTAGACGGTTTCAGAAGGGACTATCATCTAAAAAAAGATGATGAATTATGGATTGTTATCGACTTTGACAGGTGGGGAGAAAAAAAGTTATCTGAGCAGCTGAGTCTCGTTTTCCAGAAAGGATACCATGCTGCCGTAAGCAGACCCTGTTTTGAGCTGTGGCTTCTTCTCCATCTTGTCAAACCAAGCGATCTGTCACAGGATGATATGGATGTGCTTCAAGAAAGAGGGTGTGACGTTGCAAAGAATCTTATCAGAAGGTTTGCCGGGTCATACTCTAAGAGTCTTTCAGATGTGGATCTCTATATCGGAAATGTGAAACAGGCTATTGCCGGAGCGAAAGAGCTGGATATCAATCCCGATGATCGGTGGCCGAACACCATTGGCACTCGGGTATATAAATTGATGGAATCGATTCTGAGCAATTCATGAAATTTTCCGTAACCGAGGATACCCCATGACCTTCAAGAAAAAACTGATAGAAGTGGACCTTCCCCTCGAGGCGATCAACAAGGCAAGCGCGCGTGAGAAATCGATCCGTCATGGGCATCCGAGCACCCTCCATCTCTGGTGGGCAAGGCGGCCTCTCGCCGCGGCCAGGGCGGTCATCTTCTCCCAGATGGTGGATGATCCTTCCGCCAACCCCGATCTCTTTCCCACGGAAAAGGCGCAGGAAAAGGAGCGGAAGCGGCTGTTCAGGATCATCGAGGATCTGGTTCAATGGGAGAACACCACAAACGAGCAAGTCCTGGAGGCGGCCCGGGCCGAGATCTGGCAGAGCTGGCGGCGGGCCGGCGCGGAGAACGTGGACCATCCGCGGGCGCAGGAGCTTTTTGACCGGAACAGGCTTCCGGCCTTCCACGATCCCTTTGCCGGCGGAGGCGCCTTGCCCCTGGAAGCGCAGCGGCTGGGGCTGGAGAGCTACGCGAGCGACCTCAATCCCGTGGCCGTGCTGATCAACAAGGCGATGATCGAGATCCCTCCGCTGTTCGCGGGCAGGCGGCCGGTCAACCCGGAGGCGGCTGGCGCCCCGGAGCTGATCGGCAAGGCCTGGCGGGGGGCTTCCGGGCTGGCCGACGATGTCCGGTACTATGGAGCCTGGATGCGGAACGAGGCGGAAAAGCGGATCGGCCATCTGTACCCGAAGGTCACGGTAACGCCGGAGATGGTTAGGAAGCGGCCGGACCTGAAGGAGTACGAGGGGAGGAGCCTCACGGTCATCGCCTGGAGCTGGGCGCGCACCGTGAAGAGCCCCAACCCCGCCTTTGCCGATGTGGATGTTCCCCTTGCCTCCACCTTCATGCTCTCCGTCAAAGCGGGAAAGGAGGCGTACGTCGAGCCGGTCATCGAGGGGAAGAGCTACCGGTTCGCCGTGAAGGTGGGGAAGCCGACGGATCAGGAGAAGGCGAAGAACGGGACACAGCTCGCCCGGGGCGCCCATTTTATCTGCATTATGTCCGATACTCCCATACCGAGTGAACATATCTATCGTGAAGCGAACGCGGGCCGCATGGGCGCGCGGCTCATGGCCATTGTAGCGGAGGGAGACAGGGGCAGGATCTACCTGAGCCCGATTCCGGAACATGAAGAGGCGGCGCGGGAGGCGAAACCGGAATGGAAGCCTGATATCGCCATGCCTGAGAACCCGCGCTGGTTTTCTCCGCCGCTGTATGGTCTTACAACCTTCGGCGACCTCTTCACACCCCGGCAGCTGACCGCCCTCACCACCTTCTCCGATCTTGTGGGAGAGGCCATCCCGATGATCGAACGGGACGCCCTGGAGGCGGGATTCGCCGCTGACGGGGTGCCGCTTAGAGACGGCGGCAAGGGAGCCAGAGCGTACGCGGAAGCGGTGGGTGTGTATTTAGGAATTTCAGTTAGCAGGCAAGCTAATCGATCCGCTACGTTGAATTTTTGGGATACGCAAGGAGAAAAGATTCAGCAGGTTTTTGCACGGCAAGCTTTGCCAATGACCTGGGATTATGCTGAAGGAAACGCGTTTTCAAGTTCTTCAGGAAATTTCAATAGACAGGTGGAATATCTGTGTAAAGTTCTTGATATTGCCACTCCAGCCAAACCTAATGGTATCGCAAACCAATATGATGCTCAAAACCAGAAAATATCTGATGGAAAAGTAATATCAACCGATCCACCATATTTCGATAATATTGGATACGCAGATCTTTCAGACTTCTTCTACATCTGGCTCCGCAGATCAGTACAGACAATTCTTCCGAAATTATTCACTACACTGGCCGTACCAAAAAATGAAGAACTTGTAGCAACTCCCTACCGCCATAAAACGAAGAACGCAGCCGAATTGTTTTTCATACAGGGTATGACACAAGCTATGAATATGTTTTCAGTTAATGCACACCATGCATTCCCGGTAACTATTTATTACGCGTTCAAACAATTCGAAACCGAGACTAACGAAGGGACTACGAGCACAGGGTGGGAAACATTTCTTGCCGCTGTTCTGAATGCTGGTTTTTCAATAACCGGAACCTGGCCGGTAAGAACCGAATTGATAGGAAATTTGAAAAAGAACATTGGAGCCCTCGCTTCCAGTATCGTGCTCGTCTGCCGCAAACGGGATCCCGACGCGCCGGAAACGACCCGCCGCGACTTCATCGCCTCCCTGAAAGCGGAACTCCCCCCGGCGCTGAAGCAGCTCCAAAAGGGGAACATCGCTCCCGTTGACCTCGCGCAGGCAGCGATCGGGCCGGGTATGGCCGTGTTCACACGCTATTCCCGGGTCCTGGACGCGGAAGGCAAACCGGTCACCGTGCGCGAGGCGCTCGCCCTCATCAACCGGATCCTGGACGAATCCCTCGCAGAACAGGAGGGCGATTTCGATTCCGACACCAGGTGGGCCCTCTCCTGGTTCGAGCAGTACGGATTCGCGGAGGGTGAATACGGAACCGCGGAGACCCTCTCAAAGGCCAAGAACACCAGCGTTTCAGGCATGGTTGAGGCCGGAATCCTGGCGTCACGGGGAGGCAAGGTGCGGCTGCTCAAGCCGGAAGAGTTGGACACCGGCTGGGATCCGGGGAAGGACAGCCGCCTGAGCTCCTGGGAAAGCGTGCATCACCTGGTGCGGACCCTGGAAAAGGAAGGGGAACGCTCCGCCGCGGGTATCGCGGCGAAGCTCGGTGCGGGCGCTGAAACAGCGCGGGAGCTGGCCTACCGCCTCTTTGCTCTCTGCGAGCGCAAGAAGCGCTCCGCCCTCGCGTTATCGTACAACGGCCTGGTCCAGAGCTGGCCTGAGATCATCAGGCTGTCGCAGGAGGGAAGAGGTAAAGGAGAAAAGCTTCAGGAGGAACTTGAGTTCTGAACGTATAATATGAATTTAGAAAAACATTGCAGGAGGAAAGTATGAGTTATAAAGCTAGGAAAAAATTGTATAAAGAATTGGAAAAAATAAGAGAACGTCCTGTTATCACGTATATAACGAGCAGCAGAACAAATGCAGCAGGAAATATTGCGTATGACGCAATTAGACAGTTTATTCATCAACTGGAATTCTATAAAGAAAAACCAAAAAATATCGACCTTCTGATAAATAGTTTTGGCGGGGATGGGCTTACTTCATGGCGGATAATCACTATGTTGAGGGAATATCTTGGAAAAGAAGGTAAAATAACATGCCTTGTGCCATACTGTGCTTTCAGTGCAGCTACATTAATCGCTGTAGGATGCGATGAGATATTTATGCATCCCTTAGCTTCACTTGGTCCTGTAGATCCCCAGATTACAGTAAATAGAAAAGATGGGCCGCAGCAATTTGCATACGAAGATGTTTCAGCCTATACGAAATTTTTAAAGGAAGAAGCAGGCATAACCGAGCAAAGAGAAAAAGTTGGGTTATTATCACAATTGGTAACCCAAATTGAGCCAAGTGTTATAGGCGCTTCAAAACGAGCCTCTATGCAATCTATAACAATGGCCGCAAGATTACTTAAATTACATATGACTGATACCGATGCACAAAAAGCGGATATTATTGCACAAAAATTGAGTAAAAACTATTTCAGCCATGGTCATGCAGTTTCAAAAAGTGAAGCAGAAGAACTCGGCTTGAATATATTAGAATCTGATGAGAAGATTGAAGGTTTAATATGGGGTGTTTATAAAGATATGGAGGAAGAGATGAAGATGTGTGAAACATTTGATGTCACCGCCGAATATCTTAAACATCCAGATTCAACCTTTCTTCTTGAACCTCCTCCGATTGTAAATATACCTTTAAATATGCCACCACAACTTGCTCAGCAGGTATGGGCAAATGCTCTACAGAATATTTCGACTAAACAAGGTCCAATTATTGATTTCGAACTTAAGCATGCAGCTATTGAGAGCTATCATCACTCAGAAATGTTCATTACCCGGGGTAAAATTATTGGGAGTAGATTGCCTGATCTGAATTATCGAATAGGTACCCCAAAACTATCATCAGGGTGGGAAGAGATTAAGTTGACATAAACAATTCGCGATAATATACTAGGAGGCGCTATGGATAAATTAGAGAGAATAATGAAAGATGCAGAAATCGGTATGACAAATACAAATATGTTTAGCGATGTGGATATCTGCCAAGGCGGGACTATTATCGCATCAGGCCCATATATGCCAATCTCATCCGGTAATTATAATGTTATATCGGTAGAAACCTCTGATTTCCAATCATTTCTTATTACCGGAAAATACTAGGAATACTCAGGGACTATCATATAGAATCCACACTGACCGAAATCATCTTTTCAGAATGTTATTTTCCTTGACATCCCAACCGCTTAGGATAATAATTTTACGGAAAATAGTGCCATTTCTAATCGTTTTTCAGGAATTAAAACTGTTTTTCAGAAAAGGAAAGAAATGAAACCCGCGGGCTACTCCTTCCTCTTGTACCTGTGCCACCGAATCTCCCACAGCCGTTCCCGCGAAGTACTCCAGCCAGCATGACGAATCGACGATATTCATAGCCGATCATCTTCCCGTTCAATTTCCGTATTGATTCCCTTTAACTTTCCTTTCAAATTTTCAATAGGCTGAATAGGGATCAGTTCAATCCGGCTTCCATAGGTTATCACTTCCATGATTGTTCCCGCTTTCAGGCCTACATCCTCTCTGATTTCTTTTGGGATAACAACCTGGAATTTACTGGAAACAGTAACGGTATTCATCGATAGCCCCCATATCTTACCATAGCCATATCGATAAATCATGTCAACAGATAGTACTATCGGTCATGTATAGGCGCCCTTTCACGCTTCGATATCGATGATGAAGACGATCGCCGTCTCTTCCGATACGGTATAGAACAATCGATAGTTCCCGATCCTGAATCTGTATATGTCCTTATATTCACCTTTGAGTTTCTTGATATTTGGCCCGAAAGACGGATTCTCTCTCAAAACCGGATATACGTAGTCACGGATTTTTTTATACAGGCGCTTATAGTCCGTTGACAGAATCTTCCTTCCAAAGGTTTCGGTCTCCGCGATTCTGTACTTACCCAATGACGCTGTACCTGCCGGCCGCGATGTCGTTCAGCCCCCTCTTGACATCCTCAGCGGAAAGAAGGATTTCATTCATCTCATCGTCATCGACAATGCTCTCATTGACCGTAAAATTCAGGGACGCGTATTCCATATAGTTCGATATCGTCCTTTTCTGACCAGCCGCTGCCTTTTTAAGTATTTCATAGACATTGTCATCTACCCTGACGGTTATCGTCTTTGCCATATCGATCTCCCTGCTTCAATAGTATTCATTTCGCATCTTTTTATCAATATTTACTTGACATCTCACCTGCGTGGGGTAATAATTTTACGGAAAATCAGGCTGTTTCTAATCGTTTTTCCGGAGAGGAAAGAAATGAAACCCGCGGGCTACTCCTTTCTCATGGACAGATTCAGCCTCGATGTGCGCATGCCTCGCATCCTCTCCTCCATCCACGGAAAGAGCGATCGGAAAAGCATCATACTAGGCCGTGAGGAAGAAGAGTACTACCCGAAGCGCTACGATCCAGGGGACAGGTGGCAGGATCATATCCAGTTCGCCCTCAAGCATGAGGGGGTGGATCTCGAGATCCTGACCGCTTTCTTTTCGGCTGTATCGGAAAACGATATCGCGGATCTGGTCCGCTCCGCGCCGACGGGGAGGTATGTCCGTATCGCCTGGTTCCTCTACGAATGGCTCACCGGAAAAACGGTACCCGTGCCGGACCTTGAACAGGGAAACTACGTGCCGGTTCTGGACCCCGCCAGGTATTATACCTTTTCCAAAGAAACCGCGGCGCCGCGGATCAGGCGGCAGCGGATCGTGAACAACCTTCCCGGCGAACCTCGGTGGTGCCCCCTGGTGCGGAAGACCGCGGCATTGCAGGAGTTCGATGCCTCAGGCATCGATACCGCCATACGCGAAAAGCTCTCCGGGTATCCTCCCGGAATCGTATCGCGGGCCGTCCGTTGCCTCTCCGCGCGGGAAACCAGGTCATCCTGGGAGATAGAGGGAGCCGCGGCTGATTCACGCCGAGCCACCCGCTTCATGGAACTTCTCCGCCGTGCCGGAAACAGGAACATCCGTTCGGAAGCTGAGCTGGTCAAGCTCCAAAACGTCATTGTCGAGGATCGGTACGCGGCCTCCGGGTTCCGGAAAAACCAGACCTATGTCGGGCAGACCATCGGTCCCAACCGAGAGATCGTCCATTACGTTCCGCCGAAGCCTGAAGACATCCCGGGATTGATGGAAGGGTGGATGAACGCCTGGGAAGCCATGGAAAGGGGGGCGGTCCATCCGGTCATCATTGCCGCGGTTGTCGGATTCGGGTTCGTGTTTCTCCATCCGTTTGAGGACGGCAACGGAAGGCTCCATCGGTTTCTGATCCATCACGCCCTCGCAGCGGGCGGTTTCACCCCGGAAGGGATCGTGTTCCCCGTATCCGCGGCCATGCTTGCCCGGCTGGCGGATTACGAGGCCGCTCTTGAGGACTATTCGCGGGATATCAATGGTTTCGTTGAATATCGGCTCGACGAAAACGGGGTCATGACGGTTTTAGGGGACACGGCCGCACGCTACCGGTATCCGGATCTCACTCGTCAGACCGAGGCGTTGTTCGGGTTCATCCGCGACGCGGTTGAACGGGAATTTGGTGCGGAACTCGATTTTCTTACGCTTTTCGACGCGGCCAGATCAGGCGCGGGAGCGGTGGTGGATATGCCGAACAGGAATCTCGATCTCTTTGTCCGCCTCTGCCTCCAGGGGAACGGCAGGGTATCTCGCGGAAAGAGGAAGCTCTTCTCCGAAATCAGCGATGATGAGTTTGAGCGGATGGAAACCGCGGTCAGGAATTCCATGGAAATGAGTAAGGAACGAAATGAAAATCAATGGGAAAAGGAGCGTCGATAATGGCTGTCAGTAATTACGAGCGGGTGGGAAAAGCGATGGATCTCCTGAAAAAGGGGCTTGCCCCGTACGCCGAACGGGAAGTCTCTGCCCGTCTGGGGTCCGCTGAAGCGGAGCGGGTCATCGATGATTTTACCGGTAACGACCGGATGCTTTTCGGGAAGAAAATACGCGCGTGGGATGTCTCCGCTCTGCTTTCCTTCATGTGGAGCAACTGGAACACTATCTACAACAAGACGCTGGGCCACGCCGAACGGAGCCTGGTAAGCGAGCTTCGGGAGCACCGGAACAACTGGGCCCACCAGGCCACCTTCAGCTCCGACGATACCTACCGGATCCTCGATTCCGCCGGAAGGCTCCTTGCCGCGGTTTCCGCGGCAGAGGCCGAGGAAGTGGGGAGGATGAAGAACGAGCTCCTCCGCATCCGGTTCGATGAACAGGTCCGGAACGAGAAACGGAAGGAGGCGGGGACAATAATAGAGAGCGCGGTTACGGGGAATCTCAAACCGTGGAGGGAAGTGGTGACCCCCCACCGGGATGTCGCCTCGGGAAAATACCAGCAGGCGGAATTCGCCGCGGATCTCTGGCAGGTCCATCTAGGGGAGGGATCGGACGAATACCGCAACCCCGTGGAGTTCTTCCGTAGGACCTATCTTACGACGAGCCTCAAGGGGCTCCTGTCTGGCGCTGTCCGGCGTCTCTCCGGTTCGGGAGGCGACCCTGTTGTCCAGTTGCAGACCAACTTCGGTGGAGGAAAAACCCACTCGATGCTCGCCCTGTATCACCTCTTCTCCGGGGCAAATCCGGCGGAGTTTGTCGGGATCGACGAGGTGCTGAAAGAGGCGGAAGTCAAATCGGTCCCCCCCGCGAAATGTGTCGTGCTTGTGGGAAACAAGATATCCCCGGGGAATCCGTCGGTAAAGGAAGACGGAACTATTGTCCGTACGCTCTGGGGGGAACTTGCCTGGCAGCTTGGCGGCAAAAAGGCCTTCTCGCGGATCGCCGCCGATGACGCGAACGCCACAAACCCGGGCGATGTCCTCAGGGAGCTTTTAAATGAATATGGCCCGTGTCTCATCCTGATCGATGAATGGGTGGCTTACGCCCGTCAGCTTCATGATCAGAGCGATCTCCCGGCCGGGAGCTTTGAAACCCACTTCAGTTTCGCCCAAGCCCTCACCGAATCGGCAAAGCTTGCCCCCAGGACCCTGCTGGTTATCAGCCTTCCCGCTTCGGACGACACCGGCTCCCCGCATACCTTGGCGGATGATGCCGAGGTGGGCGGCGAGCGGGGGCGGGAGGCCCTGGTACGATTGCGGAATGTCGTCGGCAGAATAGAATCATCGTGGCGCCCCGCGAGCGCGGAGGAGGGGTTCGAGATCGTGCGGAGAAGGCTCTTTGAGCCTCTCTCCGATCCCGCCAGCTTCCGGGACCGGGATGTCGTCGCCCGCGCCTTTGCCGAATTCTATCAGTCTCAGCAGCAGGAATTCCCCCCGGAATGCCGGACCTCCGATTACGAGAAGCGGATCAAGGCCGCGTACCCCATTCACCCGGAGGTCTTTGACCGTCTCTACACCGACTGGTCCACCCTTCTGAAATTCCAGCGCACCCGGGGCGTTCTGCGCCTTATGGCCGCGGTCATCCATACCCTGTGGGAGAAGGGGGACAAGAACCCTCTCATCATGCCCGCGAACATCGCCATCGACGATCACCGGGTCCAGTTCGAGATGACCCGCTATCTCTTCGACAACTGGCTCCCGATCATCGAGAAG
>CAZPZF010000084.1:0-12382 GCA_964590705.1 uncultured Spirochaetales bacterium | reverse complement strand
AACATCCTGAAGGAAAAGCTTTCCCGCGGGGAGAAACCGATAGGCCCCTTCCTCGAACTGGGAAGCGCATCGGTCGTCGAGGCCCTGGGACGCCCGGGTTTTCATCCGGGCTTATCGTCGGGACGAGATGGCCGGGATCAGGAAGCTGCTGGAGCGCGCGTCCCGCCCTTTCCGGGTGATGGAACGCTAGGGTGAAGGGGCGGCGCCCGGTTCCTTATTCAGCACGGTGGCCGCGAACCCCGTGAAAGCCGCGAACTCCCGCTTGAGCCCCGCGTAGGCGTCCGAGGCCTCGGCCTGTTGGCCGGCCGCGGAAGCGTCCTCGAGCGCCTTTGCCGCGTCGCCGAGACGCTTGGCGCCCAGGTTCCACGCGCCGCCCTTGATGGAATGGGCCTCGCCCCTGAGCGCGGAAAGATCCTGGGAAGAGAGCATCGATTCCATGGCGAGGATCTGCCCCTCGACCTTCTTCGTGAAGGTGCCGAGCAGGCGGAGCACCACGTCCCGCTTGCCCATGAAGGTCTCGACCGCACCCTCGAAATCAAAGATGGCCGCGGCATCCTCCGGCCCTGGCCCGTCGGGCTTCTCAGCCGGCGAACTAGCCGGCTCCTGGCTTTCCCGCACGAGCCACTTCTCGAGCACGGGGAGGAGATCCCGCTTCTTGAAGGGCTTTGTGAGGAAGTCGTTCATGCCCGCCTCAAGACACTTCTGCTGCTCCCCCTTGATGGCGCTCGCGGTGACCGCGATGATCGGGATATCGTTCCCCGACTTCCGTATCGTCATCGACGCCTCGTACCCGTTCATGACGGGCATCTGGACATCCATAAAGATGAGGCCGTATCGTTTCCTTGCCGCGGCCTCGACCGCTTCCTTCCCGTTGGCCGCCAGATCCACGGAGTACCCGGAATTCTCCAGGATCGTCTTGAACAGCTGCTGGTTCACGACATGATCTTCGGCTACGAGGAGGGGAAGGGCCGCGGTTGCTCCGGGACCCGCCGCCTCCTCGACCGGTACGAGGCTCGCCTCCTCCTCGACGCTCTCCAGGTCGACATCGACGTTCATGGCCTTGTGCATGGTCTCGAAGAGCTCGAGCTTCCTGATCGGTTTGCTCAGATACGCGTCGAACCACTTGAGGAGCTTCATCTTGGCCTCGTCGCCGCTCTTACCCGTAGGGCTGAGGAGGAACAGGCGAGTCGCGTTGATGGAGCGGTCGGCGTTGATCTCGCTGGCCAGCTGCCAGCCGTCCATCCCCGGCATGAGCAGATCGATAAGGCAGAAATCGAAGGGCTTCCCCGCCCCCGCCTCGCTGCGCAGGACGGTGAGCGCCTTCCTTCCCGACTCCACGGCTGAGACGGAGAAGCCCCATTCGGAGAGATAGGACTGGACGATCCGCCGCGCGGAGTCGTTGTCGTCGACCAGGAGGACCTTCCGGGCGGAGAAATCGCCGCTGAGCCGGGAATCGAGTATCGGGGCCGAGTCCTTGCGCTCGAAACGAGCCGTGAACCAGAAGGTCGATCCCTTTCCCTCGACGCTTTCCACGCCGATCTCCCCCTTCATCAGCTGGGCCAGCTTCTTCGAGATCGAAAGCCCCAGGCCCGTGCCGCCGTATTTCCTGGTGGTCGAGGAGTCGACCTGGGAGAAGTCCTTGAACAGCTTCTCCATCTTGGTTTCGGGGATGCCTATCCCCGTATCCCGTACCATGAACCGGACGATCACGTCGTTCTCCTCGACGCGCTCCGTCCGGAGTTCCACGATGATCTCTCCCTTTGTGGTGAATTTCACGGCGTTGCTGAAGAGGTTCATCACGATCTGCCGCAGACGCACGGGGTCTCCCCGGAGAAAACGGGGAACCCCTTGGGTGATGAAGACCCCCACCTCCAATCCCTTCTTGTGCGCCTCCAGGGTGACGAGGTCGACAGCGCCTTCTATCGTCTCGTAGAGGTCGAAATCGATCACCTCCAACGCGAGCTTGCCCGCCTCGATCTTCGAGAAGTCGAGGATGTCGTTGATCAGGCTTAAAAGGACGTCCGCGGAAAAGCCCACCTGTTTCGTGTACTCCTGCTGCTCCGGGTCGAGGGAGGTCTCCCTCAGGAGCTCCGTCATGCCGATGATCGTGTGGATAGGCGTCCTGATCTCGTGGCTCATGTTGGCCAGGAAATCTGACTTGATCTGGGTGGCCTTCTCCGCCTCCTCCTTGGCCGCGGTGAGCTGTTCCTCGAGGAGCTTCTGCCTGGAGATGTCTTCGATCAAGGCGAAGAGGAAACGCCCCTCCTTACCGGGATGCTGTACGTAGGAGATGTTCATCCGGCACCATGCGGACTTCCCCGTCTTCTGGATGTAGCGCACCTCGGTGGCGATGTGCTCCCGCTGTCCCCCGGTGACCGCCGCGAGCTGGGTGACAAGGTGCTCCCTGTCCACGAGATGGATGAGCTCCGCGAGATCGGTTTCCTGCAGCTCCTCCTTGGTATAGCCGAGCATGCGGGCCATGGCGGCGTTGGCGGACAGGATCCTTCCACCCTTTCCCAGGACCAGCATGCCCACGGGAAAGTCGGAAAAGACAGCCTTGAATATTTCCGCCTTCAGTTCCACGGCGCCCCCCTCGCGGTTCAGAAGTTGCTGTTCAGGACTTCCAGGGCCTTCTGCATGAGCTTCTCCGGTTTCAGCGGTTTGATCATGTAGCTTGTGATTCCGTAGCTTACCGCCTTTACCACGGTCTCCTTCTTGGAAAGGGCGCTGAAGACGATGATGGGAAGCTCCTTGCCGATCTGCTTCAGGTACTGGAGAACTTGAAAGCCGTTCATCTCCGGCATCATGAGGTCCAAAAACACCACGTCGAAGGAGATTGCGTCCAATTGCTTGACAAATTCCTTGCCGTTCTCGTAGGAGAAGATCTCCATCTTGGTTTCCGAGAAAACGGTTTTCAGAAGTTCCTGAATCACGATATCGTCGTCCACCACCGCGATCTTCGCTCCGGGGAACAGGGAATCGAATTTGAGCGGTTTCCGTTCGGAGCTATCCCGGTCGAACCTGAGCTGGAACGACTCCTCCTTCTCCTTCTTCGGCTTGCTCATGGTGAGGAGCTTGTCGTGAGCCACTTGGTCGTGAGCGATGGCGTCGGGCCTAAGCCCGAGCAGTTCGTCCATGGCCTGCTCGAGCCCGGCGTAGATCCCGATCTTGCACAATTCCTTGTCCGACTCGAGGATCTTGGAAACGATGCCCGATGTGGTGAGGATCTTCACGAGTTTCGGAACGGTGTTCCCCGCCTCGAGGATCGTGTTGAACAGGGCCTTTACTTTCTCGCCATCCGCCTCGGCGAGCTCGAGACCGGACATCATCACGAGAACCCTGGGGATCTTGACCTGGTACAGCTCCAGAAGTTCCACGATCTTGTACTTGAGGAGGTCGAGCTTCTCCCAGTTCAGTCCCTGGGAGATCTCGATGAACAGGATGTCCTCGTTGAAATGGGCCTCGATGATGCAGGGGGTCGTATCCACCGCGAGAGTCACCCCGAGGATCTCCGAAATTCCCTTGATGAGGGCCTCCATCTTGACCGGCTTGGTATAGAACTTCTTGACGTTGAAGTTGACCGTTTCCAGGATCTTCTGCTTGTCGACCTTTGCCGACACCATGATGATTGGTATCTTGGCGGTGTTGGGGTTCTGTTTCTTCTCCGTCAACACCTCCTGCGCGCTCTTCCTGGAGAGGTAATAGTCCATGATGACGAGATCCGGCATCTCGCTGCGCATCTTCGCCATCCCGTCCAGCCCGTTCATGGCCTGTACGACCTCGAAGTTCAGGCGTGACAGCTTCTTCATCAGATAGTCGCGGAACAGGGAGGATTCGTCTATCACGAGCACTTTTTTCATTCCATTATCCCTCGATACCTTAATATCTGTCGATTCCCGGATGGGGCCGCGCCGATGCCGCGGCAGCCTCACACGGAGAATTTGTATCCGAATTTCCTCAGCATCTCCTTTCTAGCCCTCTTGTCATCGTCCGTCTCTATCCCCTTGGGCGCGTGCCCGTCGATGACGCCGAGGATCCCGTTTCCCTGCGCGGATTCGGCAACCACTATCTGCAGAGGGTTAGCCGTGGCGGCGAAGAGGTTCACGATCTCGTGGCAATTTTTTATCTGGTTCAGCACATTGATCGGGTAGGCGTTCCGGAGGACAAGGAAGAAGCTGTGACCCGCGCCCACGGCCTTGGCGCACGCCTCGGCGTTCGAAACGAGGACCGAGTCGTTCCCCTCCGTCCGTATCAGGCAGGGTCCCGAGGCTTCGCAGAAAGCGAGGCCGTAGCCGATCCCGGGAACCGATCCTACGAGGATCTCCGCCAGATCCTCGACCGTCTTGATGAAATGCGACTGTCCCACGATGATGTTGCAGTCCTTTTCCCATGAGAGATCAACAACACGCAGTTTCGCTTCCATCTCCGCCCTCCCTTACCCGAGCATCCCGTCAAGATCCATCTCGCAGGCTACGCAGGGAATCCCGATGCCCCAGTTCGTGAGAACCTGGGGATCCACTTCCCCCATGACCCCGACCACGGTTCCATTATACATGATATCCGCGCATCTACCAGCGATAAAACGGGGGTCGTTCCCGGCACGGACCGAATACTCCCTCGCGCAGTAGTAGAAGAGCGCGGAAACGACGGCCCTGATCCCGCTGTACCCGGCCTCGCGTTCGGCCACGAGGATCCCGATCTTGTTCCTGGTCACGCAGCCGGTGACATCGGAAGGCTCGAGATACGCGACCTTGCCTACCTCGAAGATCCGGTGGGGATAGGCGGCCTTCCCGGACACGGACTCGGACTCCAAAAGACAGGGGAGGATCGAGTCCCGCACATACTCGTAGTTTTCCGTCATGGGGTTCGAGATCCTGATGATTCTGTCTCCCGCGCTTCCCATCCTCTCGACGAAGTCCCTGCGGGACCCGAGGTAGTTGTAGACCATTTCCTGGAAACCCTGGCCCACCATGATGTCCTTGACCTGGCGGATGAACTCCTCCGCCCGCGTGAGCCTGCCGATCGTGAAATCGTTCGGCATGACCGGCGTAAAACTCTCCATGCCGCGGCCCATCATCACGTCCTCCATAGCGTCCACGGGGTGGAGGAAGTCGTTGCGGTACTCGGGAACCGTAACCCGTATCGTCTGCCCCTTGATCTCTACAGGGCAGCCCATGCGGACTAGGCAGTCCGCGGCCTCTTCCGCGCCGATAGGGTCGCCGAGGAGCCTGCCGATCTCCGGGACGGGCACGTCAAGCGGCTCCTGGAAATAGAAGGGGGTGACCACCTCGCGGCCGAACGGGGTGTCGTAGGGGTACGCGATCCTCACGGGGAGGATGGTATGCCCGGCGTCCGCCGCGTCGCAGGCTACGATTGAGGCGGCCAGGGTTAGCGAGTAGATATCAGTACCCGTCAATTCGACAAAAAGGTTCGCGTCGCCGGTCTCCACCGCCCCGATGCGCGCGCTGTTGATCACGGGGGGAAAGGAGAGGACATCACCGTCGGCGTCTGTCAGGAATGGATACTTCGCGAAATCGGAGACGATCCAGCCGAATTCCCTACCTTTTGGATGCTCGCGGCAGATCTCCCGGAGAGAGAGTTCCTTCTCCATTCCCAGGGGCACGAAACGGGTGGCGTCAGGATCTGCGGCGCGGTAGCGGACCGGGTACGCGATCATGTCGTTCCGGTAGACTCCCATGGCGATCGACTTCCGCTTTCTGCCGTAGTTCCAGCAGAGCTTCTCCTGGGTCTGGATGAGATCCGTGAGGAGAGCGTCGTCTACCGACTTTCCGGACAGGCAGAAGGCGACGATATAGGGCCGCACCTCCCTGAGCGCGGGATCGACCTCGACGATCCGACCGTCGAAGTCCGCGGCCTTCTCCTTGGTGGAGAAGAAGGGATATTTCGGGATCGCTTCTGCCGCGCCGGCACGATACAGCCGGAGCTGCCGGCCCAGCCCCGCGGTGGACCAGAGGTCGGGGCGGTTTGTGTCGTTCAGTTCTATCTTGAGGATCCCCCGGTCCTCGTCGACGCCGTCCAGCTCCGCCTTTGCGTAGGGGAGGATCCTCTCAAGCTCTTCCGTCGAAAGGGAGGCGCCGATGAACCGCCACAGGGCGTCCATGGATACTTCGATCTTGGGCATGACTATCTCCTTGTCCTCATCCGCACGCTGTCGATATCGCCGGTGAACAGCTCCCTGAGGTCGTTGAGACCCAGGGTCATCAGGGCCATTCGGTCGATCCCGAGTCCCCACGCGAGGACCGGAACATCAACGCCCAGCGGTTTGGTGACCTCCGGCCTGAAGATTCCGCTGCCACCGAGCTCGAACCAGCCGAGTACAGGGTGCTTTATGTGGACCTCGATAGACGGCTCGGTGAACGGGAAGTACGCAGGGGCGTATTTCACCTCCGTGGCTCCGGCCACCTCCTCAGCGAACATCCGCAGGAGACCGAGCAGGGTCCTCAGGTTCACGTCCTCGCCGAGGACGATCCCTTCGGTCTGGTAGAAGTCCGCCCCGTGCGTGGCGTCGACCTGATCGTAGCGGAAGCACCGGACGACGCCGAAGTACTTGCCCGGCACCTTGGCCGTCGGAAGGGTCTTGGCGGAGAGGACGGTCCCGTGGCTTCGAAGGATGAGGCGTCTCGTGAAGTCGCGGTCGAACGAGTACATCCACCCGCGGCTTCCGGTGCCCCCTCCCGTCTCGTGGGCTTCCGCCACCCTGTCGAGGTAGGGCTGCTCAATTTCGCGGGCATGGGTAGGCTTCGCGATATAGTAGACATCGTGGATGTCGCGGGCCGAGTGGAACTGAGGCATGAACAGGGCGTCGGAGTTCCAGAACTCGGTTTCAACGAGGGGGCCGTCGAACTCCTCGAAGCCGAGTGACACGAGCTTGTTCTTCACGGAGGTGAGGAACTCGCAGTAGGGGTTCTTCCGCCCGATTGAAACCCGCGACGGTGGGGTATCGACATTGTAGGGCCGAAAGCGCTTTCCCCTCCAGGAGCCGGATGAAAGCATCTCGGCGGTTAGGGCTCCCTCCTCCTGTCCGGTCACCCCGAGGCTCCTCAGGGCCGCTGCAGCCTCTCTCCCCGCTGATGTCACCCGCCAGGTCAGGGTCTCCCTCTCTCCCGCGCGAAACGGAGCCGTGGCCGCTCCCCGCTTCTTGCTGATCTGGGCGATGGTCTCCCGTTCGGCCGGAGAAAGGTCGCCTTCACGAAGCGGTCCTCTCTTTCCGCGCTCGAGGAGCGAGCGTATAGTCGTCATCCGGGGCGAGGGTTCAAGGCTCGCGGTCGAAACACGCTTGTCAGGATCCATCCGGAGGATCCCCTCGCGGGATAGGATCCCGAACGATGATCCAGCGTCCTTATTCTCGATGCCCAGCTGAGCGCATATCTCCGGCAGGGTCATTGGGCCCTCCGCCGCGAGGAGCGAGAGCATCCGCTCCTCCGGGGTCCCGCCGGTTCGGTACGCTTCGCCGAGTTCGGTGAGCTCGTATTCCACGGAGACCGCCCTGGCAACCTCCTCCACGAACCCCTTCGCAAGGAGCCAGCTCATGGCTTGGTTGGACTGCCCCGTATTGAAGGAGAGTTCCGCAGCCATCCGTTCCACGGTAAGATCCCCCTCGGGCAGGAGGAGGATCCTGATCTCCAGGGGATGGAGGTTTTTCACGTCGATATTCATCGAATACAGCTCCTTATGAAATTCCGAGTCTTTCGGCAAGGGCCCTGATGAACAGTCCCACGTCGCTCACGATTCCGATGGTCTGGCTCGAGCCGCGGTCGGAGAGCTTGGTGACGACAGCCGGGTTGATGTCGACGCAGACGGTCTTCACGTAGGAGGGAAGCATGTTTCCCGTCCCGATCGAATGGAGCATTGAGGATAGCATTAACACCATGCTCGCGCCCCGGATCACCTCGGCGTACTTCGCCTGCGCCCGGATCATGTCCGTTTCGGTTTCTGGCAGGGGGCCGTCGTCCCTGATGGATCCGGCGAGGCAATATGGAATTCCCGCGGCGAGCACCTCGAACATGACGCCGCGGCCGATGGCCCCTGCCTCGATGGCCTGCCGTATCGAGCCGTGCCCGCGAACGACGTTGATCGCCCGCATATGGTTCTTATGTCCGTCCGGTGTGGGCCGCCCGGTCACGAGGTCGACCCCCAGTGACGTGCCATAGAGGACCGACTCGATGTCGTGAACCGCGAGGGCGTTCCCCGAGAGGAGACCGCCGATATACCCCCCCCTTACAAGGCCGGCCAGAGCCGGTCCGCCGCCGGTGTGAATCACCACCGGACCGGCGACGGCAACCACCTTACCGCCGTCACGCTTCTCGGCCTTGAGCTCCTCGGCAATCTTGGCGACCGCTACGTCGACGCTCCGTTCGGAGGAGACGTCACCGGACATGAAACCGAAAAAATCAGCGTGCCGCTCCCTCTGGGGAGGAAAGACCCTGACGGATTCGGGGCTGCATACGATCCTGTCTCCCCTTCTCACGTCGCGCAGCTTCTTGCAGTGAGGGCCGTCTCCGGACACGACGATCACCCCGTCCATCCTCTGGTCCGCAACCTCCCTCCACGCTCCGTCGATGAAGACCTCGGTCCGGTGGTTGGTCGTCGAGTAGAAATCGTCGGGAACGCAGCCGTCTTTCGGCGAGGGGACGCACAGGGCCTCCCGAACCATCTTCTCATAGCATCCGAGCTGCACCAGCTTCTTCGTGACCCCTTCGAGCAATTCCCCGGTCTCGGCGTGAATCTCGATGTCGAGGTGTGAGGGGTTCATGTTGGTTTTTCCGATGATGAAATCGTGGATCGTGTAGTCGGCCCCCTCCTCGATGACGAGATTGAGGATGTTGGCAAGGATTCCTGAATCGATCAGATGCCCCTCTGCGATGAAACGGCGGTTCTCCATCTGCTCCTACGCTCCCGGCAGTTTTCCTCCCGCAGTTCCCGAGCATCAGCTGCCATTGTGTGGTTCTTGATTCGCGCGCGGGGTAACCCCCCGCGGCCTTCCGCGAGATCGTTTCGTGGCGCCATTCTACACTAGACGGGGCGTTAGGAAAAGCGTCTGCCCGCGTAACGCGGAAGCCATGGCGAAAACAAGCCGCATTTCCTATAATGACGGAAGGAGCGCGAACCGCAATGATCCTGCCAGGTAAAGGGGGAGAAAAGCTCTCCTCCAAACCCCTGTTTCAACAGTTCTTCCTCAGAATCATCATTTCCATGTCCCTCATCTATGTCTTCATCATCGCCGTCGACCTCGCGGTTCAGGTCGTCGATTTCCGGGCGGAGGTGAAAGACGCCAGGAGGGAATACGAGGAAGGGCAGCGCGCCTTGATTAAAAGCGAAGTGGAAAAGGTACTCAGGTACATCCTGTATCAGCACGACCTCGGCGCCAGGGAATTTCGGAACCTCATCCAGTATCGGGCGATGACCGGATACCGCATCGTCTCCCGCCTCCACGAATCCTACGGAGGGGTATTGCCCCAAAGCCGGGTCGAGGGCCTGGCGGTCGAGGCGCTGCGGAGCGTCGCATACGAAGACGGCAGAGAGTATTTCTTCATCGCGCTGTCTGACGGGACGGCCCTGCTGTGGCCCGAGGATCCCCGCATGGAGGGCAGGAACCTGTTCAGCGGCCTACCTCCCCAGTACGCCGAGATCATGCGTACCCAATTCGAGACCGTTCGGCGCGATGGTTCCGGGTTTCTGTCCTATTGCTGGTCCAGGTCAGGCGAACTGGACACTGTACATGAAAAACCCGCCTATATCGTAGACTTAGAGCCGTATGGGTGGATCATCGGCCTCGGCGAATACGTGGAGGACATAGACAGGGCTATTCAGAAGAACATCCTTGCGTACATTCGTGAGATCCGCTTCGGGGAGGACGGCTATATTTTCGTTGTCGACAACACGGGAAAGACCCTCATGAACGGCGCGCAGCCGGATATGATCGACATCAACATATCGGACATAGTTGACGAAGACGGGATCAACGTGTTCGACGCGGAGAGGGCTGCCGCGGCAAAGCCCGAGGGCGACTTCATCTCGTACCGATGGAAGCGCCCAAGTTCCGAAACCGTCTCCAGGAAGGTATCTTTCGTGGTCGGATACCATCCATGGGACTGGATCATCGGAGCCGGCTTCTACCTCGACAGCGTGGAGCCTGCTATTGCGGAGCGCAGCCGCCAAGCGAGGCGGAACTTCGTCACCAACGCTGCGCTCCTCGCCCTCCTCCTCGTCGCGGGCCTTGCCCTTTCGATCCTCATGGCGGGCAGGCTCTTCCTCGCCATAAAAGCGCAGGTCCACAGCATCACGAGCTTCCTCTCTAAGAAGCAGGCGGAAAACGAAAAACTCGACCTCTCCCTCTTTCGGATCAGCGAGTTCGAACAGATAGCGGCGACGCTGAACCGGATCGTGGCGGGCCGCCTGCGGACCGAGGCCGAGTTAAGCCACGTGATCGAAATTTCGCCGGTCGCGATCTGCCTCTTCGGCAAGGGCGGCCGTATCGTCAGAACGAACAAGGGGCACCGGGATATCTACGGTTTCGACGTGGAGAAGGACACGCATATCACGACCTTCCTCGAGAGGGTTCTCCCGGCCGCCGCCGATTTCCCCGATCCGTCCAGGGACGTGGATTCGGCGTGGAGTGGAAAAGACTTCCGGATCACCAAGCGGTCACCGGACGGAGCGATCCGGAAGGTGGTGGTTCGGTTCCAGCGTATCGGCGAGGATTCCGGCGTCATGACGTCATCCGATATCTCCTCGATGATGGCCGAGCAGGAGAGGCTGGAGGCGGACAAGAGGATCTTGGAAGGACTGCTCAAGGAACGGGAGATCCTCATCAGGGAGGTTCATCACCGGGTCAAGAACAACCTGCAGATCATCGTCTCCATCCTCCGGCTGGAGGAGGGCAGGTGCGAGGACGTCTCGAGCCGGAACACCCTGAACGGGATCATGGCCAAGGTGATGTCCATCGCCCTCGTCCACGAGGAGCTCTACAGCTCCGGCAACTTTACATCGATCCAGCTGAAGGAGTACTGCGCCGAGCTGTTCCGTAAACTGCTTGGAATCTCCCCGCCGAACCAGGAGATAGAGATCGAGATGGACGTGGAAGAGATCCCCCTTCGGATGGATACCATGATCCCTTTGGGGCTTATCCTCAACGAACTCTTCCTCAACTCGCTGAAGCACGCCTTTGGAAACGCCCCGAAAGGAACGATCTCCCTGTCCTCGCGTGTACAGGAGGGAAGCCTGGTTCTTGCCTATGAAGACTCGGGTCCCGGTTTCCCGGCCGTGGACAAGCAAGTCCGGGATGAAGGCTTGGGCATATCGCTCATCGAGGGGCTTTCGCTGCAGATCGGCGCTCGGATGCAGAGGCCGGAACCGGGCAGTTCCCGTTTCACCTTCACGATTCCGCACGAAGGCGTGTAGTACCCACCCGCGGTCAGCGATCTAGGCAAGGAAATCCTCGAGACGGGAAGAAGCTTCCGTGAGGCTTTCGCAGACGGCAAAGACTTCCCGTTTGAGGTCTGCCGGGGGATCGATGAGGTCAGGGACGATCACCACCCGCATGCCCGCGGCAAGCCCCCCCTTGGCTCCGTGAATCGAGTCCTCAAATACGATGCAGCGCTCCGGCTCCACGCCGAGGAGTGAGGCGGCGCGAAAGAAAAGGTCCGGGGCGGGCTTTCCCGCGGTAACCTCGTCTCCGCCGACCACCACGGAAAACCGATCGGCCAGGCCCGAGCGGTTGAGATAAAAAGCCGCGGTTTCCTTCCGGGAAGAGGTGGCGAGGGCCGCGGGCAGTCCAAAACCGGAGACGCGGTCCAGGATTCCGTGAACCCCGGGTTTCATGGGTACGCCGTTTGCGATGATGTACGTGTCCCGCAGCCTGCGCCAATTTCCGCGGAACTCCTCGTAGTCAAAAGACGGACCCATAACCTCGAGCAGAACGAGGCGGCTGTCCTCGTTGTTTAGGCCGATGCAGCGGTGAAAGACGGACAGAGGAACCGGCCGGCCCATCATGGCGGAAGCCTCGAGCCCTATGTCCATGAAGAGTTTTTCCGTATCGAAGAGGAGACCGTCCATGTCGAAGACGGCAGCGTGAATTGTGCGCATACCATGGGGTATCAGAAGCTTCTCGCCTGGTCAAGGCCATGGGAGCCCCGGAGACCGCGCGCTTCCGGAATCGTGCCTCGGAATTCGCGCCGCCGTGTTCGCGCCCCGGGGGTCCTCCCTCGGATTCCGACGGATTCCGCTTGTGAAAGCCACCCCCCGTGACGTATCATTCCAGCGGAGGCCCGGTATGACAGATCATTTCCCCGTGCTTTTTCTCAACGCCCGCCCCGGGGCGGGAAAGAGCGAAATCATCGATTATCTGAAGGGGAGAAGCCCA
>CAZPZF010000083.1:5929-12447 GCA_964590705.1 uncultured Spirochaetales bacterium | reverse complement strand
CCTCCACGCGGATCTCTGGAACCTCCTGATCCGCAGGCTCTGTCTCGACTACCGGAAGGCGGTCAGGGACAAGCCCGCGATCGGGGAGAGGGGCACGGCGCTCGTCGAATTTTCCAGGGGGACCGAACACGGCGGATATGAGGCTGCCTTTTCCCATGTCGATCCCGCCATGCTGGAGCGGGGCGCCATTCTCTACGTCGACGTCTCCTGGGAGGAGTCGCTGCGCAAGAACCGGAAACGCTTCAATCCGGACAAACCGGACAGCATTCTGGAACACGGGCTTTCGGACGCCAAGCTCTCCCGTCTGTACAGGTATACCGACTGGGAGTCCTTCTCGGCGGGGGATCCCTCGTACATCGCCGTCCGAGGCATCCGGGTCCCCTACGCGGTCATGAACAACGAGGACGACGTCACATCCGCGCGCGGAGAGGCGCTCGGAACGCGGCTCGAGGAGACGATGAAGATCCTGTGGGAGAGATACGCAAATCGGTGAGGACCGGCCGCGAACCTCGATTTTACGCAACACAAGCGCCGGATATGGTATGATCGAACCATGAAGGAAACGGTTCTTGTTTTCGTTCCTCACCCGGATGACGCGGAATTCTCGGCCGGGGGGACCCTCGCGGGATTAGCGAAACAGGGCCGCAGGATCGTCATCGTCGTGGCTACGGACGGCTCCGCGGGAACCCTCGAACAGGGGGGATCGGCCCTGGCCAGGCGCAGGCGCGGAGAGGGGGAAGCGGCCGCGAAGATCCTGGGGGCGCAGCCCCCCATCCTCCTCGGCTACCGGGATTTCACCCTTGACCGCATGCCTGTCGGCGAGCTGCGGGAGCGTTTCATCCGCCTCATCCGGACATACCGGCCTTCCATCCTGTTTGCGCAGGACCCGACCGCGGAGCGTGATCCCCATCCGGATCATCGCGCCGTGGCTGAAGCGGCAAGCGACGCCGTCAACTTTTCAAACCTGCCAGCCGTGCATCCCGAACACGCCTCCGCGGGCCTCGCCCCGCACTTCGTGGCGGAGAAGTACTTCTTTTCGGAGGATCCCGCGCGGATCAACCGGGTGGTGGATATATCGGCCACGATCGATACGAAGATCGCGGCGCTCCTGGCGCACGAAAGCCAGGTGGAATTCCTGTTCCGGGAATTCGTGACGCAGGCTGGCGCGGCCGGCGTTTCCGTTGACGCTTTCATGTCCCTGTTCGCCGGAAGCGCCGGGGAAACCGTCGCTCCGGAGCCAGGCTCAGGCGCGGCCGCGTCGATAGATGTCCCCGGCTCGAGCGGGGCCCAATCAGGCGGCGGATCTCCCGCGGATCTCGCGCGGCGGGCCATCGCGTGGGCGGTGAGGGAAACCGCGCGAACGATCGGAACGTCCCGCGGCATCGCCTTCGGGGAAGGATTCAGATACGTCCGTTTTCACCCGTACATAGAAGCGCTGACAGGCCGACAGGAGGAAAACCCATGGAAAAGCTGAGAGAGCGGGCACAGAGTCAAGGGAGGGGGTGGTTCGTCTTCGGGGTGTTCTTCTTCTTCATGCTGCTCCACCAGGCGGACAAGCTCCTCATCGGGCCGCTCACGTCCCAGATCATCGACACATTCAAGATCTCGTACACGAAGATGGGCGCGGTCACAACAGGGGCGCTCATCGTCGGCGCCATCGCCTACCCGCTGTGGGGCTATCTCTACGACCGCTACGCGAGGCCGAAGCTCCTCGCGCTCGCCTCCTTCCTCTGGGGAGCGACCACCTGGCTCAACGCCATCGCGCCGAATTTCTCGATGTTCATCGTTACCCGGGCCTCGACAGGGATCGACGACTCGAGCTATCCGGGAATCTACAGCCTCATCTCCGACTACTTCGCGCCCAAGGTCCGTGGGAAGGTATACGGATTCCTGCAGGTCACCCAGCCGATCGGCTACCTCATCGGCATGGCGCTCGCCCTCGTCCTCGGCGGCGTGATCGGGTGGAGAAAGATCTTCTACATCACCGGCGCCCTCGGAATCATTCTGGCGTTCATCATCTTCTTCGGCGTGAAGGACATCCCCAGGGGAAAGTCGGAGCCGGAGCTTGAGGGAGTCGGCGGAGAGGGCCTGGGGAAATTCCATTTCGAATGGAAGACCGCTCTTGGCCTGTTCAAGAAGAAAAGCCTCGTCATCCTCTTCGTGCAGGGCTTCTTCGGCGTATTCCCGTGGAACGTCATCACCTACTGGCTGTTCACCTACATGGAAAAGGAGAGGGGGTATGATGAGGGGACCATGCTCGTCACGATGATCCCCGCTGTTCTCCTCCTCGCGGCCGGCTACCCCCTCGGCGGAATCCTGGGAGACCGGCTCTTCAAGAGGACTCTCCGGGGAAGGGCGATCGTCGGCGCGGTCGGCGTCGTGATCGGCGCCGTCCTCATGCAGATCACCATCGGCGTGCCGGCCCAGAGCACCCTCACCTTCGGGATCATGCTCTGCGCCACCGCCGTATTCATCCCCTTCGCGTCACCCAACGTTCTTTCCATCGTCTACGATGTCACGGAACCCGAAATCAGATCTACGGCGAACGCGACCCAGGCATTCATCGAGTCGATCGGCTCCGCGCTGGCCCCCCTCATCGCGGGCATCATCGCGGACCAGACCTCCCTCAAGGACGCGATCCTCATCATCTGCACCTCGACGTGGGCCATCTGTTTCCTCTTCTTCATCGTGGCCGCGGTGCTCGTTCCCAAGGACATCAAGACCCTCCGCGAGAAGCTGGCGTTGCGCGCATCCTCGATGTCCGGAGGCCAGACCTCCTCAGCCGAACGATAACGGGCATGAGGGTAGCGATCATCGGCGCGGGGGGGCTGCGGACCCCCCTCCTCGTCAGCGTCATACGCAAACGGGCAGCATCGCTCGGTATTACCGATGTCGTACTGATGGACACAGATGGAACCGCACTGGAACGGATGCGGCTCCTCTCCGCCCGCCTCGCGGAAATGCACGGCATTGTGGAAAAGGAGATGAAGATCACGGCGACTGCGTCCCTCCCGGAAGCCGTTGCCGGATCCGACTTCGTCATCACCACCTTCCGCGCCGGAGGCATAGAGGAACGTATCAGAGACGAGAGGATCGCCCGCGCCAGGGGGGTCCTCGGCCAGGAGACCACCGGGTTCGGCGGGTTCTCCATGGCTCTCAGGTCCCTTCCCGTTCTCGGGGAGATCATCTGCGCGATGAGGAAGACCAGCCCCGGCGCGTGGCTGATCAACTTCGCCAATCCTTCCGGGCTGCTCACCGAGGCAGCCTTCAATCTCTTCGAGTGGGATCGAACCGTCGGAATCTGCGACGCGCCTTCCCAGATCCATGGGATAGCGGCGGCCGCGCTGGGAACGGCGAGGGAGAGGATCGAGCCTCGGTACTTCGGGCTCAACCACCTTGGCTGGTTCTCCGGATTCATGGAACAGGGCCCGTCCGGGCCTACGGACAGGATGCCGGAGATCCTCGGCGCCATCGAGGCGGCAGGGAAACTTCCCGGGTTCCCCTTCCCCGGATGGTTTCTCTCCTCCCTGGGTCTCATCCCGAACGAGTATCTCTTCTACTACTACTTCAGGGAGGAATCGCTCGCCGCGCAGAGACGCCAGGTGAAGACGCGAGGAGAGACGATCACGGAGATGAACCGTGCCTTCCTGGCGGAACTGGATCCCCTCCTGTCCGCGGCCACGTCCGCTTCGCCTGGGACGGCTTTCCCGGACGCGGTCGAGCGCTACTACGCCTACATCCTCGCGCGCCAGGAATCCTCGCTCACGCAGAACCTCCTCGCCGAGAAGGTGGAGCGGACGGATCCGGCTCCCGGATCCGCGCTGGACCGTTTCCGCAAGGCGATATCGGCGGCCGTCCGCGACCACGAAGGTTACCCCGGCGTGGCCCTCGACGTGATCGGCGGCCTGTGCGGGCGCCCCTCGACCGGGACGATCGTCAACGTTAGAAATCAAGGCTCGATACCGGGCATGGCCGATACCGACGTTGTAGAGATACCGGTGCTCCCGGCCCTGACGCCCGTGAGGATCGGCCCGATTCCCCGCCACTGCCTCGGCCTGATGCTCCAGGTGAAGGAGTTTGAGAAGAGAACGATCGAAGCCTTTGCCGCGCGCTCCCGCGTCAACGCGTGCACGGCCCTCGCGCTCCATCCCCTGATCGGCGATATCGACATGGCGCAGGCGCTTGTGGGGGATCTCGAAGCGGAACGCGGCAGCCTCTTCCCGCGGGAAAACGGGGACTTCGGGCAAAGGAACGGATGAGGCCCGCCGGAATGTCAGGGAAAAGGGACTTCGACGTCATCGCCTGCGGCGCCTATTTCATGGACCTGGTCTTCACCGGCTTCCCCCGGATGCCGCATCCCGGAGAGGAGCTCTACGGTTCCGGCTTCTGCGTCCGCCCCGGCGGGGCCTACAACACGGTGCTCGCCCTTCACCGGCTCGGGGTCAGGGTCGGATGGGCAGTGGACCTGGGCAGCGATATCTGGAGCCGCATGGTACTCGAGGAGGCTGAACGGGAGGGGATAGACACCTCCCTGTTCGTCCGCCATAGAAGGCCCCTGCGGAGCGTAACCGTTTCCGTCTGTCTTCCCGAGGACCGGGGGTTCATCACGTACATGGATCCCGATCCGCCCGTTCCCGCGGCCATCGGCGCGATCTCCCGCTGCAGGACGAGGATCCTCTTCATCCCCGCGCTCTACCACGGTCCCTTCTTCGCCATCGGGGAAAAGGCGGTGAGGCGGAGCGGGACTCTCGTATTCATGGACGGCAACTCCTCATCGGGGACTCTCGCTCATACGAAGGGAATAGCCGAAGCGCTCCGAAAGGTAGACGTCTTCCTTCCCAACCGCGCGGAGGCGCTGCGTCTCGCGGGACTGTCCGGCCCGGCTGATCAGGAAGCGGAGGAGACGGCCCTCTCCCTGCTCTCGGAACACACCCCGGTCGTGGTCATGAAAAGGGGAAAGGAGGGGGCCACGGCCCTGTGGGACGGCAGGAGATACTCCGTTCCTGCGGCCCGGATTCAGGCTCGCGGCAGGTCCGCAGCCCGCTCCAAGACAGCTGGCTGCGCTCCCGGCATCGCTACCGCGGGTGCGGACACATCTGGCACAGACACGACAGGGGCCGGGGACTTTTTCGACGGAGGTTTCATGAAGGGGTGGCTCGACGGCAAACAACCCGAGGAGTGTCTCGCGTGGGCCGTGTCTGCGGGAACCGCGGCTCTCTCCTGCGCGGACGAAAAGCGCACGGGATTCTCCCTCGACCGTGTGGCGCGGGACGCGGAGAGGATCCTGCGCGGGGCGCGCACCGTATGAAGCGATCTCGCGGCTCAGCCGCCGGCGGACCCAAACCCCGCCCTGTTTCCGGAATCCTGGCGGCGGGCATCGTCGTCACCTCGGCTGTCGGACTGGCCATCTTCTTCATGGGACCCTTCGGTATGGATAGAGAGAGGGGCATCGTCGATTCCCTCTTTTTCGCGATCCTCTGTCTCCGCGTCCCCTGGGGCGCCTTCCTTCTCGCCCGTCAGCGGCCGATGAAAAAAAGCGGAGAGGGGACCACCGGAGAAAGCGATCATTCATCCACGGCGCCCGCCCAGCGTACGGCGCCCTCCCCGTTTACGGCGTCCTCCCGTGCCGTCGAGATCTTCCTGTCCCTTGAAACCATTCTGTTCCTCTTCTCCTTCATCTACGCGTCGAACGCGAACATGGACTATGTGCAGCGCTTCGCCGCCTCGAGTGGAAATATCCGGCTTGCTCCGGATTCCTTCATTCAGCGGATGAACTCGATCTTCCTCTTCCTCCCGCCCATCCTGTGGGACTGGTGGGTGTTCATCCGGACGAGGCTTCCCGTCAGACCGGTCCGTACCCGGCTCGGGAGGGAAGATGGAAAAGGGGCAGCCCGGAGAACTGTCGAACCGACAACCGCTGTTGCTGCGGCCGAACGTGCAGCCGCCGGGACTGTGGCGGCCGTACCGGCCGTGCAAACCGTACCGGCCGGCGGTATCACCGCAACCGCCCGCACGCTCGCCATCGGCGTCTGGGGCCTGCCCCTCGCGCTCCTCTCCGGCCTTCTCTACGCCCTCTCCTTCCCCTCCTTCCTCGTTCCCCGCGGAATTCCGGGACTCGGTTTCATCGCCCTTATCCCCCTCCTCGCGGCTCTCCGGAAAGCCCCGTTCCGCTGGGGACTGCTTGAAGGTGTCGCAGGCATGACCATCGGGACCATGATAACGAACTACTGGCTCGGCACGTTCAGCCTCGTCTCCCTCCAGCTCATCACCGTTGTGTCCCTCCTCTGGTACCTCCTCCTCTTCATCCCCCTGATCTCATTGGCGCGGCGGGGCGGGCTCCTCGGCATCCTGACCGTATCCTGCGCCTGGGCGCTTTTCGACTACCTCCGATCGCTGGGGTTCCTCGGGTATCCATGGGGGATGATCGGCACGAGCCTCTACCTCCTAACCCCGATGATCCAAATGGCCTCGCTCACGGGCGTCTGGGGAGTCAACTGGCTCGCCCTGTTCACGAACGC
>CAZPZF010000083.1:0-5919 GCA_964590705.1 uncultured Spirochaetales bacterium | reverse complement strand
CCGGCGAACGCTTCCTCTTCGCTCATCTTGGCGATCAGGAACCACGACATCGACGGAATCGGTTCGATCACGGCCAGGACCGGGACGCCGCCGTAGTCCGGACCTCGCATGAAACCGGTCAGCCCGCGGATCGCGGCAGCCGCGGCTGTTGCCCTCGTGTGCGTCACGGCGGCGGGCGGGATCTCGATCCTGCGTGAGACGCGAAAGGCGGGAGAGAACCGGCGGACCGCGCGGCCGGAAGAGAGCATCACCATTGCCCTGGTACAGCAGAACACCGACCCCCGCAAGGACGACTACGAGAAGAGCTTCACGGTCCTCCGTACGCTCACCGACCAGGCAGTGGAAGGCGATCCTGGACTCGTCGTGTGGTCGGAAACGGCTTTTGTCCCCAACATCAGGCGCTGGGGCGCCATGGATCCGGCCGCGCATCCGTACGCCTCTCTCGTCCGTCGGTTCAGAGACTACCAGCGAGGGCTCGGGCGCTGGCTCCTCACGGGCAACGACGACTACGAAAACGTATCGCTGACCGACCCGGCGGACGGAAGCGTCACGACGGAGAGGAAGGACTACAACGCCGCGGTCCTCTTTTCTGACAGGGGCGAGCGGATGGAGACCTACCGGAAGATCAGGCTGGTCCCGTTCACGGAATCGTTTCCCTACCGCGAGACCTTTCCACGGCTTTATCAGTTCCTCCTGGATTTCGATGTCTACCTCTGGGAGCCGGGAACGGAGAGGATCGTGTTCAGGCACCCCAGTCTTCCGTTCTCTACCCCCATCTGCTTCGAGGACAGTTTCCCCGGAGAAGTGCGGGAATTCGTCGACGCGGGAGCGTGGGCGATCATCAACATATCGAACGACTTCTGGTCACTTACCGAGGTCGAGGCGGAACAGCACCTCGCCAACGCCCTGTTCCGAGCCGTGGAGAACCGCTGTCCCCTGCTGCGGGCGTCGGCGTCCGGAGTCACCTGCCAGATCGACCGTACCGGCAGGATACGGAAGCGCCTCCCGTGTTACGAGGAGGGGTACCTCCTCTGCGAAGTGGAGGCGTCGGCGCCGCCCCTGACCCTGTACCGGCGATGGGGAGACTGGTTTCCTTGGTTATGCGGTTTTATCGTGATCCTCTGCTACGCTATCCGGAGGATCCTTCCTATGGAGATCCGCTGATAAAAGAGTCGGCGGTCCCTCCTTCCCGCGCTCTTTTCCAGGAAAGCCGATATCTTTCTCGCCGCGGTATCGCCATCATCGGCGAACCGAAACCGTATTCCCGAGCCGGGTCTCTTCGGGTATTCATCAATCCCTCTGAGAAACGCCAACAGTTCTTCCCTGTACGAATCGGGAAGCCCATAGGTGCCTCGCCCCGACTTCTTAAGCATCTCCGCGTTCAGACGCTGTTCATACTGGTTCTTGACGGGTATGACGAAGATCGGCTTTCCCAGAAAAAGAGCCTCGCAGATGATCTGATGGCCGGCGGAGGCGATTATTCCTCTGCAGCCCGCGAGCGCCGCGAGATAGTCCGCTGACGGATCGGGAAAAAAGCGAAAATCCGTTTTATGGCAAGTCTTCAAGGATTCCCGGAGCGATTCCCTGAAAGAATCCTTGGCGTATACCACAAAGTAGTCCCCAACGCTCCTCAGGGGGAGCAGCCGCGCGATTTCACTGCGGATGATCGGGCCGACATCTCCCTCATAGAACGAGCAGATGATTTCTCTATCGAATTTGGACATCATCCGAGCGGCAACCACACGGGAAAGAAACGCCTCCGGGGCCATGCCCCCCACTCTCGTAACGACACCGGGATGATTCAGCTGGACGATCGGAAGAAAGAGCCTGGAAGCGGCTTCCGGCACAAACGGTTCGAAGTCGGAGATGAGTCCCATGATTCGCTCTTCCCTGAGCAGATTCACGAGCGCCCCGATGATGTTTCCCGCGGACAGAATGGTTTGTATATTCTCAAAAGTCGTGCGGACATAGTCGATCTCGAAATTGTACATCACGAACTTCACGGCAGGTATTTCGTGTATCACGCTTTCCGGAAAAGCCGCGGCCAGTTCGGTCCTGATCGTATCGGGGCAGAAAAAGACCGGTTCGAATCGTCCTGACAGGCGCTCGATGACCGCTGTCATCCGGGTCACATGTCCCTTTCCCTCGCCGTTTATCGAGACTGCGATCCTCCGTTTTACCGCTCGTTTCATACGCAGAGATTGAGGGACGGAAGTGAGTCCCCGGTGAACGAGCCGTGAGAAATGGGTTAAAACGGATCACAGTTTCCAGGAGTTGAGGTAACGCTCCTGCTCCGCGGAGAGAATATCGATACCGGCGCCGACCTCCGCGAGCTTGCGGAGCGCGATCCGCCGGTCGATCTCCGCGGGCACCGTGATGACCTCGGGCGGAAGCGAGCGTCTGTTGCGGACAAGATATTCGGCGGCAAGTGCCTGCACGGCGAAGCTCATGTCCATGATGTCGGCAGGATGCCCATCCGCGCACACGATGTTCACGAGCCTTCCCATTCCCAGCAGGTTGATCCAACGGCCGTCCTTCATCCGGAAGCCCGTGATGTTCTCGCGAACCTCCCGCCTCTCCACGGCCAGAGCCTCGAGTTCCGCGATATTGATCTCCTCGAAGAAGTGGCCGCCGTTTGCCAGCACGGCGCCGTCCTTCATGAGCGCCGCGTGCTCGCCCCTGATCACGTCCCTGCAGCCGGTGAGGGTGAGAAAGAAGTCGCCCAGGGGAGCGGCCTCTCTCATGGGAAGAACGGTAAAGCCGTCCATCACCGCCTCGAGGGCTTTGACCGGATCCACCTCGGTGACGATCACCCGGGCGCCCAGACCCGAGGCGCGCATGGCACAGCCCTTTCCGGTCCAGCCGTACCCGGCGATGACCGCGGTCTTTCCGGTGACCAGAAGATTCGTTGTCCGGATGACGCCGTCCCAGATCGACTGCCCCGACCCGTATCGGTTGTCGAACAGGTGCTTGCACATGGCGTCGTTGGAGGCCATCACCGGAAACAAGAGCTTTCCGTCCCTGGCGCGGGCGCGGGCGCGGAGGAGGCCGGCAGTCGTTTCCTCGCAGGCGCCGAGGCAGGCTTCCACGAGCTCAGGACGGTTCTCGTGGATGTGGTGCACCAGGTCTCCTCCGTCGTCCACGATGACGTGAGGCCCTATGGAGATGGTGTCGTCGAGGAAGCCCTCGTACTCCTCCCGTGTCGCGGAATGGGTGGCGTATACGCGGATTCCCGTTTCGGCCAAGGCCGCCGCGACATCGTCCTTGGTTGAAAGGGGATTGCTCCCCGTCACGGCCACCTCGGCCCCGCCCGCGGCGAACACCTCCGCCAGAAAGGCTGTCTTTGCCTCCAGGTGGATGCTGACGGCGATACGAAGCCCCCTGAACGGCAGGTTCTTTCCGAATTCCGCCTCGATCCCGGAGAGGATCGGCATGTTCTTCCGCACCCATTCGATTTTCACCCTGCCCAGGGGAGCGAGGGCAGGATCCGCGACAAAGCTCTTCTTCACGGTGCGCCTCCTGTACAGGATTTTTGGTCATCCTTCCCACGAGGCTTTTTCTGCCCGGCCAGCGTTTTTTCAGCGGCTTCTATCATGATGGAAAGATATGTCCGCAGTCTCTTCCGATCCTTTTCCGGCAGGCTGTCGATGATGCTCTTGAACGCGTTCAAACCGCTGGTCTTCTCATAGAGCTCGACGCCCTTTTCAGTGACGGTCACGAGCGTAAACCGCCTGCTCCCCCCCCCCTTCCGTCTTTCAACGAGGCCCTTGCGTTCAAGTCTGTTGATGATAGCCACCAGAGAACTGTTGCTTCTTCTCATGGTCTGGCATAACTCGGTAATGGTACAAGGGTGCTGAAATTTCTGAATGAACCTGATCACTCCTATCTGTTGAGGACTGACACCCATGTTCGCAAGCTCATTGTGGCGTGCCTTTGTCATCAGCAACACGATGTGCCGAAGCGAAACCGAGATTTCATGTTCTTCCGATTCAAAGAAGGCCAATTACATCTCTCCCATAACTATGCAGGATCGAGGCAAGCGGAAACGAACCATCCTTTTTCTTCTGATAATTGTATATGGTTTCGCCTTTTTTTTACAGTCGCGATAAAAAGAATTTGTTGCGCTTTTCCGGATGTCATGTTACCATCCAACATGTCACGCGTGACATGTTGGATGGTATAGAGTCTCGGAAGCAATCTGAAACTGAAACAATGGTAATAATAAAGCAGCATCTTGGCAGGACGGTCACATTCCATTTTTCATGTGTCAGATATGGAGGATGAAATGAAAGGAAAAACCAAGTCCGCCGTCTTCTTATTCCTGGTCCTTCTTGCGGCATCTTTTCTGTACACGGGCTGTAAAAAAAGGGATGCCAGTTCCAGAGAAACAACGCAAACCGCCGAATCGATCACACTTACATACGCTACCAACAGGCCGCCTACAGATCCGCAGTCAACCGCCTGGCTGTCACCGATGCTGACCGAAATTGAGCAGCGATCAGGCGGCAGGGTCAAATTCACCGTATACTGGTCAGAAGCGCTTGGGAAATCAACGGATCAGTATAATATCGTCAAAGACGGTATAGCGGACATGACCGATTTCGCGACAATCTACGTCCCTGGGAAATTCGTCCTGTCGGATGTCGCGAACCTTCCCTTTGCCGCCCAGGATCCGGCCAACCTGATCAGAGCAATGGAGACTCTTTCCAAGGAAGGCTATTTTGATTCCATGTGGAACGAGGTGGACTGCCTTGCCTGGCACTCAACGACTCCCTATAAATTTCTCTTCAGGACGGTCAAACCCATGCGATTCGAGGAATTGAAAGGACTCAAGGCACGGGCTCCGGGAGGACTCGCCACCGAATGCGAGGCGGCCATAGGGATGATTCCCGTAACCGTATCGACCGGAGACGCCTATACAGCATGGCAGACCGGACTGGTGGACGTGTGGGTCCACCCCGCTGGTGTCATTACCAAATATAAATTCATCGAACTCCCGACCAGAGCCATGCTGGATGTGGGTTTCTACACCATGGCGAACGCCGCCATTATTTTCAACAAGGCGAAATTCGCAAGTCTTCCGCCCGACATTCAGCGGATACTCAAGGAAGTAGTTCATGAATACTCGCCTGTATATCTCCAGTCAGGTATAGACACCGAGGCAGAATCGGTCAGGATGATGAAAGAAGCCGGAATCGAGATATATACCTGGCCGGAAGCGGAGATGAAAAAACTCAGGGACGCGGCCCTTCCTATGTGGAACAAGTATATCGAGAGCCTGAACGCGAGCGGATATGACGGCACGAAACTGGTCCGTCGTTTCGCCGAGATCCTGAGAGAGCTGGGAGAGAATCCTCCCCCGATCCAATGAACGCCGCAAGGAAGGAGCCGTATCCATGTTTCAGAAGATTGTCGGTTGGATCAACAAGGCGTTGAGCGCCATAGGGGCGGGTATCCTGGCAGTACTTATGCTTGTTACGGGTGCTGATGTTGTGGGCCGGTATTTGCTGCACCGGCCCATCGTCGGGGTGTATGAGATATCCGAACTTGCGATGGCCTCAATCGTTCTTCTCGGATGGGGACACGCGCAGACAAAGAAATCCCATATCGACATCGACTTGCTTTATGTGCGCATGCCACGGGGAATCCGGATCATTCTCGATTTTCTTATTCCCTCCCTCGGTATCGTCCTGTTCTTCTTCATCGGTTGGCAGTCTATCAATTTCGTTTCCGACAGTATCTCGTGGCACGAGGTTACTGACATGCTGAACATACCGGTATGGATTTTTAAGCTGCTTATGTTTTTCGGGTCGGCAGCTATAAGCCTACAGTTCATCTCCGATATCGTTTCAACCTGCCACGGTTTAACAGGATGTTGAAAAACAAACATAGGACTGATAGAATTCCCGCAGGAGCAAC
>CAZPZF010000082.1:0-12506 GCA_964590705.1 uncultured Spirochaetales bacterium | reverse complement strand
ATTGGTAGACACGCTAGCTTGAGGGGCTAGTGGGCGTTCGCCTGTGGAGGTTCAAGTCCTCTTCGCCGCAACCTGAAAGCTATCCGCGAGTCGGATAGCTTTTTTTATAGCCGGGCGCGGAGCCTCGGTTTTCCGTGATCGGAGGCACGATGAAAAAAGGGACATCCATTCTCGGCATCGATGCCGGTTCCATATCCGTGTCCGTTGCGTTGATCGGGCCGGACGGGACGGTTCTCGACCGGGCCTACGAGACGCACCGGGGAGACATAAGGGGGATCATCGCCCGGATCCTCTCCCGGATCATCCATTCGCCGGATCCCGTTCCGCAGCCTTCACTCCCCATCGCACGTACATCCTCCACGCCTGATCTGATCGAGGGAGCGCGCGTGGTGGACAACCGTGTGGCGTTTATCACGGCGGCCCGGCATTTCCACCCAAAAGTGGGTTCGATTCTCGTCGTGGGCGGCGAGAAATTCGGCCTTGCAACCTTCTCCGCGGACGGAGAATACCGGAACTACCGCGGAAACACGTCGTGCGCCGCGGGAACGGGGAGCTTCCTCGACCAGCAGGCGGCCCGGCTGAACATCGAAAGCGTCTCGGAATTCGCACGGCTGGCGTATGAAAACACGGGAGAAGTCCCCCGGATCGCATCCCGCTGCTCCGTTTTCGCAAAGACCGATCTCATCCATGCGCAGCAGGAGGGATACCGGATTTCGGAGATCTGCGACGGCATCTGCTACGGCCTGGCCAAGAACATCGCGGACACCCTATTCGTCTCCGACGACGACCTGCGGGAACCCGTTCTTTTCGTCGGCGGCGTTTCCCGCAACAAAGCGGTCGCCAGGCATCTGTCTACCCTAGCGGGGAAGCCCCTTACGGTTCACCCGGACGCTCCGCTCTTCGGAGCCATCGGCGCGGCGCTCAGCCTCCGCGACGAGATCGAGCACTTTTCCGCGGAGCTTCCTGCATACAATGATACGGGCGCTGCAGGCTTGCTCGCCAGGCCCGAACCGTCGCCGGAGGCCGGACCCTTTCCTGGTGGTCCCGTGCTCCTCGACCCAGATCGAATGTTCCGGGAAACCCGGCGGGAGAAACGCTACCATCATCCGCCCCTGAACCTCGGGCTTTCCGGGTATCCTGACTTCTCGTCACGGGAGCGGTTCGAGTATCTCTCCGGACGGTTCCCCGGAATCCCGGCCGTCGAGACGGATATATACGAGGAACTCGCGGGAATGGAAATCCCGGTGTACCTCGGGGTGGACATCGGCTCGACGAGCACGAAAGGAGTCCTCCTCGGAACCGGCGGGGAGGTTCTTGCCGGTTTCTATACACGTACCGCAGGAAAGCCGGTGGAAGCGGTCCAGGCGATCCTCGAAACCATCGACCTTGTATCGCGGGAAAAGGGGATCGGTTTCGCTGTGAGGGGATTCGGAACGACGGGTTCCGGACGGAGTTTCATCGGTTCAATATTCGGGGCCGACGTCGTCCTCGACGAAATCAGCGCCCATGCCCGAGCCGCCTATGAAATAGATCCCGAGACAGACACGATCATAGAGATCGGCGGCCAGGATTCCAAGTTCACCACGATGCGGAACGGGATGGTCACCATGGCCGTCATGAACACGGTCTGCGCCGCGGGCACGGGCAGGATCATCGAGGAACAGGCAAAGCGTCTCTCCTGTCCCCTCTCCGAATACGCCGCACGGGTCGATGGGGTGCCCGCGCCCCTCTCGAGCGACCGCTGCACCGTCTTCATGGAGCGGGACATCACCGGCAACCTGAGCGAAGGCTACGCGGTCAACGAGATTCTCGCCTCGGTCCTCCATTCGATCTGCGCCAACTATCTCTGCAAGGTCGCGGTGGAACACCGCATCGGGAATCGGATCTTCTTCCAAGGGGCCACGGCTAAGAACAAGGCCTTGGTGGCCGCATTCGAACAGCGTCTCGGCAAGCCCATCACGGTCTCGCGCTTCTGCCATCTCACCGGGGCGATCGGCGCGGCCCTCCAGCTCGTCGACGAGGCGCAGGCCGCCGGGGGAACCCACAGTACGAAATTCGGCGGAATCTCCCTCTACCGGTCGGAGATTCCGGTACGCCAGGAGATCTGCGGGCTCTGCGCGAACCACTGCAAACTCAAGATCGCCGTAGTCGACGGCCAGGAAACCGCCTTCGGTTTCCTCTGCGGACGCGACTACGAGACGAAGAAACGCGTTCCCCTCGAAGCGGCCCGCTTCGATCCCTCGGCTGTGTGGGCCCGGCTCTTCACGGGAAAGGGGAACCGAATCAGCGCTACGGGTCCCGTCATCGGAATCCCGGCGGCCCTTCACCTCTTCGAGGAGGTCGCTCTGTGGAAACGCTTCTTCCGAAACCTGGCGATTCCCGTCATTGACAGTTCTTCGTTCAGGGACGGCTTGAAGGAGGGGAAACGTCTCACTGGAGCGGAGTTCTGCGCGCCAGTTACGGCACTTCACGGCCATGTGGCCCATCTCATCGACGCGGGAGCCGACTACATCTTCCTTCCCGTGTCCCTGGAGACCATCCCGGGCGGCCGGGGAAGGGGCAGAAACTACTGTTATTACACCCAGTTCGCTCCCTCGGTCGTTTCTCTCATGAAAAAGGTCTGCGCGGAAGATCGCCTCCTCCTTCCCCTCCTCAAATCGGTACGAGGATCGTTCCACGCCAAGATGGAGTTGTACCAGACCTTGAAACGCCTGCCTGGATTCGCCGGGTGCATCCTGCTGGTATTCTCGGCGCTCGACGTCGGCCTCCGTTTCCATGACGAGAGGCTGGAAAAGTTCAGGTCCTCGTATAGCCTCACCCCGGAGTCGGATATCCGCGTGGCTCTCCTTGGCCGCCCCTACACGGTTCTCGACCAGGGGATGAACGCGGGAATCCCCGGAATCTTCGCGCGTCTGGGGATCAGGACCTACTCGGGGGACATGATTCCCTCAAACCCGGAATCATTAGCGAAGATCGCCCCTCTTCTCTCCGCCCTCAACTGGGAATTCGCCTCGCGTATCCTGGAAGAGGCCCAGACAGTCGCCGATACGGAGGGGCTCTACCCGGTCTTCATCACCTCCTTCAAGTGCTCCCCCGATTCCTTCGCGCTCGAGTACTTCAGAAAGATCATGGAAGCCGCCGACAAGCCATACCTCGTGCTCCAGCTTGACGAGCATGACTCCAGCCTCGGATACCAGACCCGTATCGAAGCGGGGATCCGTTCATTCCGGAACCATCTCAGGACAGGCGGCGTTCGCGCGGCGGCTGAGCCGATCACCTGTGCCGGCTCGACCCCCCCTGCCTCCGCGGTACCTCATGCTCAGTTCCCCCTCCTGCGGGTCAATCCCGACATCACCGACGACCTCGCGAGCCTCAGGGGCAGGATCCTGCTCCTGCCGAACTGGGACTCCATGATCGGCAGGCTTCTCGAGGCGAATCTCCAAAGCGAGGGCATAGACGCACGTCTCCTGCCGGAAACGGACCAGACCATCCGGGAGGGGCTTTCCCGCAACACCGGACAATGCCTTCCCCTTAACACCATTACCCAAGGCTGTATCTCCTTCATCGAGAAAAACGGTCTCGACCCTGCGCGGACGGCCCTGTGGATGCCGGATTCCGAGCTCTCCTGCAACTTCCGTATGTTCCCGTACTACATCAAGGAGCTCCTCGAACGTCATGGGAAGGGACTGGAGAAAACCGCGGTGTACCTGGGAGACATCCTGTTCCTGGACATATCGGCGAAAGCAGGGGTCACCTCGTACTTCGCCTACATGTTCGGGGGATACCTCCGAAAGCTCGCCTGCAAGGTGAGACCCTACGAGATCGAGAAGGGAGAGACCGACCGCGTCACCGCGGAGTCCCTCGACCTTCTCTCCGACCTCTTCCTGCATAAACGGTTCCGCCGGGACGGCGGGGAGGTCATCGAGTCGATCGTCACTCGGTTTCAGGGGATCCCCGTGAGGCCGGGGAAGCGGCCTCTCGTCGCGATCTTCGGCGACATCTACGTCAGGGACAACGAGGTCATGAACCAGGGGCTCGTCAGGACCATCGAGGACGCGGGGGGCGAGGCGATCGTCACCCCATACAGCGAGTTCATCAAGGCGATCAGCGGCCCCTATTTCCACCGCTGGTTCACGGAGGGCAAGTACATCGACGTGGCGACATCGAAGATCCTCATGAGGCTCGCCCTCGCGCTCGAGCGGAAATACCGGAGGCTCTTCAATCGGATTCTCGACGAACCCGAGGAGTTTCCGACCCTCGATCCACGGGAGATCCTCGGGAAGTACCGCGTCAGGATGGACCACACGGGTGAATCCATGGAAAACCTCATGAAGACCGCGTATCTCGCGCGCCTTCACTCCGACATCTCCCTCTTCATACAAGCTAGCCCAGCCTTCTGCTGCCCGTCGATTGTGACTCGGGCCATGGCGGATAGGATCGAGGAGGTGACGGGTATTCCCGTGCTCTCCATCGAATACGACGGGACCGGTGCTTTCAAGAACGGGGATCTCGTACCCTATCTGAAGTTTCCCAGGGGTAAAACCCCGGACAGACCAGCTCCGCGGCTGGCGCAGCAAGGGAGGGGTCAATGAGGATCCAATCGGTGAGCGGTTTCGAGCATGCCGCCAATCCGCGGCTCTTGTTCGGGAGGGGTGTTTCGGCCGGGTTGGCCACGGAGACAGCCAGGATCGTATCGCGCGGAAAGAGAGTGTTCCTCATCTCAGGAGGGCGGTCGTTATCCGATTCGGGAAAGAAGGGCGAATTCCTCGACGGACTCCGGCGGGAAGGATTCGAAATCGAGGAAGGGCGTGTGACGAGCGAGCCGGACGCGGACACGGTCGACCTTCTCGCCTTACGCGCGAGGGACTTCCGCGCCGACTGCGCCATCGGGATCGGAGGCGGAAGCGTTCTGGACGCTGCCAAGGCCGTCGCTTTCCTTACGCGCAATCCGGGCGGGATCGCCGAGTATCTGGAGGGGATAGGGACCCGCGCTCCGGAGGGTGTTCGGATCCCGCTCGTGGCCGTACCGACGACCGCGGGAACGGGAAGCGAGGCCACCAAGAACGCGCCGATCATCGTCCGTCGGGGGCTGATGAGATTCAAGAAATCGCTGCGGCACGATTCCCTGATACCGGACCTCGCCGTGGTGGATCCCCTCCTTGCCGAATCTTCACCGCGGAAGCTCGCCGTCTCCTGCGGCATGGACGCCCTTTCGCAGCTCATCGAGTCATTCATCTCGAAACGGGCCACGCCGCTGACCGACTCGCTCGTTCTGGGGGGGCTGGCGCACGCCTTTTCCGCGCTGCCCGTCATCGTCTCAAGCGGGGGAGGGAAAACCGAGGCATGGACTTCGATGTCCTACGCTTCCTATATCTCGGGCACTGCGCTCGCGAACGCGGGACTCTGCGCGGTGCACGGAATCGCCGGCCCGGCCGGGGCCGAAACGGGAATGGCTCACGGCGCCCTCTGCGCCCTTCTCCTCCCTCCGACCATGGAGCGGACGGTGAGCCTCCTCGCAGAAGGTTCCGACCTCCGGCGCCCCGGGGATTCCCTGGAGAAGGTTTCGGTCCTTGGAGACATGGCCGCCCGGTTTCTCGGTACGGCGCAGGGGGGAATTCCGGGCTTTCTCGAATCGCTTCGCGCCCTCCGTGGAATAGCCTCCCTCGATCCGGCCCGCCTCACAGAGGAATCCATCGCGCGGATCGCGCGTCAGGCCGACGATAAAAACAATCCGGTCCCCCTTTCCGTGGAAGACCGGATCGAGATCCTCAGGTCGATCTGAAAGCGGCGCCGCCGTTTCCGAAAAACCGTGGAAAACTCCCGCAGGAAGCGCTCAGTACGCGGCGGTCCCGCCGCCTCCGGTGACGATGGCAACGCTCGCACTCGCGCCGATCCTCGATGCCCCGGCTCTGATCATCCTGACCGCGTCCTCGTAGGTCCTGATCCCCCCGGACGCCTTTACCCCCATGCGCGGACCCACGGTGCGCCGCATCAACGCGACGTCCTCGACCGTCGCCCCGCCCGTGGAAAAGCCCGTCGATGTTTTCACGAAATCCGCCTCCGCCTTCTGGGCTATCCGGCAGGCGGTGATCTTCTCGTCGTCGGTGAGGAGGGAGGTTTCCAGGATCACCTTGAGCACGACGTTCCTGCCGCAGGCCCTCCTGACATGCCGGATATCCTCCTCGACGAGGGCGAGATGGCCCGACTTGAGCGCTCCGATATTCATGACCATGTCGATCTCCCTGGCACCGTCCTCGATGGCGTGACGGGCCTCGAAACCCTTGCTCCTCCCGGACATCGCACCAAGGGGGAATCCGCCCACGACGGCGACCTTCACCCCCGAACCGCGAAGCTTCCTGGCGCAGTGGGCCGCCCAGGTTGTGTTAACGCAGACTGAGGCGAACCCGTGCTTGACAGCTTCTTCGCAGAGTTTGTCGATCTGGACCTGCGTGGCGTCCGGTTTGAGCAGGGTATGGTGGATGTATGGAGCCAGCTCCGACGGGAGGATGGGTTTCGCGTCGGCCGGATTCCCCGGCGCGGCCGCGCCCGCGCCCCCGGCGGCCGAGCCGACCCCTGCCGCTGGTTGACCGCCCGTACCCGCATCTTCCGCCTTCAGCCTCCTCACCACCTCTTCGGTTATCTTCCGTATCAGTTCGCTCTCGCTCATATCGTCCTCTCCCTCTCGACCGCCATCATCTTGTTGATCCTAGCCCAATGCCTTCCCCCCTCGAACCTCGTGGTAAGCCAGACCCTGGCCATCTCGTATAGTTGATCGGGGGAGTGAAGCGGACCGCCCAGGGCGAGGACGTTCGCGTTGTTGTGGGTCCTGCTGTTCTGGATGGTCCTCATGTCGTAGCACAGGGCGGCCCTGATCCCGCGGACCTTGTTGCAGACCATGGAGGAACCGATGCCTGCGCCGTCTATCATAATCCCTCGGTCGCATTTCCCCGACGCCACGCGCCGCGCGACCGTCACGGCGAAAACCGGATAGTCCACGCTCTCCGGAGAGAAGGTGCCGCCGTCCGTCACCCGGTAGCCGAGCTGTTCGAGGTGCTTCCGGAGGTTCTCCTTGGCGGAGAAGCCCCCATGGTCGCTCCCGATGGCCACTGTGGAGACATTGTCCGAGGCGTTCCTCTCCGCCGCCTCGCGTTCCTCTCTCTCCCACATCTCAGCACTCCTCCTGTACGGCCATATCGACCGAGTCCACGATCCCGACCACGACGGTCCGCACCGGGGCCATGGGATCCCCGATGATCGTCCGCGCCGAGTTGCCCTCGTCGAGGACCAGCACTGTGTCCCCGATCCCAGCCTGCGCGACATCGACCGCGCACACGCTCCTGCCCGTCTTTTTCCCGGCAGGATCGACCGGACTCACCACCAGGATCTTCCGCCCCTCCAGGGCCGCGGACTTACTGGTGGCCGTCACCATCCCGACCACTCGCCCAAGGATCATGGCCTGCCCTCCCCGCGCCCCGCGCCCCGCTTCGCGGGCTTTCCACCCGCGGCCGAAGCGTTTTCGGCGCCGGCGCCCGCCTCCGCATCGACGCTGCGGCCAACATCGACGCTGTCCACGATCCCCATGATCGTGGCGTCCGAAGGATTGAACCAGTCCTCCATGGCGAGCGCCGCCTCCCTCCCCGCCTCCCAGAGCACGAGATCCCCGATTCCCGCCTGTACCGTGTCGCAGGCGACAAGGGGATTGCCCGCGTCCGTGCCGTTCTCGTCCACCGGCCTGAGAAGGAGGAGCTTCACTCCCTCGAGGGATTCGCACTTCGTCGCGCTCACGACCGTTCCAATCACCCTGCCGAGTCTCATCACGCGCTCCTGTATCACATCATCACACGATCCGGAAATAGTCGATCAGCGAACACCGCCTTTCCCTGGTGAAGGTCCGCGCCCTCGTGAATCCCTCGCCCGTAGGGCTCGCGATGGTGAACGATGTGAAGCCGGCCCCGCCCGCGGCCATGCCGTTGAAGTTCGAGCCGTTCTTCACGAACAGGGAGCAGTTCATCACCCGGGCCATCCGCGAAAGCCGCGCGATGTTCAGGGAATGGATCGACGCCGTGTGCCTGAAACCGTGCTCGCACTCGACGGCGAAGTCGATCGCCTCGTCAGCGGTCTCGAAGCGGACAAGAGGGATGACCGGCATGAGCTGTTCGGTCCACACGAGGGGGTGGCTCCTGTCCACCTCGCACAGGAGGATGCGCGCGTCCGCCGGGGCTTGAATACCCGCCGCATGGGCGATCCACGCCGCGTCCTTGCCCACGTACTTCTTGTCTGGTGCGCCCTCGTGCCCCGGCTTTCCCGGATCCGCGATCACCATCCGCGTTACCCGCTCCGTCTGTTCGGCGGAGAGCTCGAAGGCGCCGTTACGCCTCATCTCCCCCTTGAGCGCCTCCGCGGCGCTCCGGACGACCAGGATCTCCTTCTCGCAGATGCAGATGATGTTGTTGTCGAATCCGGCTCCGCGCACAATGTCCCTGCCCGCCTTCGCTATATCCGCTGTCTCGTCGACCACGCACGGGGGGTTTCCCGGCCCTGCCGCGATCACCTTCTTGTCGGAGGACATGGCCTCCCTTACCACCGCGGGCCCTCCGGTGACAACGAGAAGGTTGATGCCGCGGTGCCGCATCATGGCCTGGGCGGTCTCGATCCCAGGGTAGACGATGGTGCAGACGAGGTTTTCAGGACCGCCGGCCCGCACAGCGGCCTCGTTGAGGATGGCGACCGTGCGCGCCGAGACCTTTTTCGCGGCCGGGTGGGAATTGAACACCACCGTATTCCCTCCCGCGATCATCCCGATCCCGTTGCATACGATGGTCTCGGTCGGGTTGGTGCTCGGGGTGATGGCGCCGATCACCCCGTAGGGGGCCCGCTCCACGAGGGTGAGGCCGTGGTCGTCGGTATAGGCCATAGGTTCTAGATCCTCGACTCCCGGGGTCATCTCGGCGGCCAGTCGGTTCTTGACGATCTTGTCATCGACCCTGCCGAATCCTGTTTCCGAGACCGCGTCCCGGGAAATCGATTCGAGGTTGTCGAGGATCGCTCGGCGCATTGCGGAGATGACGGCCCGCCGCGTCACGAGGGAGCCGGAGACGAGGGCTTTCTGAGCCTCCCGCGCCGCGGCAACGGCGCTTTCCATGTCCGAGAACACGCCGGGAAGCCCGCCACCGGCGCTGGAAGCCCGTCCGGCTCCCGCTTCCCGCATGAGGTCCCGCAGGACCTCTCCGGCTATCCTTTCAATCCTGTCTTCGCTGATTTCCATCGAACCACCTCGGACTCATGCATCGCTCGTATTCCCCCGCCCCTATTCACTCGTTGAGAAAGGGGAGGAGTTCCGCATGCGGATTGGCGATGATCGTCCTACGCCCGATTCCTCCCCGTTCCGCCGCGGCCTCTTCGGCGTATCCGACCGCGGCCTCTACCTCCCCGACTCTTCCCGTCATCTTGACCGTCGCCTTTCCTCCCATCTGCGGCCCGATGCGTATCTGGATGATCCTGACCTCCGCCCCCTTAGCGGCCCGGTCCGCGGCGTCGATCGCCGCGGCAATCGTCAGCGTCTCGATCACCCCCAGGGATACTCCACAGGGACCGCCCTGCCCGGAATCCCCGAGCCTGAGCGCGGAGACAACATCGGGATGGACGCCGGGGATGAACAGCTGGTCGAGCAGATCGTCGGGGCGGACGGTGCGGGCCCGCTTAAGCCCGGCGTCCACATCAGCGATGCCGCCGGTGAACAGGATGAGGTATTTGCCCGGCTCCACCACCCGTACCGAGAGGATCTCAACCCGCGCCTCCTTCACCAACGCGTCAAGCGCGAGGATGCCGGAGGCGATGCTGCCGAACTCGAGTATCGAAAGCGCTTCCACATCGGCCCCTATTTCCGGTAGCCCGCGCCCATAGACGTCGCGACCAGATCCACGATCCCGGCGACAACCGCGTCCACCGCGGTGTTCTTGGTCGCTTCCGTTTGCCGCGCGGAACTCCCCTGCGAGACCATAACGACCTCGCCGGGACCGGCGCCCAGCGTATCGACGGCGATAAGCCGCTGGCTTGGTTTCGCGCCCTCGGGTACGCTTCCGTCCGGGCCGCACTCCTCGACCACGAGATAGGCGCCCCCCTCGATCCGATCGCTCTTCCTGGAGGCGACCACCGTCCCGGTCACACGCGCTAGAAGCATACCCAGCCACCCCCCTCCCGTAGCCCGGCCGAACCCCCGGCTGGGCCTTTCCGGTAGACGACCCTTCCCTCCATGGTGATCTCGTCGACGATGGCGGTTATGGCCGCGTCGCTCGGTTTCCCCTCGGTGGCAGACGTCATGCGCGCTGAACTTCCCGCGACGTAGAAGACCAGCTCGCCGGGACCGGCTCCCACGCTGTCCATGGCGACCAGGTACTCCCCCGTTCCCCTCATGGTCGGGATATCGACCTTCTCGATGAGGAGAAAGGGGATCCCCTCCGTTTTCGGCTCCTTGGCGCTGGAAACCACCGTTCCCGAGACACGGGCGATCGTCATACCACGTGCCCTCCGCGTATTTCTCTTGCCATGCTTCTCTCCCAAGAGGTCCGCCGCCATGCGGCGTCGGCCTACTCCTCCTGCCCAGAAACCGCCCGCCCCGTGATATCGGAGAGACAGGACTCTACGATCTCCTTGCTCACCAGGACCTCGGATTCAGCCCCGGCGATGTACACCCTGCCGAAACGCCCGAAGCCATTCACGTTGACGATATTGATCCGTGAGGCCTTTTCGGCCTCGTTGGCCGCGTAATACGCGTATCCCGCCGGTTCCATCTCGAGGACGTACAGGGTGTCACCGCGCAGAACCATATTCCCGTACCTGGTCTTGTTTATAAGCTGGGCGTGATGGTCTGAGATGTTTTTGATAAGCTGGCTCGTGAGAACCTTCGGCTTCATCCTGTCTTCCTCGCGGAGGCCGAGCTCGCGAAGGATCGCGGCTCCCGCCTGGCGCGCGTCGCCCTGACTGTCCGAATGGACCTCCAGGAGGCCGAAGAGGCGTTCCACCACCTGGATCCCGGGAGTCACGCGTGTGGCCTTGAGCGCGATGTCCGTGAGCCGGTTGATCTCTATTCCAGGCGAAATTTCCACGATGGAGCAGGCCTGGTCAGCCACGGGGAAGTACCCTCTGGAAACGGTGCACAGAAAGGAGGCCATCTGGAGCTGCAGGGAATCTATGAAAACATAGGTCCGCAGGTCGATGCCGCTCATTTCTTCTTGCCTCCGCCGAGAGGCAGAGTCGCGTCTACCATTTCATGCGGCCGCGGGATGATATGCACGGAGATCACCTCTCCAACCCGTTCCGCGGCCCTGCTTCCCGCGTCTAGCGCCGCGCGGACCGCGGCAACGTCTCCCCTTACGATGGCGGTGACATAGCCGCCGCCCGTTTTCTCGTAGCCGGCGAGCGTCACCTTCGCCGCCTTCACCATCGCGTCAGAGGCCTCAACCATGGCGGCGAATCCCCTGCATTCGATCATCCCGAGAGCGTCGTTGGAATCAGGCATACAAACCTCCTCTCCTGTTCGTTTCCTCCGTTCGATCCGGACGGCATGTTGCTATTTTAACAAAATATGGTATAATTTTAACATATCAAGCGCGGATGTCAAGGGGAATCGGAACTGCGGAGATGAAAGCGGAAAAGCGTCTGGAGGAGATCGTATCCCTTCTACGGATCAACAACGCGATGCCCGTTTCGGACATCGCTTCACGGCTCGAGGTTTCGCATATGACGGTTAGGAGAGACCTCCGGATCCTCGAGGCGCGCAGCGTCGTCCGGATGATACATGGGGGCGCGGTGATCGCCGATACGGCCGGCGAGGGAGGGCAGGGGGGCCAGGGCAGAACCGCGCCGGCCGTCTACGAACTACCCGCGGCCATGTCCGAAATGACGGCGGAGAAGATGCGGATAGGCCGCGCCGCCGCATCAATGGTCCGCCGCGGCAGTAGTCTTTCGATCGATACCGGTTCCACCACCGAGCATATCGCCCGCGCGCTTCCCGAGGAGATGGATCTCTCGGTACTCTGTTGTTCCCTGAACGCCCTCACCGCCGTCTCACGAAAACGGGGCTTGCGGATCATCTTTGCGGGGGGGTACTTCCACGCGAACACCCTTATGTTCGAAAGCGCGGAGGGGATAGCCCTCATCAGGAAGACGAGAGCGGAGGTCGCGTTCATCTCCGCGCGCGGGATTGACCTGAATCTCGGCGCCACCTGCGCGACCTCCTATGAAACCAAGACGAAACAGGCGCTCATATCATCGGCGAAGCGGCGGATCCTCGTGGCCGATTCCTCCAAGTTCGGTTTGGTGAGCGCCACGTGGTTTGCCGATGTCGACGCATTTGACGCGATTGTTACCGACAAAGGGCTTCCCTCCCCCATCGCGAAACAAATCAGAAAACGGGGTATAGCATTAATCATCGTATAAGCCCCGGCGGCCGAACCTCGGCCGCCGGGGTCGTGCTTCTTGCGTTTTCGGAATGGGCCGCGGCACAG
>CAZPZF010000081.1:6438-12578 GCA_964590705.1 uncultured Spirochaetales bacterium | reverse complement strand
ACAAGATGAGGAACGCCAAGGCCGCGCAGGACAAGACCCGGGCGATCCTCGCCAAGGTCAACCTGGAATCGAAGGCTGATGAGGTCGTCGAGACCCTCAACATCTCGGAGCGCAAGAGGCTGGAGCTCGCCAGGGCTCTCGCGATGGATCCGGAGCTGATCCTCCTGGACGAGGTCATGGCGGGATCCAACGTGACGGAGCTCCACATGATCATGGATCTCATCAGGAAGCTGAACGCCGAGGGCAAGACGATCGTGCTCATCGAGCACGTCATGAAGGCGATCATGGGGGTGTCCCAGCGGATCATCGTGCTCCACCACGGCGAGAAGATCGCCTCGGGAACGCCGGAGGAGATCGGCAATGATCCGACCGTCATCTCCGCCTACCTTGGGGAACGCTACGCGAAGACGAGGGGGAAACATGCTCACGGTTGAAGCCCTGAACGCCGGCTACGGCGACGCCCAGATCCTCTGGGATATGGAGTGTTCCCTGGACAAGGGGACCATCACGGCCCTCATCGGATCCAACGGGGTGGGCAAGACGACCTTCCTGCGGATCCTCGCCGGAGCCCTCATACCGTACAGCGGGAAGATCATCTACGAGGGCATGGATATCACCTTCCTCCCCCAGTCCAGGCGCGCGCGGATGGGGATCATGATGGTCCCCGAGGGTCGTCAGCTCTACAGCGGCCTCTCCGTTGAAGACAACCTCATGATGGGCGCGTATACGCGAAAGGACAAGAAGAAGATCAGGGAGGATCTCGATTGGATCTACACGATCATGCCGAGGATGAAGGAGCGGCGGAAACAGCTTGCGGGCACCCTCTCCGGGGGAGCGGCCCAGATGTGCGCGATCAGCCGGGGACTCATGGCCGCGCCGAAGCTCCTCATGATCGACGAACTCTCGCTGGGCCTCGCGCCCGTGATGGTCGACGACCTCATCGTCATCCTCCGCACCATCCACCGGGAGCGGGGCACCACCATTCTCCTGGTGGATCAGGACGTGCAGACCGCCCTCGAGATCGCCACGTCCGGGTATGTTGTGGTGGACGGCAGGGTGGAACATACGGGGGCATCGGCCGCGTTGCTGGCGAACCCTGATATCCAAAAGGCGTATCTGGGAATTTGATCGGTTCATGCGTTTCCGGCCCGGGCTCTCCCACAGGGGAGGCACCCGTTTCGGAACAGTGAAATAAAAGTTTGGGAAAGGAGAACAGGTATGAAACTGAGAATGAAAGCTCTTGCCCTCGTCTGCGCGCTTCTGGTGCTGGCCGGCGGGACGGTATTCGCCGCCGGAGGCAAGGAAGAGGCCGCTCCCCAGGTCATCAAGATCGGTGCCGCCGTTTCCCTGACCGGAAGTCTTGCCCGGTTCGGAGAGATGGTCAAGAGCGGATACGAATTATGGGAGAAAACGGTCAACGCCCAGGGCGGGATCAACGTCGGCGGAAAGAAGATCCCCGTTCAGGTCATCATCTACGACGACCAGTCCGATAACGCGGTGTCCGCCAAGCTCACCGAGAAACTGATCACCGAGGATCAGGTGCAGTTCCTCCTCGGACCCTATGGCAGCGGCGCGACCTTCGCCACCACGGCCATCGCCGAGAAGTACAACATCATCACGATCGCGACCCTCGCCAATGCGTCGAAGATCTACGAGAGGGGATTCCAGAACGTCTTCTCCGTCCTCTCCCCGGGAACCTGGATCTTCTACAGCTTCATCGACATGCTCGCCTCCCTGAGCCCAAAACCCACCAAGATCGCGATCATCACCCCTAACGACCTGTTCCCCGTTTCCGTGGCCACCGGCGCAAAGGAATACGCCGAGAAGAAGGGATTCCAGGTCGTCTACTATGAGGAATACTCCAAGGGAGCCAAGGATCTCTCCTCGACCATCCTGAAGATCAAGAACTCGGGCGCCGAGGTCCTTCTCGGTTCCGGTTATCTCGAGGAAGCCATCCTCACCATGAGGCAGCTCCGCGAGCAGCAGGTGGCGCTCAAGGCCATCGGCTTCACCACCGGACCCGAGCTCGCGGATTTCCGGAACAGCCTCGGGAACGACGCTGAGAATGTGTGCGGGGTTTCCTGGTGGATGCCCCAGATGACGTACAAGGATCCGTTGTTCGGTTCCGCGGCAGACTATGCCAAGGCGTACGACGCCATGTTCGATTTCGAGATCACCTACCAAGCGGCGGCCGCGAGCCAGGGAGGATACCTCCTCCAGCTGGCCATCGAGAAAGCGGGCAGCCTGGACACAGACGCCGTCAGGGAGGCTCTCCGGTCCTATGAAGGAACGACTTTCTGGGGTCCCGTCAAGTGGGACACCACCGGACAGAACATCGCGGGCCAGTCCGTAACCTTCCAGATCCAGAAGGGCGCGATCCAGACCGTGTATCCGCCGGCCGCCGCAACCGGCAAGCCGGTATACCCCCTTCGATAAACCGGGGTTTTCGTCTCTGCGGGGGGGCCCTTGCCCCCCCTGTTTTTTTAAGGAAGGCAGATGAGCTGTTCGTACCAGTATGAAACCGCCCCTGTTGTCGAGAACCGGGAGACCCTGCCCGGGTATCGGCGTAGCGCCGGGCGCGCCCCGCGTATCGCCGCGGCGGCGCGTCCCGGGCAGTTCGTCATGCTCAGGGGCTGGGAGGACCAGCGCGCCCCCATCCTGCCGCGGCCCTTCGACATCGCGGCCGCAGCCCCAGCCGCGGGAACGGTCATGGTGATCGTGAAAACGGCCGGCCGGGGAACCAGGCTCCTCGCGGACTATGCGCCGGGAACCAGCCTGCTGACGGCTGGCCCTCTTGGGAAGGCGATCCCGGAACCGTATCCGGACCCCCTTGGCCTGCTCGTCCGCGGAGTCGGATCCGCGGCCGTCACCTTCCTCGCCCGGAGGGCCGCGGCCGCCGGCGGGCGGGTGATCGCGGTCCTGTCAGCCTCGACCTCGTCCCGCCTCGTCGGGAAGGAGGAGCTGGAAGAGTCCGGGGCCGAACTGCATACCGCCACGGACGACGGCTCCGAGGGCTTCCACGGGAACGGGACGGAGCTCCTCGATTCGATCATGCGCGGGACAGCCCTTTCCGCGGTCTACACCTGCGGTTCAAAGCGCTTTGCCCGGCATGTCCGGTCCCTTGACGAGGCGGGCAGATGCGCGGGCTTCATCTTCTTGGAGGGGTATATGGCCTGCGGCCGCGGCGAATGTCATGGCTGCGCGGTCCGCAGAAGGGACGACTCAGGCTACGCCCTCGTCTGCCGCGACGGCCCGGTGTTTCACGTATCGGAGGTTGAGATAGAATGACCGATCTGTCCGTATCCATTGCCGGCGTGACCCTGCCGAACCCCGTCATTCCCGCCTCCGGAACCTGGGAGCTGGGAGAGGACGGAGAGCTCTCAGCTTCCGCCGGAAAGCGGCCCGCCGATGCCTGCGTTCCCGGCTCCGCAGACGGGGTGCGTCCCGAGGAGCTCGGGGCGGTCATTAACAAGACGATCTTCCTGAACGCGCGTCCCGGCAACCCCCCTCCCCGCATCGCGGAGACGCCGTGCGGCATGCTCAACTCCATCGGCATCCCGTCAGCCGGCGCGGAGCGATTCATCGCCGAAGACCTTCCCCGCCTGCGGGCGGCCGGGCCGCCGGTCATCGTCAGCATCGCGGAGGAGAGCGTGGACAGTTTCCGGAGGCTCGCCCGCATGATCGAGGCCACAGGGATGGCGGACCTGCTCGAGCTCGACCTCTCTTGCCCCAATGTGCATACGGGCGCTCAATGGGCCGGGGATCCGGTAAACCTCTCACGGGCGGTTTCCGCCGTGGCTGATACGGTCCTGCTTCCCGTCATCGCCAAACTCTCGCCTATGGTCAGCGATATCGCCGCCATGGCGCTGGCGGCGGAAAAGGCGGGGGCCCGCGCCGTCTCGCTCGTGAACACCTTCAAGGGGATGGTCATCGACATCGAGTCCCGCCGTCCCGTCCTGGGGAACGTCACCGGCGGCCTCTCGGGGCCGGCCATCAGGCCCATCGCCGTGGCAGCGGTCTGGGCAGCCTACGAGGCCGTGTCCATCCCCATCATCGGGATCGGCGGCGTCTCGTGCTTCAGGGACGCGGTCGAGTTCATGCTCGCGGGAGCGACGGCTGTCGGGGTCGGCATGTACAATTTCGTGAATCCGCTCGTCATGCGGGAGGTCCGCCAGGGATTGGAGAGATACTGCGCGGACCACGGGGTTGCCGCGGTCCGCGAGATTATCGGGAAAGCGCACTGAACGGAATCACTTTCTTTCCGTCCCGCTTGTATCAGTAGCGCTTATGCGAGAGCGGGTTTCTTTGCGTTCTTTGCGATTCCCCAAACAAGGGCCACAATACCCATGATACCGAACCAGACGGCTCCGGTGACGAAGGCGAAGGTGTTGACATCCGCGCCGAAGAGCCCGGACAACGGAGTAATCACATAGGGGCAGAGGAAGGAGCCGAGGTTTTGTCCGGCGATGACAACGGACATGGCCAGAGGAACGGCGATCGGCTTCACCGCCATGGATGTGGCAACCATAATGCTGGCCATGACAACAGTCACCGAGAACCCGTAGATCAGGGTTCCGTTGTACACGAGTGCGAGATTCGGCGCCAGGGCTATGAGAAGATAGGCTATCACGCCGAAGAAGAGGCCAACGGCGAGTGTAATATTCCGTACCGCCTGCATCAGTTTGCCGAATACTAGTCCAAACAAAAATCCGCCGATAGCGAAGATCATAGTGGCTTGTCCAGCTTGGGCCGGGGACCCGAGGTTCCGGCCGGCGATGAAGAAGGCCATATAGGTCGCCAGGATCATTCCGCTGATGAAGAAGAGGAAGAGGGGCACGGCGAGGCCGATCGCTCCTGGGGTGAGGGATACCTTTTCGGTGGTGCCTGATGCGGCCTTTGCCCCCCTAACGGGCTTGATTCCCGGAAGGCACGCTGCCACGAGGACGAAGGAGATGACGGCGAGGAAGTGTACGAAATAGGTCATGTTCCAGCCGGCTACGGCGAGGTATCCACTGATGAATACCATGACCGCGCAGCCGATCATCTGCGCGGATGTCTGCTGCCCCATTACCTTTGACCGCTCGTCTCCTTCAAAGTAAGCCGCCACAAGTGCGGATGAGAGGACCTGAACAGTTCCCACACCGATGCCCAAAATTCCCCTGAAGACCAGCGTCATGGGGAAGGACTCGATGAATCCGGGGACAACACCTCCCACTAGAAAGCAGAGGACCCCGAAGAGAACCAAGGCTTTCATGGATATATACTCCTGCAGCTTGCCGATGATCGGGTTGACCACGATGATCACGATGCAGGGGAGGGTGATGAGCAGTTGGATTGATGTCTGCGGCACATCGCTGAAATGCTGGCCGATGGCGGAGAGTCCGCTCGCGATCGCCATGACGCCCATCATGAGGAATGAAGAGCTGTAGATGGCCAGCTTTATTTTTCCTTTTCCCTTTTCCATAGTAGTATTCACTCCTTTATTCCGCTCTGTCTATGGGCATTCCTATGCCCGGAACGCTTCGAGATAGAGTTTCGTTACGTCTTCCGGCGTACACTTCCGCGGGTTGGTGGTAATCGGGTTGTCCTGCATGGCGCGCTCGACGAGAGCGGGTATCTGGTCTTTGGACGCGCCCACGTCATCAAGATACTGGGGAACCCCAACGGATGCCGAAAGACTTCGTACCAATTCAAGCGCCTTTTCCGCGGCTTTCTCCACAGGCATGCCTGCAATCTCAGCCCCCATGGCTTGTGCTATATCTGCAAACTTGCCCGGGCAGGCCTGGATGTTGAACTTCATTACAATGGGCAGGAGGATAGCGTTGGCCAAGCCGTGGGGTGTGTCGAAGAACGCGCTCAACTGGTGAGCCATGGCATGGCACACGCCAAGCCCGTTCAGGCTGAAAGCGGTTCCCGCCATCATGGAGGCGACGAGCATATCCTCTCGAGCCTTAATATCCTTCCCATTGTCTACGGCAGTCTTCAGGGAGCGTGCGATCATTCGTACTCCGTGGAGAGCGAGGGCCTCCGCGGGAGGGAATCCAGCTATCGATGTGTAGGCCTCAATACAATGGGTAAGAGCGTCGATTCCCGTAAAGGCGGTGAGTTCCGGCGAAAGGGTCGTCAGCGGGAACGGATCG
>CAZPZF010000081.1:0-6428 GCA_964590705.1 uncultured Spirochaetales bacterium | reverse complement strand
TAGCGGGCATGCAGATGGTACGCTCCGGATCCAGGAGTGCTCCATCCGGGATGACTAACGGACTCAGGACTCCGAACTTTGTCTTCTTCTTCGTGTCTGTGATGACTCCCACAAACGTGACCTCTGTTCCGGTTCCGGCTGTCGTGGGCACGGCGATGAAGGGAAGGAGCTTTGGCGTGATCTTCATGATCCCGCCTATCGCGATGTCGTAGTCATTTACCACTCCCCCGTGCGTGTATACGACATTGGCCGCCTTACCGACATCGATTGGGCTTCCTCCGCCGACACCGACAAGAATGTCCGGCTTGAACCGTTCCATCTCCTTTACAGCTGCGTGAACTATAGACTCGACCGGATTAGGGTCTATATCGCCGAATAGGCTTACCGCCAATCCGGCTTCCACAAGTTTTTTCTTGAGATCGTGGATGAGCGGGAGATCCTTCAACCCACGGTCGGTGATCACCATCACTCGACTCTTTCCCATCTCCTTCACGAGCTGACCCAGGGTGCTGATGGATCCGGCTCCCGTCACGACCTTTCTCGGCCAGCAGATGTGTGTTCCTATCGCCATATGAATTCCTCCTATCCCTTCGCTCTCAGAACGGGTATCCCTTCTGCCCCTTCTGGATGGTAACCCACTTGATCTCGCTCATCTCTTCAAGAGAGTAGCGGCCTCCTTCCCTGCCGTGCCCGCTCCATTTACAACCGCCGAAGGGAACGGTGGACTCAGCGTCTATCGGGGAATCGTTGACGTGTACCATTCCAGCTTCAAGCCCTTCGGCGAGGATGATTGCTCTACTGACGTCTTTGGTGATTACGGCGGCGGAGAGTCCGTAGGTCGTGTCATTGGCTATCTCAAGAGCCTCTCTGTCGTTCCTCGCCGTGATGATCGAAGCAACAGGCCCGAATGTCTCCTCCGTATAGATACGCATCTTTTTCGTGACCCCGCTCAGGACCGTAGGCTTGTATACGCGCCCCTCGAAGGTTCCGCCGGCCAGGAGCTTCGCGCCGTTCGCCACAGCGTCTTTTACAAGACTGTCCACTTTCGCTACGGCCTTATCGTTGATAAGCGGGCCGACCACAGTTGAAGGCTCCTTTGGGTGCCCCGCAGGAAGAGTCGCGGCTTTTGCTGGGAGTTTCTTCGTGAATTCATCCGCTATTTTTTCATCAACAATGATCCGGCCCGCACACATGCAGATCTGCCCTTGGTGCATAAAGGTCCCGAATGCCGAAGTGTTCACGGCAAAGTCGATGTCCGCGTCGTCGCAGATGATGAGGGGATTCTTGCCGCCCAGTTCGAGCGTGCACGGTTTCATCTTGGCAGCGGCCCGCTGGGCAACGTGTCTTCCTGTACTCGTTTCCCCGGTGATAGTCACAAAACTGCAGCGGTCGTCATCGATCAATGCATCTCCGATGACGTTTCCCGGTCCGGTTACGACGTTGAGAGCCCCCGCAGGCAGACCCGCTTTCTCGAACAGCTCGGCGATCTTCAATCCGATAACAGGAGTGTCGCTTGCCGGCTTGTATACGACCGTGTTCCCGGCGGCGAGCCCATAGGCAATCTTATACATGGACAGGATGAGCGGGAAGTTCCATGGGGCTATGGCTACAATGGTTCCCCGAGGCCGCAGGAGTGTCATATTGAGCTTGGTTGGGTCTGTATGGAAGGTTTCGCCGAGGATCCGCTTGCAGTCCGCAGCCGCTGTCTCGATGAGGTCAATCGTCTGGGAGATTTCGAACATTGCCTTGCCGAAGGTTCCGCCGCCCTCATCTTGGAGGATTGCGGCTACCTCCATCATCTTCTCCTCCAAGTTACGGGCAGCCTTGAAGAGTATCTTGGACCGCTCTATCGGCGGGGTCCCCGCCCAAACTTTGCGTGCTTCAAATGCGGCGGCCATCGCCCTGTCCGCGTCCCTCGCGTCTCCCTTGGCCACCATCGCGTACAGTTCTCCGGTGTAGGGATTCCGGTCCTCGAAGCTCTCGCCCGAGAGGGAACCAACCCATTTCCCATTGATGAACATGGTACGTGTTTCCATTTCAATGCCTCCAGCGTGCGTGTTTTCCGATGAAACCAGACCCGCTTCCGCGCGCGGGATCCGTTCATCGTGAAAAAAAGTACAACCGGAAAGATGCCGGGGGAATTATGCGAAAGTAGTATTTATCAGTGTCAGGCATAGTTTTATGAATATATTCACCGAATATGCTTGACAAAACAATTTTCCGTTCCTACCATAATAAAACTTAAAAACTCCAGTGACAGGAGTGAGGATCGCTATGGTGAGTTCACGTTTCCCATCGGAACGGGTTCTTGAGATCATCAACGCAGCAGATTCCTGTCTCAAACCTCAACCGGTCAGAGAGAAGATTCTCGATCTCTTTTTCGACTGCTGCAGGGCAGATGGGGCAGTATTCTTCCTTCCTGACGGCGGCTCCGGCTTCACGAATACCTTCAGTAAAAACTTTTGTGAACGATCCGATCGGGAATTCGGTGAGTATTACTGCCACTTCGACCCGCTCCAGCTTTTCTATTGGAATCAGGACGGATCATACCCGACGGTTCGGGTGATCAGTTACGATTCCTACATGTCAACCGAGTACTACTGCGATTTTTTGAGGCCTTACGGGATCCACTACAAGCTGGTGGTCTACCTGAAGGCGCGTGAAGGATTGCAGGGTAAGGTCGTTCTTACACGTCCCAGGGGCTCCCCGATATTTTCCCCGTGTGAGTCGACTCTGGCGAGCGAGCTTTCCTCCTATATGGCGTATGCGCTCGAGCATAACGCACTTGTAAACAAGATACGCAGTCAGAGACCGGAGGATCTCCGCGAGGAGAAATTAATGGAAGTCTTCCGGCTAAGCAGGAGGGAGATCGAAGTGGTGGAGTGCCTCTTCAAAGGAATGCGTAACGCGGAAATCGCACGAACCCTCTTTGTGAGCGAGATTACTGTCAAGAAGCATCTGCAAAACATCTACGCGAAGATCGGGGTGAAGAGCAGAACCGCTCTCATTAGCCGGGTACTCGGAGGCTGAATCGGTTCGCCGCGGTTTCCCGCCTACCGGCGGCCGGTTCCTCCCTTCTCCCGGTTCCACGTTTCCAGAAATTTCTCCATGGCCAGGATCGAATCGGGGCTGATGACGTGCTCTATCGCGCACGCGTCCAGGTCGGCGATGCCGTACTCGATCTGCAGCACCTGCGTGAAGAACGCGCGTATGACCTTGTGTTTATTCGACGTGGATTCGGCGAGATCCCGGCCGGCGGGGGTCAGGTAGATCTCGCGGTATTTTTCTGTTTCGATGAGCCCCTTCTGGGAGAGGGTTGCCATGGCGCTGTTCGTGCTCGCCTTCGTGACCCCTAGGCGGCTGGCGATATCGGAGACGCGCGCGCCTCTGCCGTTCGCGGTCAGCTCGTAGATCGCTTCGAGATAGTTTTCCATGGTGAAGGTCAGCTCGCTCATCATGATCCTCAATGAAAGGTATTTTCCCATTATACAGCTGAAAAATCAAGGCGCAAATGGTTGAAAGAGCGGATAGGACGGAACGGGACAGCGCGGTTGCCTTTTCCCCGCGAACGCATGATACTGTAAATCTGTTGACGCCGGGATGATTTAATGTTAGATTATTCTAACAGGTGGTACATATGGAAACGATGACAGTCATCTTTGCCTTTGGGTTGACGCTTTTTGCGGGATTGGCTACCGGAATCGGAAGCGTGATCTCCTTTCTCTCGAGAAAGATGAAACCCCGCTTTCTCGCGGCAGCTCTGGGTTTTTCCGCTGGAGTCATGATCTATGTATCGCTCATCGAGATTTTCGTCAAGGCTCGCGTCTCGCTAAAAGAGGCCGTTGGTGACCGCGCCGGGTACTGGATCACCACGGCTGCGTTCTTCGGGGGGATCGCGATTATCGCCATCATAGATAAATTGATCCCAAGCTACGAGAACCCGCACGAGATCCATAAAAACGGATGCTCGGACGAAGGGAAACCCGCTCACGACGAGCAGAAGCTTCTCCGCATGGGCTTCTTCTCCGCTCTCGCCATCGCCATCCATAACTTCCCGGAGGGACTCGCCACGTTCATGGGCGCCCTGAGCGACCCCGCGCTGGGAATCAGCATCACGGTGGCCATCGCCATCCACAACATCCCGGAGGGGGTGGCTGTTTCTGCGCCGATCTACTTCGCCACCAAGAGCAGGAGGAAGGCCTTCTGGCTCTCCTTTCTCTCGGGGCTTTCCGAACCGGTTGGCGCGCTTCTCGGCTATTTCATCCTCCGCAATTTCCTGAACGATTTCGCCTTTGGAATCGTGTTCGCCATGGTGGCGGGGATCATGGTCTACATATCGCTGGACGAGCTCCTGCACACCGACCAGGAGTACGGCGAGCACCATATCGCCATAGGGGGGCTCATCGGCGGAATGGCTGTTATGGCGGTGAGCCTGCTGCTGTTTGCCTGATGGGCGCGTTCACGCGAATTTGACGAAATTCCTGTTGACAAAAGAGAGGACATCCGGTATTTTCACTGTTAGATTAGTCTAACTCGGTGTCTTTCTGAAAGGAGCCGCGATGAGAGACTGGGCGTTTTTATTCAGGGACTCGGGAAACGAGGAATTCGGAAGGCGTGCCGGGCGTGCCGGCGAAGGGAGGGGTGCAGAACGCGCGAGGCACGCCAGCCGCGCCGGGAATGCCGGCGATGGCGGAAACGGAGGGCATGCCCGCAATGGCGGGCATGGCGGATGTTTTGGCGACAGCGGACATTTCCATGGTGCCGGACGCGTAACCCTCGACATGGCTGCGGCCGGAGAGTCTGTACGGGTAGTTCACGTCTGCGGCGGCCATGAGGTGCTGCACAGGCTCCTGGACATCGGCATCGTGCCGGGGCAATTGCTGAGGGTAATCCACAACGACCCGAACGGGCCTCTTGTGGTTTCAGTGCATAACGCCTCCATGATGATCAATCGTGGCTTGGCAGCAAGGATCAGGATCGCGGAGGAGTGATTTTTTTCATCAAAGAGTTAGAATAGACTTAACAAGTAAGACATATATAACATAATACGCCGGTCTTTTTCAACGGGCCTCTGCGTGAATCCGAATCGAAAGGAGTGATATATGGTACGTCTCAAGGATCTTCGGCCTGGCGACCATGGAACCGTAAGAGGTTTCAGGGAGGGCGCGGGCGAATGGAAGAGGAAGCTGCTTGCCATGGGCATGACCGTGGGCACGGAATTCCAGGTGAGAACCGTGGCCCCTCTTGGGGATCCGGTGGAGGTTTTCGTCAGGGGAAGCAGGCTTACCCTGCGGAAGGGGGAATCGGACGCCCTCGTGGTCGAGAAGGAGGAAGGATGAACAGGCAGGAATACGCGGCCGCGGTCAAGGAATACACGATAGCGTTGGTGGGCAATCCGAACTGCGGAAAGACGCGCCTCGTCCCCGGCCGTACCGGCGGCCGCCACCGGATCGGAAACTGGCCAGGGGTTACGGTAGAACGGAAGGACGGCTGGCTTCTGGGAAGCAGGAACCGGAAGGTCGTGGACCTGCCGGGGATCTACAGCCTCGGCGCCAGAAGCGAGGACGAGAAAGTGGCCAGGGATTACATCCTGTCCGGAGAGGCTGATCTGATAGTCAACATCGTGGACGCCGCTCATCTGGAGCGGAACCTCTACCTGACGGTAAACCTGATCGAAATGGGAATACCTGTTGTCGTCTTTCTCAACATGCTGGATCTCCTGGAGCGCGAGGGGGCCTCCATCGATATCGCGGCCTTCGAGACGGCCTTGGGTGTTCCGGTCATCGCGGGTACCGCGATCGACAGGAAGAGCGTGGCCGAGGCTGCCTCACGCATAGACCGCCTTGTGGGAACGGTACGCGAATCGCCGAACAGGCCTGCATACCCGAACGAGGTGGAGGAACTCCTCGAGCGCTGGAGCGAGCGCGCGGGCGGCCGCTGGAAGGCCCTTTCCCTCATCGAGGGAACGGCGTCCGAGGAAACCATGCTGGCCGTATCCGAGGAGGAAAGGGCGCGGGAGCTGTCTCGGCTCGACTCGTTCCTTACGGACGATCCCGAGGTCGTCATCGCTGACGGGCGGTACGGCTTCGTCCGCGGTGTGGTCAAGCGCGCCCTCAAGAGCGCAGCGGGCCGGAGGAGCGTCTCTGAGCGTATAGACAAGGTGGTCCTCAATCGCTTCCTCGGAATACCGATCTTTCTCGGCGTCATGTACCTCATGTTTTGGCTCTCCGTATCCGTGGGCTCTGCCTTCATCGATTTCTTCGACATTCTCTTCGGGGCTGTGTTCGTAGATGGGTTCGGAGCCCTTCTTTCCGCTATAGGCTCGCCTGAATGGCTCATCGGGATCCTGGCCGGCGGGGTGGGAGCCGGAATCCAGACCGTTGCCACCTTCATCCCGGTGGGGTTCTTCATGTTCCTTGGGCTCTCGG
>CAZPZF010000080.1:0-12593 GCA_964590705.1 uncultured Spirochaetales bacterium | reverse complement strand
GAGGAGATAGCGCTCTTCCGCGAGTCTCGACAGGAGCATAGCCGCCACGAAAGACCCGCCGCCGAGGTTCCTCCTGAGAGCGACGACGAGCATGTCCCGGCCTTCGGGTTCGGCCGTGGCGAACGCCGACGAGAGGAGGATCCCGAAGCCGCCCCGGATGTTCTCGAAAGCCCTGAAGTCGAGCACGATGGCGCGGTCTCCCTCTCTGCGGAAGGAGTTGTCGCTTCGGTACCGCAGGGGAGAGTCATTCAGTATCGGGAATCCGGTCGGGTGGCGATTCTCCGTTATAGACCGACCCCGGACACTGTTGGCCCTCCGCCGCGCCGGGGAAGGGCCCTCCTCGGTACCGGCCGTGTGGTTCGACGCAGAGGACCATTCCACGTCAAAGCGATCGGCAGGTCCGTATCCCAGATACATCGCCTCCGGGAACGACTCGCCGAGGAAGTAGAGTCTCTGGGTGTCCGATGTTCCCGAGAAGAAGCCCATGAGGAGGGCCGTGGTTTCTCCTATCGGTCGTCCGTCTATTGAAAGGAGTTCGGCGCCTACGGGCGGCCCGCTGAGACTGCAATGGTCGTCATTGCCACCATGATTTCCTTCGGTTCCGCCGTCCGTCCGATCTCCGACGACCCCAGCGACATACGCGCGGCCGCCGATGAAGCTTACGCGATACGGAAAGAAGAGGCCGCCGGATGCGGCGTACGCGTGCAAGGCCGCGGCCGGAAGCATGAGATGGGTGTGCTCGTCCCCGGTCCCGTTCACGAGGGGCGCTAGAAGCCGGTAGAACTCGAGCCTTGAAAGGGGTCCGCGCAGTTCTCCCTTGAGCTTCGACAGTGCTTCGGCGGGGTTTCTGACCGGGAAAGATTCGATCGGTTCCGGATGCACGCGTTCGTACAGACCGGCGATGGCGTCTATTTCCCCGGCCATGGCCTGGCACGTGAGGGTGTCCTCTTTCACGTTTCCCTCCTCATCGCCTGGGGGGAGGGGAGCGCGGAAGCTCCCCCTAGGATGGCCCGAAGCCAGGCATCGACCCGCAAGATGGAAGCGACGTCCGCGCGCTCCCCGACCGTATGGGCACCCCTGATGTCGGGACCTAGGGAGAGCGTCTTCAATCCGGGGCGCTTCGACGAAAGCACGCCGCACTCGATGCCCGCGTGTACAGAGACGAGTTCGGCCTTCCCCGGGAAGATCCCGCGCCGCGTCTCCTGGACGTAGGCGACCAGCGGCGAGTCAGGATCCGGTTTCCACGGTGGAAACTCGTCGATAGCCGTTTTCGCTCCGGGAAGGCAGGCGACGAGCCGCAGGATCCGCTCTTTCAGGGAGCCGGCCTCGTCGGGGTCGTCGGAACGGGCCGTAACCCCGAGGCTCAGGCGACCCGGCTCGGTCAGCGATAGGAGCCCGGTGCTGGAGGAGCTCCTCACACCGCCGAGCACGGGGTCCCTCGAGACGACACCGTCGGGAAGCCCCGTCACCACCTTGGCAAGAGTCTCCCACGAGTCGCGGGATAGGCGCCGAATCGGCGTCCGCGGTTCTGAGGGTTTGAACTCTAAGGCTGGGGTTCTTCCTTCCCATGCGTATTCGCGGGCAAACCTCTCAGCCTCCTCAGCCAGGATCTCCCTGGTCCGGGTCAGGTCGCGGCGCGGTGTCGTGAAGGTCATGTCGGCCCACGAGGGGATACTGTTGATAGCGTCGCCGCCGATGTACGTCACGGGGCGGGCGTCCAGGGCCATGGCGACGCCGAGGAGCCTCCGGTGGATGTTTCCGGGCCGGTTGCCGATATCGAGGCCCGAGTGCCCTCCCTGGATCCCCCTGGCGCGTACTGTCCACAGCACCGACTCCCCGGCCGGGGTTTCCTCCGTCCGGAGATCGGCTTCGGCCCTGACGATGAGGCCGCCCGCGCAGCCGACGCAGATGTGGGATTCAGACTCGAAGTCGATGTTGATTGCGTAGGCGGCCCGCGGATCGAGAAGCTCCGGGGACAGGGCGCTCATGCCGCGTATGCCCGTTTCCTCCTCAACGGTGAACAGGAGGGATAGGGGACCGTGTCTAAGCTCTCTGTCCTGTGCCACGAGGACGCAGAGAGCAACGCCGACGCCGTTGTCCGCGCCGAGGGTCGTTCCCCTGGCGGTAATCCAACCATCATCCTCGACGACTTCGGGCGGTTTCCGCTTGAAGTCACGGGGACTTTCGGAGACGCAGACCATGTCCAGGTGGGCTTGCACGATCAGCCCCGGCGTTTCCTCCATGCCCGTGCTCGGGGGAAGGAATATGGCAATGTTTCCCGCGCCGTCCCTACGCCATCGATATCCCATCTCATCGGCCACGCCGATGACATAGTTCCCGATCTCTGCCTCGCCGCCACTAGGGCGGGGTATGGCGGTTATCCGGATGAACTCCTCTATCACCCTGTTTTCATGGGAGACACGGCCGTTCATGAGAACACCTCCACCCGTGAAGTGACGTGCCGAAGGTAGTCTTCGTCGACCTCGACGCCGATGCCAGGCCCTTGCGGAACCGCGATCATACCTCCCGGGAGCAGGTCGAAGCGTTCCCTCACGATGTCCCTCTTCAGGTATGTCCGCGGCGCGGCGAAGTCTCCCGGAAGGGAAAACCCCGGAAGGGCGGCGCAGGCGATGTTGACCGCCCGACCTATGCCCGTCTCCAGCATACCCCCGCACCAGGCGGCGATGCCGCGGGCGGCGAGAAAGGACTGCATCACGGCGGCCGCGCCTGGCCCTCCTATCCTCGGGGGCTTGATGTTGATCACACGGCACGAGCCGAGGGCCGCGGCAGCCCGCGCCTCGTGCATCGAGTGGATGCTCTCGTCTAGACAGACCGGCGTCGATATGCGGGCTGCGAGTCTCGCGTGATCGACGAGGTCGCCGTTCGGGTAGGGCTGTTCGATCATCATAAGGGCGAATCGGTCCAGTCCGGCGAGGTCCTCCTCAAGCCGGGGGTCGTATGAACTGTTGGCGTCGACCATGAGCGGGATGTCCGGGAAGGCGTTCCTGACCGATTCCAGGTACTCGGCGTCCTTTCCGGGCTTGATCTTCACCTTGACCCGCGCGTAACCGGCCTCCGCGGCCTCGGCGACCCTGTCCACCAGGGCGGCCGGAGAGGCGCAAAGCCCGATCGATGTACCGGCCGGGACCTTGTCTCGCCGTGCGCCGAGGGACGCGGCAAGGCTGACGCCGGCGCGCTTGGCCAGCAGGTCTCTGACCAGGCAGTCTATCGCGGACAGGGAGAGCTGGTTCCCCTGGATCCACGAAAGGCGGTCGGCGATATCCCCGGCGTTCGCGAACTCCAGGCCGATCAGGTCGCGGATCAGGATTCCGGAGAGGAGGGACCAGCCGGATTCGACGGTCTCCGGGACGTACCATGGCGTCCGCAGATGCTCCCCCTCGGCCCAGCCGACCAGGCCGTCGGAGTCCCAGGCCTTGAGCACGAGGGCCGTCTTGGATTCGAAGCGGTGGCACGATATCTCGAAGGGCTCGAGAAGGGGTATCTCGATGAGCCTGAGTTCGATCCTCTCTATCCTCATCGGGCCGGCTCCCTGCGCGTGAGCACGTTCCTGTCCTTCCTGACCCTGGTCAGGCCGTCCGTACCCACGAAGAAGAAGACCTCGGACTCTGCCCCCGGTCCGTTGAGGTACCAGAAGGTCGGCCCCGCCGGCCCGGTACGGGTCTCGATCGGGCGCGGTCCCTCAGGACTGTTGCCGTTGCCGTCGGTGGCTTCCCACCACAGCCGGCCCTGTCCGTAGCTGATCCGGGCGGAGACGGCGTCCCCCCTGCATGCGTAGTCCCCCTCCAGCTCGCGCAGCCGCCGCTCGAGCGCCAGGCCAGGGAAAACCGAGGCCGGGTCCCGCCCCAGGACCGCGGCGGCGACCATGAACGCGAAGAGGGCGAGGATCCCCTCTCCGGTTCCCCCGTTGCACAGGCTGGCCATGCCGAAGCCTAGCTCTCGATCGATGAAAATCGAAGACGAGAAGTGGCCCGTGCTGCCGCCGTGCGTGACGACCCTGGTCCCGAGAAAGTCCGGGTAGATCATCAGGCCCATTCCGTACAGCTCCGGGCCGAAGCCCGGGCCGACAAGGGACTCGGCTGTCCTGTGCGCCACCCGTCCTATTTCGATCTCCCGCACGACGCCGAGCGGAATGACTCGATTCCGGCTCCCGGGACCGTCGGGCAGCCCTTCGGTGAGGAGCGCCTGGACGAAACGACCCATATCGTCAGCCGTCGACAGAAGGCCGCCGGCCCCCGCTATGGCAGGCTCGAAGTACGGCGGCGCGGGTTCCCTGCCCGCGGCGTGGCCGTCCGCCCATTCCGTCCGGGGGGGTAGATCGGCCTCCCGGTACCCGCTCGAGGACATGCCGATCGGCCCAAGCACCGTCTCCTCGACCAGGTCCGGGAACGGTCTGCCGGCCGCGGCGGCCAGGACTTCTGCGGCAAGGGAGAAGCCCTCGTTGGAATAGATATATAGATCCCCCGGCCGGCTGGCTAGCTCAGCGCCGTTCGCGAAAATCACCGCCGATTCCGACGTGCCGAACGGGTAGGTTCCGGCATAGCCGTTCGGGAGCCTGCCATAGAGGTGTCTGCCGGTCACCAGTTCGCTCATCCCGAGATTGGGGATGCCCGAGGTGTTCGTCAGGAGGTGGCGCAGGGTGACCTCTCCCCCCGCGCCCTCGAACCGCACGGGCACGTGGGACGAAATCGGCGCGTCCAGGTCGACCGTGCCCCGGTATGCAAGCGCCGAGGCCGTCAGCGCCGTGAAGGCCTTGGAACACGACCCGATCATGAACACGGTGCCGCCGTCCGGCGAATCCGCGCGCCCGCGGGACTTCTGGCCCATGGCCAGGCTCATCCCGTCTCCGTCCTCGAATACCACTCTGGCGGTACAGCCGGGTATGCCCGCGTCCTCGAGCATTGCCCCGAGGTTCGGTTCGAGGGCGCGGACAGCCTTGATCACTGCGTCCCGGCGCTTGCTCATCGGGGCTCCCCCGGCTCCGAAGGCTTCATCGCCTCTATCCTTCCCCTGATTTCCGTGATCCTCACTGGCGTGAGATCGTATTTCGCGTGGAAGAGCAGCGTGGCGACGAGAAGGAGGATGGCCGTGGCCCCGCCGATCTCGAAGCGGATGCCGAACCGCATCGCGTCGGTGATCGTGTTTCCCTGCATCGTCTCGGGCGTGAAGCCGGAAAGCCCGCGGACTGCCCAGTAGATGAAGGCCTGGACGATGAGGGACAGGCGCATGAAGAAGGTCTTCACGCCGAAATAGACCCCCTCCTCGTGCCTGCCCAGCGAAACGGTGATCTCGTCAACCGTGTCGGAGAGGAGCGGGAGGATGGCGATCCAGAAGCCGCCCACGCCGAGGCCTAGGAAGAAGAACACCACGAAGCAGGAGGCCACCGAGCGCACGAAGAAGAACGGCACGAGGCAGACGACGATGAGCAGGTTGCTGAGCACCGCCGTCGACTTCATCGAGCGCTTCTTGGCCAGCAGGGACCAGAGGGGAATCGAGGCGAAGACGCCGATGAACTCTATCATGATGAGCATGGTCTTGGTCGAGTTGGCTTTGGCGATCGGCACCTCCAGGACGAACTCGAGGAAATACGGCAGGGATGATATAGCTGTCATCGACAGCGTGTTAAAGCAGAGGAACAGAGCGATGAACAGGAGGAAGTTCTTGTGCCTGAACGATTCCCACAGGATCGAGAAGAAGCCCCGGGGCGACGCATCCGCGGGCTGGGCGAACAGTCTCTCGGTCAGTTCGCGCTCCTCCCGGACGCTCGGCCTGAGGAGGAGAAGCATGACGATCCCGATAACCGCCCCGATCAGCATCGGGGTCAGGTATCCGGAGGGCGAGGAGATATCACCGAACTCGGGCACGATGAATCCGACCATCATGCTCAGGGTCGAAACCACCGTGGAGATGGCGCCGAGCCTGCGCCGCTGTTCCACCGAGGTGAACAGGTTGGGAGACAGGGATTGATGGTTGACCGAGAACATTGAGAAGAAGGTGTCGGTCAGGCAGAGCGTCACCAGCATCCAGAGGAACAGCCCGATCTGCGACCTGAATGGTGCCGCGTAGACCAGGATGACCACGAGCAGGGTTCCCAGACCCCCGATCATGATCCACGGGTAGTGACGGCCGAAGCGCTGGCTGAAGCGGTAGCGCTTCCCGGTGATGAAGCCGATCAGCGGATCGTTCACGGCGTTGTACACCGCGTAGATCGACTGGGCTATCAGGAACCAGCCGTTCGAGAGGCCCATGGTCCTGACGTAGTAATAATTCAGCAGCGCGGCGAACAGCGCTGTCGCGAATTCCGCGAACCCGACTCCGAAGCTGTAGCTTAGGATGTCCTTTCCGGTCCTTGCCCTGAGCATGTTTCCCTCCTCCCCGCGATATTTCCAGCCGGGGCGCTCTCCGCCCTACGGGCCTCCGGCGCACCCGGCATCATCCCTCTCCGTCCCGCCTCCTGAACAGGCAATTTTCATAGCGCAGCCAGACGCATTCGGCGGAACGGTAGAACTCGCAGCCCGATCCGCGCCATCCGGCCGACCCTTGCGTACCGGACGATTCCGGTGGCCCCGCCGGCCGGAACGCGGCGATCTCTCCCTGGGCAGCCCGATCATGGCTCTTCCTCTCGGCGGTGAACCTGAGTCCCGGCGCCCATCCGGCTCCCGGTATCCGGGGCCGGAGGATGAGTTCCCCCCCGTCGAAGGCGACTTCCGCCTCGTAGACCTCGTTGCGGGTGAGATACCTTCCCGCGAGGAAGCCAGGAACCGGATCGTAGAGATCCTCCGCCCCGCTCCGCCCGGCGAATCCCGTGTCCTGGGAAACCGTACCGGCGACCCGGGCGGATTCGGCCACGCCGACCCCCGACACGGTCCTCCCCGAGCCCCCTGTCCCGATGATCAACCGCAGGATGTCGCGCGCCAGGGTCCCGAGGGCCTGGGAGCCCGCGGCGTTCTGGCCGATCGCGATGCCGATGCCTTTCTGTGGGAGGAGGGCAACGATACCGCCGCTGTACAGGAGGTCCCCGCCGTGGTAGACGAGAGGTTCGTCGAAGGTTCCCTCCTCCACGTACCAGCCGAGCCCGTAGGACAGACCCGGGAATCCTTCCCGTGGCAGAAGCCCCTTCCACATTCGGGGGCCGTATCCGCCGACATCCGCTCCGCCGAGCTTCCCCGTCCCCTGGAGGAACGCAAGGTAGCATCCCAGGTCGCTGACCGTGGTAACGAGTCCTCCGGGACCGTAGGCTGCCTTCGGGATGACCGGAGAAACCCGACGGGGGCCGGAGGCTCCGGGAACAAACCCATGCGCGATGGGGGCCCCGATCCGCTGAGCGAGACCGATTGACGATTCCGTCATGCCGAGAGGCTCTAGTATCCGTGTCCTGACCACCTCTTCGAAGGGGATCCCCGCGGCTATTTCGATGACCGCGGCGAGGAGGACGTAATTCTCGTTGCTGTAGAGGAACCTGGTCCCCGGCGGAGCCAGTCGCTCCCGAGCGGCCTCGATAAGACCCGCGGTGAGACTTTCCGGATCGTCAGGAGAATAGGGGCCTTGACCCTCCACCCCGCACAGCCTGAACAACAGGGAGACGACATACCCGAGCTCCGGTATGCCGGAGGAGTGGGACAGCAGATGCCGCAGCCTGATCGGTTCGGCGTGGCCGCCCGCGGGGGGTATGACGAAGGAGGGATCCTTCTCAACCGCGGGGATATAATGCGACACGGTATCGTCCAGGGAGAGCCTTCCCTCCCGCTGGAGGATGAGAAACGCGAGGGCCGCGAATGTCTTTGCAATGGAACCCGCGGCGAAACGGGTTTTCGGCGTCATCGACATTCCGGCGCCGTCGGCGGTGCCAGCGGACACGGACAGGATGGGTTTCCCCCCGAGCGTGACGCATAGCGCCGCGCCGCGGACGCCCGCCTTCGCGAGGTACCCGGCCAGTAATTCACGGGTCCCGTCTTCCAGATCTCCACCGATCGCCATGCACCGCTTCTCCACCAGTTTCAATCAGTTGATTGAAAAATACTACACTAGGTCTTCCTTTTTTTCAAGCGATTGTTTATATTCGTTTGATGAAAAACGGATCCGACCGGCACAAACGGAGCGTCAGGGGGGAGCTGAGCAGATCCCATATCCTCGCGGCCGCCGCCGACGCGTTCTCCGAACTCGGGCCCGAGGCGGTGACGATGCGGCACGTCGCCAGGATGGCGGGCGTAAATATCGCCACCCTCCTGTACCATTTCCCGAGCAAGGACGACCTGTTCGCAGAGGTCGTATCGATGATGAAGGGGGGGAAGCTCGCGATCGTGACCGCCTGGAGGGCCATGGTCTCCGACGAGAGCCTATCCCGCCTGGACAGCCTCAAGGAAACCCTGACCGACCTTGGGGTCCTGATCATCGACAGGGTGATAGCCGATCCCGCCCGCCTCAGGCTTGGGCTGTTCTCGGCCCTCGAGGTGTCCGGCCAGCGGCTTACCGAAGGGACTGCCACGGAGGGTATCGGCTCGACCCTCTCTCCGAGTCCGGAGAAGGATGTGGTCAGGGCCGTTCTTGCCCGGGCCGTCGAGCTCGGAACCCTCGCGTGCGGGTGTCAGGAGATCGACGATTATATAGAAGGGTCTACGTACCTGAGCAGGGGATTCGCCGTCGCCCACATCAGGGAGATATCTGCCGGCGCCGCCGGCCGCGACGCGGTAGCGCGTCGATTCCGGCAGATTATCCGCCGCTACATCCACAACATGCTGCCGGGAACGCCCGGGGGCGGCTGACGGGAGGGGGGACCATGTTCAGGGATCGCAGCCACAAGTCCATCTATATGCGTCCTCTGGAGCGCATATCCGGTCTCCCGAGTCCGTACGGTCTCTTGGAGGGACTGGGCTGCCTGCCCCGGGAGCGCCGGGGCCCCGGCCGCCGCGGCCCGCCGATTCCCTTCCCCCCCAGGGAATGGATCCTCAACGAGGGGATCGCGCAGAAGGTCATTGTCGGTTTCGCCGGCGACGTCCTCGATACCAGGGGACTGCCCGCGCGGGTGGGCGCTGATGTGTCCGCCTTCTACTCCGACTGCGACGCTGTGGTCGCAAACTTCGAATCCACCATCACCGACCTGCCCGGCCACGGGACTTCAGTACGCCATATCCCGCAGATTGTAGATGCTTTGGCGGAAGTCTTCGTCCCCGGCAGGACCTTTCTCTCGGTCGCCAACAATCATGCCGGGGACTACCCGGCCGAAGTCCTGCTGTCGTCGATCAGGCTCCTTGAAGACCGGGGTTTCAGTGTCTTCGGCCTCGAGGAACGGCCCTTCGTCGACCCCTGTCCGGCTCTCCGCGTGGTCGGTGCCACTGATTGGTCCAACGCCGCGTGCGACGGCATCGCCATGCTCGATCCCCGATCCACGCCACGCTTCATGCGTCCCGGCGCCTTGAACCTCCTGTTCCCCCATTGGGGCTTCGAACTTGAACTGAACCCGCGGCGCTCCATGGTACGCAAGGCGCGGGCCTGGCTCGCGAAGGGCTTCAACGCTATCGTAGCCCACCACGGACACACGCCGCGGGCCTTGTACGCCGAACCGGGAAGAGACTTCGGACCGGCGGCTCTCGTCGTCGACAGCCTCGGTGACTTTGTCTGCGGCTTCCCGCAGGAGTGGTATTCGTACGGGATGGTGCTCAAGGTGGGTTTGGGGGTGGATTCGTCCGGGCGAGCCGCCATCGGCCGGGTCCGCTGGGAATTCTGCGAGACCAGGCCTTCCGGCGGTATTGTCATGACCCGGCTGCGGCCTGACCTGTCTCCAGAAGCACTGTACGGATCCCTCTCTCACGCCGCCCGGATGGTGGGGTGATCCGGCCAGCCTCCGCGGCCGCGCATGGACGATCGGATTCCTGTACCAAGGGAGTCGTCTATGCCGGGGGTTCTGTCTAGAGCCGCTCCGCGCAGGATCCCCATGATCCTGACCGTTTCTCTGATTCGGACGGCATCGGCGACGGAGGAGGTGTCCGGGTCCACGTGGCGGACCGAGAGGGTGGACCTGTCAGGCCTGCAGACGATCGTGTCCCTGAACCGCGATGACGGTCGCTCCGATCGTTCCATCGGAGTCCTGGCAGTGGAGGGTCTGCGCGGAGCAGAGGCCGGACACCAGGACCAGGGCTGCCGCGGCCAGGAGTCGGTTGACACCGGCTCCCGTTTTCGGAACGTGACCGGAGCGTCGGCCAATTCCTCCAGGATCGACGCCCCTTCCAGGTTGGCTATCCATTCCCCGGGAGTCGCTTCCTCGCCGGTTCAGCCGCCGCCGCGGCGCCGCCGATCCTTTTCAGATGTCTCCGGTGATACGCTCTGCGGGCTCCCTCTGTCATGTGAGTAGAGCCAAACATCTCCTTGCGTTTCAACAGTTTTCCCCCTATCATGAATGCAATCATGATAAAACTGGAAGAGCTTCAACAGCAGATGGCCGTGAAGGGGATCATGCCCGATTCCTCCGTTACAGTCGTGAATATCCACTGGATCGGATCGAACTCCATAGAGCTCACGTACAAGACGCCGGACGGGAAGGTTGCAAACGAGCTATTGTTCCGCCATGACGAGGACCGGCTGGAGGTGGCCGGCCAGGGGCAGCCGTGGAGTTTTGACGGGGAAGGGCCGCTGTTCAGGCTGGTCGCAGAGGCGCACCGAATCAGGCTGGCCCACCTGTTCGATCCGCTTCTTGCCGTGCATACGTCCATCATTGAGCCTCTGCCCCATCAGATAACCGCGGTGTACGAATCGATGCTTCCGCGGCATCCGCTCCGGTTCCTTCTGGCCGATGATCCGGGAGCGGGAAAGACGATCATGTCCGGTCTTCTGATCAAGGAGCTGATCGCCAGGGGGGATCTTCAGCGGTGTCTCGTCGTATGCCCGGGAAACCTCGTCGAACAATGGCAGGACGAGTTGTACAGGAGGTTCCATCTGCCGTTCGTGATCATGACGAACGACAAGATGGAATCGGCGCGTACCGGGAACTGGTTCCTCGAAACCAATCTCGCCATCGCGCGGCTGGACAAGCTTTCGCGGAACGAGGATCTGCAGGCCAAGCTTGCGGCTCCGGACTGCCGGTGGGATCTGGTTATCTGCGATGAGGCTCACAAGATGTCCGCCACCTATTTCGGGGGGGAGGTGAAGTATACCCGCAGGTATCGCCTGGGCCAGCTTCTTTCCGCCGTGACCCGTCATTTCCTCCTGCTGACCGCGACTCCTCATAACGGAAAAGAATCGGATTTCCAGCTGTTCATGGCCCTTCTTGACGGGGACCGGTTCGAGGGCAAGTTCCGAGACGGGGTTCATACCGCCGACGCTTCGGACCTGATGAGGCGGATGGTGAAGGAGAACCTCCTCAAATTCGACGCCACTCCGCTGTTTCCGGAGCGGAAGGCGTATACGGTACCCTATCGCCTCTCGGACCTGGAGGCACATCTCTACCAGGCGGTGACCGAATACGTGAGAGACGAGTTCAACAGGGCTGAGGCTCTTCAGAACGAGAAGCGCTCCCGCACGGTCGGATTCGCCCTGACCGTTCTTCAGCGGAGGCTCGCCTCGTCGCCGGAGGCCATCTACCAGTCGTTGCATAGAAGAAGGGAGCGCCTTTCAAGCAGGCTCAGGGAGCTTGAGCTCCTCCATCGGGGCGCCGGGGTGATCATGCCGGAAACAACACCGGTGTATGATGAGGAGGAGATCGAGGCTCTCGACGATGCCACGGATGAAGAGGTCGAAACAGCGGAAGAGGAGGTCCTGGACCAGGCAACGGCGGCCCGCACGATTGTCGAACTGAAGGCTGAACTGGCAACCCTGCAGAAACTTGAGGAAATCGCGCAGACCGTAAGGCGGACCGGGGAAGACCGGAAGTGGCGGGAGCTTGCAAGCCTTGTCAGCGCTCTTTTGTTACCGGGTTCACGTGAGGCTGGTTCTGAGGGCCCTGCCGGTACGGCCGGTATTCCCGGAAGACGCGGCCGCAAGTTGGTCATTTTCACGGAGCATCGGGATACCCTGACCTATCTGCGGGATCGCATAACGACCCTTCTGGGCAGAAAGGATGCGGTCGTCACCGTCCATGGCGGGGTGGGACGGGAAGAGCGTCTCAAAACGCAGGAGGCGTTCATGCTCGATCCGACCGTTCAGGTTCTGGTGGCCACCGATGCCGCGGGAGAAGGGATCAACCTCCAGCGGGCCCACCTCATGGTCAACTATGACCTCCCGTGGAACCCCAATCGGATAGAGCAACGTTTCGGAAGAATCCACCGCATCGGCCAGACGGAGGTCTGCCATCTCTGGAATCTCATCGCGGAAGAAACCAGGGAAGGGGATGTGTACCGGACGCTTCTTGAGAAGCTTGAACAGGCCCGAACCTCTCTGGGCGGGCAGGTTTTCGATGTCCTCGGGAAGCTCCTGTTCGAGGGCAGGCCTCTTCGGGATCTCATCATCGAGGCCATCAGGTACGGGGAACGGCCGGATGTCAAGGCGCGCCTCCCCCGGGCGGTGGAAAACGCGCTGGACAGGGAGCGGATTCGGGATCTCATGAACGAGCGTGCCCTGGCTGTCGCCGTTATGAACGCTGAAAG
>CAZPZF010000079.1:1753-12593 GCA_964590705.1 uncultured Spirochaetales bacterium | reverse complement strand
TTGCGGACGCGCGCGCCGCGGCCCTGTTCGGCGACAACGTCGATGCCTCGGTGTCCGACTCGGTGATCGCGGCGCCGATGAGGGGAAAGGAGGCTGAGCTGAAGTCGCCGGGTATCCGGAACTCGAACGGGGAAAAGCGCTGGTTTCCCGGAACGAAAAACCGCGACATATCCGATGACGCCTCGATATTCACTCCAAGTCGTCTTGCCCACTCGATGGTCATCTGGATGTAGGGGATCTCGTTCACCCCATCGACCTCCACCTCGCTGTCCTTTTCCGAAAGGACGCAGCCGAGAAGGATGGAACTGACGTACGCAGAGATGATTCCCTTGATGATCGTTCTACTGCCCATGAGAGGTCCTTTCACGACGAACGGCGGCGTTCCCGTTCCCCTGGTGGTATACGCTTCAGCGCCGAGCATCCGCAGCGCGTCCAGGACCGGCTGGATAGGCCTCCGCGTGATCTGCTCGTCCCCTGTGAAGACGCAGTATCCGCCGAGGGACGAGGTGAGCCCCGCTCCCAGGTACATGGTCGTTCCCGAATTGCCCACGTCGAGGATGTCTCTGGGAACAGAGAGCTTCCCGCCGGAAACCCTCCACATCGTGTCATCCGAGGAATCGATCACAGCGCCGAGGCTCTCGCAGACACGGAGGCAGGAGAGTGCGTCGCTGGAACGGACGGGGCTGAGGATGCGCGACTCCCCTTTGGCAAATGATCCCAGGTACAGGGCGCGTATCATGTGGGACTTTGAGCCGGGGATCTTCACTTTACCGTTCAGAACGGACGGCTGGACGATACCGAACATGGCCTTACTCCTTATGGATTATGGTACAGGTCCGCCTACGGAAGGCGGACATTGAAGGCGAACGAGAAAAGAAGATAGATCACGGCGACCGCGCATACGGCCACGATGAGGATCGAAACGGAGAACTTTCTTCTACTAAAGAACATGGCCGCGCAGGCGAACAGGAGCGATGCCGGAATGAAATGGATGACGGGCAGAAGACCGGCGTACGCCGCGAGGATCAGGAGGATCAGGAGAATGCTCCTCGGTTTTCCGCCCACAGCATCCCCTTTTACCGCTGCCGCTTGCCCGTCGGCCGTGTTTCCGCCAGCCAACGCTTCCCGATTGACAGAGCTTTGAACGAGCCGCAGGCCGCTGACGACGGAAAAAAGCATAAGCAGAAAGCCCACGATCATCGGGAAGATCCCCGGACTCAGCGGAATAGGGCCCATTTCCGGAAGGGAAAAGGCATGAATGACGGCGAAAAGCCCGACTAAAAAAAATACGCAGAGAAAGACAAGCTCACCCCTCTTCATCCTACCCTCCTCCAGTTCACGCGCCCATGCCAGGTGCCAAAAAACTTCTATATCTTGGGAGCCGCCCAAGACGGCAGCTCCCTCATGCATCAGCCCCGTACTTACGGCCTGGGGATGCCGAAATCGGCGGGCGACTTCTTCGCCGTTCCGGAATCGAACAAAAGCCACGTGGTCGTGGAGACCCAGGAATCCACGTACTTCCAGAACTCGTCACCCTGCAGCTCGAGCCGGTTGCAGCAGTAGTCGTGGGTAATGGTCTTCCATCTCGCGTCCTTCCCCGCCTGGGCAACGACCTTCTTCGAGAAAGCGATCACCTCAGGGGGAGTTCCCTTCTTGACGAGGAGACTGATCATCGGCCCCCAGGGGAGGACATCCCTGAAGGCGGAAACCGCTTTACCCAGAGGTGGAACCGAGGGTACCTGTTCTACCTGGTCGTTGGTAAAGGTCGCCAGGATTCTCACCTTTCCCGCCTTGAAGTTCTCGATCATGTCCCCAAGGGGATTGAACACCACGTCGACGTGCCCTCCAAGAAGAGCTGCTACAACCTCGGCCCCGCTGCCAAAAGGAACGATGTTGAACTTCGCCTCCGCCTGTTCCGAGAACAGGAGCGATGACACGTGGCCGGTCGAACCCGGACCCGCGAAACCAGCTATGATCTTTCCCGGGCTCGCCTTCGCTGCGTCGATGAGTTCCTGCACCGTTTTCCAGGGAGCATTCGCCGATACCGTCACCGTCGGGATGAACCCCGCGAGGAGCATCAGCGGCTCGACGCCGTGAAAAGCGATATCCGCGGTCCCCACGACCTTCATCGTACCCGGCGTTTCCGCGGAGAGAAGGACCGTATATCCGTCAGCCTCCTTGCTGAGTGCGTACTGAGTCCCGACGGCCCCCGACGCCCCCGGCTTGTTCGTGATGACGAGGGTCGTGCCGATTATCTCCTCGCAGATGGGCAAAAAATTCCGCGCCACCGTATCGGTCACGCCGCCCGCGCCCCATGGAATGACGACCTCAATCGGTCCCTCCGGATAGGAGGTTTTCTCGGAGCCACCTGCCGCGAAAACAAGCCCGATCGGCAGCAGGAGAACCACCAGGAACACACATACCGCAACAATCATTTTTCTCATGATACCCTCCTCACACAATTCTGGTTATCCGACAAGCCACCCGGAAAGATCTACGAACCTTCCAAGAAATGGCAAATCAACGCGGAACAGGGCGGCTCCTTGCCGCGCGTACGCTCATCCCCGGCGCGGGCGCCTCTTCCCGAACAGGAGGCCCGTCAGCCGCTTCCTCCCGTTCCTGACTGCGGGGATCTGGTCGAGGATCTGGTAAAGCGCGACGATCATGATCCCGACTGCGATCGGCCTGTGGAGAAAGGTCCCCAGCACATCTCCGTTCGAAATCATGATGGAACGCCTGAGGCCCGAGTCTGCCATGGGGCCGAGGACGATGCCGATCACCACAGGTCCGATGGGGAACCCGGTCATCTTGAGGTAATAGCCCACCGCTCCGGCAATCATCATGACGAGGACGTCGAAGGCGGAATTGTTGATCGCGTACGCTCCCACCACGCAGAGGATCGCCACGATGGGCATGAGGTACTCCTTCTTCACGGAGAGTATCCTGGGGGCGTACTTGGTCGCTGCCATGCCGATAAAGAGGAACAGGACATTGGCGACAACGCAAAGGGCCACGATCAGCCAGAAGAGATCGGCGCTCTCCGTCATGAGAAGGGGCCCCGGTCTGAGCCCATGCACCATAAAAGCCCCGATCAGCACCGCAGTCACCGCGTCGCCGGGAATTCCAAGGGTGAGGAGGGGGATGAGAGCCCCCCCGATGCCCGCATTGTTCGAAACCTCCGGGGCGAGCACCCCTTCGTAGGCCCCCTCGCCGAACGGTCGAGAGGGATTCTTCACGCTCTTCCTTGCCGAATCATACGCGAGGAAAGAGGCTATCGGCCCCCCGACGCCCGGCAGCGCCCCGATCCAGGTTCCGATGATCGACGATTTAAGGATCAGGGGGAAGTTCTTCCTGAACAGGGAGAATTTTGGCAGAACCTTTCCAATCTGGGTGACGATGGTCCCTTCCGCGGCGGGAACTCTCATCTGGAGGATCACCTCGGACATCCCGAAGAAACCGATGAGGCAGGAGATGAAGTTTATTCCGGCGAGGAGCTGCACGCTGCCGAAGGTGAAGCGTCCGGTCCCATGGATGGGGTCCATGCCGACGCACGAGATAAGCAGCCCGAACAAGCCGGATATCAAGGCTTTGATAAACGAGCCCTGAGAGAGGCTGCCGATGGTGATCAAGCCAAGGATGACGAGACCGAGATACTCGAAGGGGCCGAAGGCGAGCGCGACATCGGCTATGAGGGGAGCGAGAACAGCGAGGAAAAAGGTTCCGATGAGCCCCCCGATGAACGATCCTATCCGGGCAAGGCCGAGGGCCATTGAAGCCTCACCTCGCTGGGCGAGGGGATACCCGTCAAAACCGGTACAAACAGCGCCTGGTGCGCCGGGTATGTTCAGAAGCACTGCGGAAATGGATCCCCCGTACACTCCGCCGCAATAAACCCCCATGATCATGGCGAGCGCGTCTTCCATCGGCCACCCGAAGGTGATGGAAACGAGAAGCGCAGTGGCCATGGAGACAGAAAGGCCGGGCAGGGCTCCGATGATGACTCCTCCGAGGCTCCCCAGAGCCACGAGGAGCAGTATTTTGGGACTGAGAACACTGACCAGGGTTTCCAGGAACATTGTTCGTCTCTCCGTTTAACTATATTGGTAAACGTTTTCCAATATTTTACCCCGATTTTCGTGTGTGTCAAGAGAAAAAAAGGCGTTTATTAAGTTTTCAGCGGTTTTTGGAAAATGTTTTCCAGGCGTTGCCGATCATGACAAGCCTATGACATCTTGATCGCGGTCGATTCCCTGATGATGAAATTCACGTCCAACACCGTATCGGCAGTCGGCTTCCCAGCCAGAAGGGAATGAAGGCTCTCGATGGCGCATTTTCCCATGAGCCGCATATCGTGCTGCAGGGCTGTCACCGGGATGGAGAGGATAGGAGCCAGACCCCCGTCGTCGAAGCTGAAGACGCTGACATCGGAGGGTACCCGGATCGCCCGCTCCCTGAAGAGGCGCATCGTACCCTCGGCCGTATAGGCGTTAGGTACCAGGATGGCGTCCACATCGACCTTCCTGCCGACGAGCCGGTGCGCCGCGGAATATCCCGCGTGATTGTCGTAGCCGGAGATCACGACAAGGCTGGGGTCATACGGTATCCCCGCCTCTCTCAGCGCTTCCAGGTAGCCGGAAAAACGGTCAAGACTCGAATAGCTTCCCGCCTTAGGATGCTCGGCAGCCTTCAGGATCCCGTGTTCAGTACACGGAGGATCCCAGAATCCGGCCATGAAGGCGATACGGCTCCTTCCGAGGTTAACCAAATACCTGGTGGACAGATAGCCTCCCTTCCTGTTGTCGGAATAGACATGCGGCCTGTCGGGAAACACCCCCCTCCTCCCTACGATGACCACCGGCAGGTTTCTGAACGCCTCCGCCGCCGGCAGGGGCTCACCGCTGGCCACGGGGCAGTAGATGAGTCCGTCGAGAACGGAACGGGAAAGCTGGTCGATCACGACCGTCTCGATGTCCCGCTTCCCTCCCGAGGAGGAGATGACGATGACTTGATCGTACTGCCTGGCCGCCTTGATCGCCCCTTCGGCGAGGTCGCCAAAAAAGGAGAGGGAGATGTCAGGAATGATCAGTCCGATGATCCCGGTTCGTTGGCCCTTCATGAACCTCGCCGCAGGCGAGGGGCGGTAATCGTACTTCGCGGCCGCTTCAAGCACCTTAGCCGCGAGGTCAGGGCTCACGTTCCGCTTCTTGTTGAGGACCCGGGATACGGTGGCGAGGGATACGCGCGCTTCCTCTGCTATTTTTCGAATCGTTATAATATCAGGTGTTTCTTGCTCGTTTTTGTCTGTCATTCTTTCTTCCGACACCGAAATATTGTAGTATATAAGGATACCATGTGTACAGAGCACCTGGGTGACAGGCAAGAATCGTACCGCATCGGAGGTTTGCTTGCATGCGTATCCACACCCCGCTTTCACGAGCCATCGGGCTCCTCCTCTTTTTAGCACCATTGGCGCCGCTTTCCGCGAAGGAATACCATATCGCAGTAGCCCCGTTTGCGAACCTGACCGGCAAGCCCGCCTACGACTACATCGGGTTCCAGGCTTCAGAATTCCTCTCGTCAGCCCTGTCCGGAATCCATGGGGTCCGGGTCGTAGAGAGGAGCAACCTGGAGGAGATCCTGAAGGAGCAGCGGCTGCAGCTCTCCGGAGTGACTTCGGAATCAGGCGCCGCCGCGGTTGGGGAGCTTTTAAACGCGGGACAGATCCTCGTGGGTTCGTTCACCGCGCGTCAGGTTGCCGGATCCACAGGGCTGGCCCTCAACGCGCGGATCGTTGACGTGGAGGACGGAACGGTAGTCACTGCGGCCATCGCCGAAGCGCCCCGGATCGATGACCCCGTGGAGGCCTTCACGGAGCTCCTCTATCGCCTCATCGCCGGACTGCCGGGGCTTTCGGTGACGATCGGGGTGGAGGCTGCCGTGGACTCCCTTGCCGAGCAGGACGCCGCGGCGAGCGTCGACTACGCCAAGGCCCTTGCCGCCCGTTTCGCGGATGACGACGCAGCCGCTTCGGAATTTCTCAGGAGGGCACTTTCTGCGGACACGGTCTACTACCACGATTACGCAGGTGTCGCCGACTCGTACCTCTCCGCGATAGGGAAGATCGAGGGAACGTCCATCTACTACCGCCTCATGCAGGGTCAGATAGAGCGAAACAAGACGCTCATGGCACAGGCGGAACCCCTCGGCCTCTATCGTTCGACCCTCAAAGTCACGGCACGTCGGATCGAGGCTCTCCTCCGGACCGAGGCCGTGAAGCTGATTGTGGAAAGCCCCGAGGAAATCATCCTGAAGGACGTTTCCGCAGTCATCACCCTGCCCCGCGTGAGAATCGATCTCTCGCCCGAAGCGCGGGCCGCGATATACGCGGTACTTGAAGGGCAGGAAGTCGTCATCCTTGCCCAGGACGGATCGCTGCGGATCGCGGCGCCTCCCTCTGGCTCCCTCCTCTCTCCCCTGGCGCTGGAGGGATTGTTCGATCTCTCCTTTGGCATGAGCGCGGCCGTCGTGGTGAAGTTTCTTGACAAGACCGGGGCGGAGCTGTATCGGCTGAACGGGAATCCGGTGGAATTCCTCGGTGTTTCCCCAGGGAACCGGACCTGGGGCGCCTCAGGAGGCTCGTGGTTCTCTCCGGCCTGGGGCAGAGACGGTTGGTCCTTGACCACGGATGGGACGGTTCAGGTCCAGGCCCGAGAGCTCCGCGGCCTCGCGGCCGTGCGAGTGGAGATCGACCCGTCCTCGATCTCGTCCCACGTGGACTTTCCCCTGCGTGAGGATCGGGTCTGGAGATCCCTCCTCCTCCACGCGTATCGCTCGCGGTACGTGAAAATGACGGCAGAAGGCGACCCGAGCCCGCAGATCAAGGATATCGTCATCACCGATCGATTCCTCCGCACCAAGGATCCATCCCTCGGCGACATTCCGGTGATCAGGGAAGGAACCCCTCTTGCTGGATGGGCAGATCTTTGGGGAATAGTGTACTATGGGGATGAAAAGGCAACCACGGTCCGCGGCCTGTGGAGCGGATCGATTAACGGCGAAAGCAAGACTGTTTCCGGAGCCCTCACCTCGTCAAGCGTGCTGTACTTCAAGAATCCGGGCCGCGGGGAGCTTCTAAGCCAGGAGGTCACCTTTACGGCCAAAACCGACGGTGCCGAACGTTCTCTCTCGATGCCGGTTTCCTCGGGAACCTCCTGGGAAAGCTCGCTCGGTAAGTCGTGGGACGAGTCGACGGGTGTCGTTTTTACCTATTACGGACAACCACGGGCCATCACTCTGGCCACGGGTCGGCGCTTGTGGGAATCGGAATCCCGCCTTTCGGACTCCCGGCCCGCGGGCGGGGTATCCGATTCCTTTGTATACTGTTTCGACGGTTTCACGATCGTCAGACTCAACCGCAGGACAGGCGTGGAGACGCTCCGGAAAGAGGTCCACCAGAGAAGCTACACCGGCGGCAACCTGACAAGAGGTCTCGATATCCTGGTCCTTCCCGATGCGATATACGCGACCTGTTACTATGACAACGGGTCATATTACCAGCTGTTCCGCCTCGATCCGGCAACCCTGGAAACAGTCTGGAAAAGCAACACGGGGGGTGGTACGCTGGTATCCGTTTCCGGGAACCTCTACATCTGCTACGAGACATCCATGGAACGAATAGATCCTGGTACCGGAGCCATGATCGGCCGACAGCTTCCTCTCGGGTCCGCGGCTTTCTCGGGCAACGGCGTGTTCGGTACGGATGGCCGGAAGATCAGCAGGTTCGACACGAATCTCAGCTCTGCCGTCTGGTCTTCCCCCGTTCCGGCAAAGGCCATGGTGTTATGGGGGGATGTCCTCTATGCGACAGGCCAGAAAGCCTGGGCGTTGTCAACGTCCGACGGTCGGATCCTCTGGGAGCGGGAAGTTTCAGGAAAAAACATCATGGTGTCCAGGACCGGCGTGCTGGTTGGCAGCGGTTCGTCCCTGACATCGTTACACCCGGAAACAGGGCATGTGCAATGGACATCTCCCGTCAAAGGAGATAGCTGCTCCCTCTCGGGGTCCTATCTCCTCCACAGCGGCGGGTGCATCGATCTCCGCGTGATGTACGAAGAGTGACAACGGAGACGGTACAGGCACTCCTCACGAGGAATGCTTGTGCTGCTCCTTTTCCTTCTTCTCGCGTCGTTTTTCCTTGATGTCTTTCTGCGCCGGCTTTTTCGTCTCTCTGCCGACTTTGTTTCGCTCTGCCATACAAGAAAGATAGTACCGGGCCGCGCTCAAGTCAAGAACGACGCTTTCCAGAAGGATCTGTTTTATTGGGGGATGTTGCGGAGGTAGACCCGTAGGCTCGCGGAGATCGGGTGCCTGTCGAACTCACGTCTGAGAAGCCGGCAGGATTCTTCGAACCTCGCGAGCTCGTCTCCCCGGAGGATTTTCCCAGGGGGGAAATTGAGAAGCGCGGGGTTGATCTGTCTCCCCTGATAGGTGACCTCGTAGTGAAGATGGGGCCCTGTCGACATGCCCGTGTTTCCGACATAGCCTATCACCGAACCCTGCTTGACCTTTGCGCCGCGGCGGACTCCGGAGGCGTATCCGGATAGGTGGCCGTACAGGGTTCCGTACCCGTTGGCGTGGGAGAGTCTGATATAGTTTCCGTATACGTCGTTATACCCGGCCTCGGTGACCGTTCCGTCCCCGGCCGCGTAGATCGGCGTCCCTTCCCGGGCGGCGAAATCGATGGCTGGATGGAACCTGCTGTATCCGAGGACGGGGCTGACGCGCATTCCGTACCCCGAGGTGATATGGGCTCCGCTGATAGGTGTTTTTAATAAGGTCTTTCTTGCACTCTTTCCCGAGCCGTCGAAGTAATCGGGTTCGCCTCCGGCGTCGGAGAACCGGAAAACCTCCCTCTCCTTCCCGCCGACCGTGATCATGGCATAGAGGATGTCGCCATCGCGCACGACTCTGCCGGAATCGTCTCGGAATTGCTCGAACAGAACGGAGAAAGTGTCGCCGGACTGTACCTCCCGCTGAAAATCGATATCGAAGGAATAGAGGTAGATGAGGTCGTGGAGGGTATTGAGAGGAAGTCCCGAGTCCAGTGCGGCGCTGTAGAGGGTCGACACGATGGTACCGTCCACCCTCCGATGGCTGACCGAGAGTTCACGGTACTGGACGTAGGAGATAAAATCGCCGGAGCCGGTACGGTACACCACCACTTCCCGCGCGGGGTCGACCTCGAGGGTGAAACCCGTGAAAAGGGGATTCTGCCCGGGCTTGAACCGGATGATGAGCTTTTGTCCCTCTTTGATCCTCCGGGGATCCGAGACCCTTGAATAACCGGCAACAGCGGCGTTTGCCTCGTCCGTGGTCAGGCCGTGGGAGAGAAGGACGGAGAACAGGGTGTCGCCGGACACGAAACGGTAGACCATATCGATGTCGGCGATTCCGCGCTCCATGTCTATTTCAAGACCGCCGACAGCTTCGTCCGGTTTCCCGTCCGGGTGAAGGAGCGTACGGGCGACGGATCCTCCGCAGGAGACAAGGAGGAGCAGTGAAGCTGTCAACGCAAAGAAAACGGCCCCTTTCCGCCGCTCTTTCATCCATCCTTCTCCGAAAACGCGGGATTCAACAGGCAGATTGACTATACACCAAGAGCGTATCGCGTGCAAGAAAATATCAGGAGGAGATCGGCGGGCGATCTACGTGATTTCGCTTCCGCCATTGGTTTTTCAGCCCGTCATATGACGGCCATTGATTCCTCCCATGGCGGTTTTATCATGCTTTTTACAAAACGGCCGGCGTATATGACGCTGATCCCCCAGGTATTCAGAGCCCCTTCTTCATGGCGGTCTTCAGGGTATCGGCCAGGAGGTACCATTCGGACCTCTTGCTCTCTCTTCCGCAGGATATCCGGATCGAGCGGGAAGCCCGCTCCTTTCCCCTGCCCATGGCGATGAGTACCTTCGATTCTCCCTGGATGTCTCCCGTGCAGGCCGAGAACCTGCTGACCGCGATCTTGTTCTTGTTGAGGTGAAAGAGGAGTTCCTCCATCGAGTTGACCCATGGAAAGGAGACACAGACGACCCCGGGCGCGGATCTCTCGGGAGATTCCCTCCGGTACACGACCCCGTGGTTTTCCAGAATGGCCAATCCGTCCCTGATGAGGGACTCGAGGACGAGGCTCTCCTCGCCCCACTCGCTACGGACAAAGGAGAGCGCCGCGCCCATTGCCGCGATCCCGGGAGGGTTGGGTGTGCCGGGAAACAGCGGCACTTCATCCGAAGGCGAACCTCCGTATCGGAAGGGGCTGACCGGAACCCCCTCCCTGGCCCAGAGGAGTCCCGTTCCCTTTGGCGCGCCGAGTTTGTGGGCGCTGATCGTGAAGAGATCGCAGAATGGCGTCCACCGCGAAAACGGAAGGCGCGCCGCGGCCTGCACGCCGTCGATGAAGACGAGCGCGCCCCGCTTGCGGCAGATTCCGAAAATCGCTTCCGGATCCTGGAGCCCGCCTGTCTCGTGATTGACGGGGGAGTAGACGAACAGGGCCGCTTTTTTCGAAACCGCCTTCTCGAGGAAATCCTGGTCGATCCGCCCCTCCGCGTCGACGGGTACCGTGACCGTGCGTTCCGGGAAGAAGCGCTGGAAGGTGTTGAGAACCGCCCCGTGCTCGATCGCGGTGGTCACGCCGATCATCTTCCTGTCCCGGCTCATGATCCCCCAAATTCCCGCGTGTAGTCCTTCGGATCCGCTCGAACAGTAGGAGACGCCGGCCGGGGGAACGCCGAGGGTAAAGGCGATCTCTCCTGTTATCCTCTCAAGCTCCTCGAAAACCGAG
>CAZPZF010000079.1:0-1743 GCA_964590705.1 uncultured Spirochaetales bacterium | reverse complement strand
AAACGGAGACCCCAAGGAAATGCACGCTTTCGGGATGCGCCCACAGATCCGAGGCGGCCCGGTAGTACGCGCCGAGTACTCGTTTGTCTACAGGCGTCGTGGCGTTGTAGTCGAAATACGCGCTGCTCGCTGTCACCGGAGATATGCGGGCCTCCGCGATCCTCTTGTGGAGACTGCATCTGCAGGTCATGGCGCGTCCCTGTCCTCAAGCTCCAATGGAACCGAGAGAGGAGAACCACCCCAGGTAGTGACTGACCACGAGAAAGGCTAGTGGAAGGACAACTAGGATGAGCAACTGGAGGATGATATGGAGCTTTTTCAGATAGCTCAGGAGTATCCCGATGAAGGTGACGGCTATTCCCGAAAGGAAGATGAGCGGAGCGTTCTGCAGGAACGGCACGCCGGAGAAAACAGAGACGATGCCCTTCATGAACGAAACGGGAACCGAAAGGGAGAAGAGGAGAAGAGTCATGGCGATGCTGATCAGCATCGGGCTGATGATCTTGTCGCTGCCGAACACGATGCGCAGGAATTCCAGACCGAGGAATACGATGACGAGAAAGGTCGTATCCCCGAATTTACCCAGTAGGCCGCGGAGGGTCTCGATAGGTCCCCCGATGCCGAACACCAGGAGCCCCACCGGCAGGATGATTATGAATCCCAGCCAGCCAAGGAGATTGAAGACGCGTTCCCGTACAGACATAGTGCCCCCCTCTGGTGTATACTATTCCAGAGGCAGATATGGTTCAAGTGGGAAGACAAGCTCCGGACTTCAAGGCGTCCGGCTATTATAAAGGCAAATTCATCACGACCTCGCTCTCCGAATACCTGGGCAAATGGGTATTGATATCCTTCTATCCTGGTGACTTCGACGCCGTCTGCACCACGGAGATGGCGATCCTCGCTTCGCGCTATGCGGACTACCAGAAACTCGATACGGAGGTCCTGACCGTGAGTTCCGACTCGACCTCCGTGCACAAGGTCTGGAACGAGACCGAACTGTCCAAGATCGTGAAGGGCGGATTCCCCTTCCCCATGCTCTCCGACTCCTCCGGCATCATCGGAACCGCGTACGGCGTGTACAACAGGGAGACGGGTATGGAAACGCGGGGGAGATTCATCATCGATCCAGACAGCATCGTCCAGGCCTTCGAAGTGCTTCCCGCGGCTATGGGGAGGAACATCTCGGAGGGTATCAGACAGATACAGGGGCTGAAACTCATCCGTGACAGCAGGGGAACCAAGGTGCTCCCCGGTTCCTGGAAACCGGGCGACCCTCCCCTTTCCGCCGCGTCCGATCTGATCGGCAGGATGGGCGACTCCTGGAGACTGCCGCAGGGTTCCGCGTGATTCTCTTGACTTTACGGCGAGAAGCGCTACTCTACAGGTAGCGTTAGGGGAACCGGAACCGGGTTCCCAATGCGAGGAATAAAGGAGAAACCAAGAAATGAAACGTATCCTTCTACTGCTCATGATCCTTCTCTGCGCGGCGGGCATCGTCTCCGCGGCCGATCCCCTCTGGGACAACCACGGAACCGCGGAACTGGTGAAGAAGGCGTACGAAACCCTGAGAAGCGCGTATCAGAGCAACCCGACCTATGAAAACGCGTGGCAGTTCGCCAGGGCGGCCCATTATTACGCTTCGGTCATCATCGATGACGCCGACAAGGAAAAACAGAAGGCCGTCTTCACCGAGGGCAAGGACGCGGCGACAAAGGCCACTGAACTCAATCCCAACGGAGT
>CAZPZF010000078.1:0-12645 GCA_964590705.1 uncultured Spirochaetales bacterium | reverse complement strand
CCAGCATGAGCTGCATCACGCCGATGATCCTGTCCAGGTTCCCCCGCATGGCCAGCACGAGCATCGACTTTGTGCGGTAGCCGGAGGAGAGATCGTAGCTCCGGTTGAAGGAGATGGGAGAGTCCTTGCCGAGCGCGTACGCGTCCGGGATGTTCAGCACCTTTCCCGTGACAGCCACGTAACCGGCAATGGAGCTCTTGTCAAGCGGCATCACGAACTCCTCGTACGCCAATTCCTTCGAAAAGGTATGGGAATACCGAAATCTGAGCTTCTGCTCCCCGGAAGCGGAAGTCTCGCAGAGGAAGATGCTTCCGGCGTCTGCGCCCGTGATCTTCTTGCTTAGGTAGAGGATTGTCCGCAGCAATTTTTCCGAGTCTTTCTCGAGGGAGAGCATCTTCCCGATCCTGATAAGGGCCTCTTGATCGTTCAGCGCGTCGAGATAGGTCTGGGTGCTTGTCGTCTCCCTGCTCTTTTCCACCGCCTTGCGGTCGAGCTCGTTGAAGGCCCTGTCGATGAGGTATCGGCACTCCCGCTCCGCTATGGCGGAAACCCTCACGGTGAGGATCTGCTCCGAGTAGGGAAGCGCGTTCTCCTCGCGGGAGCCGCCAAGGAGGATCGCGACCCGGTAGGTGACCCTGTCCGAGCTCTTCAGCACCTCCTCGAGAGAGTAGGATTCTGCCATATCCGTGAAGAAGAGGATGTGGATGGCGCCCTTCTTCTCCCTGCGGAGCGTGTAGATCCGATGAATGATGTCGTGTTCGACATAGACCGGGCATCCCGGGGTATCGGGTAGCGATACCCTGTTTGCGTATTTTTCTGCGATGATGATGCAGCGAAAGGGTTCTGCGGCGGTCATTTCTCTCTCTATTGTCGGCTCAAATGCCCAATCAACAATCGACGATTCAGAAAAAGTATATCGCAATCAATCGGGAGAATCGGGGTTTTGGCTGAAGAGGGAGTCGGAAAGGGAAAAATCTGCGGGGAATACCACCGGACGCTCCCTCGAGTCTCGGAGGGTGAAGAATCGGACGTCGACCGGGGTTCCGAAGAGTTCGCCAGCGGCCCGCGCGGAGATGAAGAGCTGTACCAGGTAATCGTCTGGATCGAAAAGCAGATCCGATTTGAAATCGACGAGCACCGTTGTTTCCCCCGTCAGGAAGAGGAGATCGAAAACCCCGCGGACGAACCAGGGGCCGCTCCGGGTGTCAAAGCGGTACAGGAAGGGGTATTCAGATTCCTTTCGCTTCGCTTCGGAGGCCCGGCGGCCGAGGGGGGAAGCCAGGAACCTACCCGCAAGCGCTCGGGCATCGGCAAAGGCCGCTTCGCGGCACTCCTCGGGAAAGGCTTCCGCGATGGCCGAAGGGATCGGCGTCGAATCCGCGGCCTCGCCTCCCTTCATGCCGCGCTCGATGAGGAGATGGCAGAGGGTGCCGAATTCCGCTTCAAGACCGTATCTGCGCAGCGGTTCATCGGAGGGGAGACCGGGCAGAGATTCCCGGCGTCCAGTTCCGGCCGAGGAACCGGATCCGAGGGCTTTCCGCGTCTCGAGCCAGCGTCGTGAAAGCTCCGTGACGCCGATCTCCCGGGAAACGCCCCGCAGGGCAGGCGCGGTTTCTGCCGTGTAAAGCGGCATGAACTCCTCCGCACGGGATGACACCCTGCGGACCGCGCGCCTCGTGAGATCCTCCTCCGTAGCATCCGGGATGGTTTCGACGAACTCCGCGCTCTTGCCGGCCGCGTCGAGGGCTGAGAGGACCATGTTCAGGTGATTGTCCTCCGTATTCTGGTTGTTCCGGTGGTGGCACCCCGAGATGATCAGGTGGTCTCGCGCCCTCGTGCAGGCTACATAGAGGAGCCTTCTGGCCTCGGCGGTTTCCCTGAGCCTCTCCTCCTCTTTGGCGTCCTCGAAGAACACGTCCTTGCCGGTCCGTCTTCCCCCGCCTTCCCGCTGGAAATTCGGCAGGGTCAAGCCGTGTTCGGGCGAGATCCTGAAGAGCCCCCGGTCGGCCGCGGATCCCGCGTACCCCGTGTTCGCCACGATGACAATTGGAAATTCGAGTCCCTTCGACTTGTGGATCGTCATGAACCGCACGCCCGAGTCCTCGTCTTCCTCGACGGGCAGCTCGTCCATCTTCTCGTATTTGCCCAGATTGATCCTGAGGGAATCGACGAACCGGGAAAGATTCATGCCCCTTGCCTCCGCTTGGTCCGCCAGGGAAACGAGGTAGGGATAGAATTCGAGATACCCGTGCCACGAGCTGTTGCGGAGAACGGAGAACCGATAGCCCTTGGTGAACCAGAGGGTAAAGAGGATCCTCCTGATGGAAACCCGGTCAGCCAGGGAGCCGATCTCGCGGTACAGATCCCTTCCCGCGCGGTACTTCACCGAATCATCGGGAGGAGTCTCCTCGGGGAGCGTTTCCGGTGCGAAGGGGAGATCGTCTTCCCCGAGGGACAGGAGATGGGCGATAAGGGTATCGTCCGACAGATTGACGAACGGCGATCGGAGGAGCCCCGCGTAGGCGGTCCGGTCTTCCGGGTGGACCACGCATTGAAGGAGACAGTAGATGTCGTTGACCGGAGCCTCGAGGAACAGGGATCTGATGTTTTGGGTACGGTACGGGATGCCGAGCCTCCGGAACATCCGTTCGTAGGTGATCTGGCTGCCGGTCGAGCGCATGAGCAGGGCAAAATCGCCGTACCCGGCCTTTCTCGTCATCCCTGTCTTCTCGTCACGGACATCGAGAATCCCCTTCTCCACCGCGTCCCTGACGAATCGGGCGATCCAGAAACCTTCAGCCTCGTCGCTCGTCAGCGCGTTCTCCGGCGGCTCCATCCCGTACGGTTTGTGAAAGACCCGGATCAGGGGGTTCCCGCTTCCGCCGCCCCCGGGCAGAAGGGGGGAAAACTCAGCCTCGTAGTCAGGCCCGCCGGAGACGAACACGCGTGAGAAGATCTCGTTGAAGAAGGCGATAAGGCCGGGATCGCTGCGGTAATTGGAGGGAAGCGGCAGCGAGCGGCCGCCGGCCCTTCCGATCTCCCTGATGAGGGCCTTGAAGACCCCCACATCCGCGCCCCGGAAGCGGTAGATCGACTGTTTCTCGTCGCCCACGAAGAAGAGTTTCCCCGGCTCCAGATCCTCGGGAGCGGGAACACCAGGGGCGCAGCTGCCGCGCCGTTCCCCCAGGAGATAGATAAGCTCTTTCTGGAGCATATTGGTGTCCTGGAATTCGTCCACCATGATGAAGCGGAACCGTTGCTTCAGACCGGCTCGCAATTCAGTGTCGGTTTTGAGAAGGTCGATTGCCATCTCCATGATGTCGGAGAAAGAAACGATTCCGCTGCGCCTGCGGTCGGCGAGGACTCGTTCACGGAACTCCGCCAGAAGAGCGAAAACCTCCCGGTACTCGGCGCCGCCGGCAAGCGCATCCCAGAGAAGGAGCAGCTTTCTGCGCTCCTCGCGGCCTTCGGCCGTCATCTTTTTAAGGGTGATGACCTCATCCCGGGAGGTTTTTCCCCCGGGAAGCCGATAGGCGAACAGCTCCTCGACGGTGTCACGGCGGTCCCGCGAAGCGTCGTCGAAACCGAGCGAGGAAATCGCCGGAAGGAGCCTCGCGCAGGATTCGGCAGCCGCCGCGACAGAGGCTCCCGCATCAGCCGGTAGGGCGGCGATCGCTTCGGCTGTCCGCAGGATGCGGGCTTTTAGTGTTTGAAACTTTTCCTCGAGTGCCCTGATCTGCCGATCCGCCATTGCCGGAAGATCCTGCTCCCCGACTACGGTGAAGTACGAAGCGGCCAGAGGCGCAAAGAGCCCGGTGAGAACTTCCTCGAAACCGACGGCATAGAACAGCCTCTCCAACACCGGGTCGTTCTGCTTCTCGAGGAGGAATCCGAGGGCGAGCCTCCTGGCAGCCTCCTCAAGCTCTCCCTCGTCCTGAACGAAACCGCGGGGGATGCCGTACCGGTAGGAACCTGTCCGGGCTATCTGCGCGCAGAAAGAGTCTATCGTGGAGATCTGGGCGCGTTCGAAATCCTCTATTCCCCTCCGGGCTGGTTCGGATCCACGTTCCGCCTCGCGGCGCAGGAGGGTGTAGATCCGTTCGTACATTTCAGAGGCCGCCTTCCGGGTGAAGGTAAGGGTCAGGATGCCGTCCACTTCTGCCTTTCCCGAGAGCACGAGATTGCAGAAACGGTAGGCGAGAACCCTCGTCTTTCCAGATCCCGCGCCTGCTGATACGACGATGTTTTCGGACGCGAGAACCGCCTCCCGCTGGAGGGGGTCGAGCCCATCGTCGAGGATTCGTCCCGCTTCTTCTTGTTTCGTGTCTCCGCCTTCGATCATACCCTACCTGATGACATACCGGATTCTGCAGACGACTCTGAACCCGCAGTCTCCGCAGAGATCCCCGGCCGTCGCGCCGTAGTCTCCCTCGGCGATCCTGCCCGCCATGAGGGCGGCCGCCGCGCGCACGTTTTCCGCAAGCGCGAGAGTCTCCTCTCGTGAAAACCAGGCCTTCCCGTCTTCCGCGCCGAAGAATCGGGAAAATTTGCCCTCGCTCAGGATGTAGTACGAGGCCCCTTCGACGTCGATCCCGCTATTCCGGCACAGGAGGGTATAAAAGGGTATCTGATACGATCCCGTTGCCCCCGGTTCCACGGCTACATTCCCCTTGCTGACGTAGCCCGAGTTCTTATAGTCGATCAGGTGATACCTATCGTCCTTCCGTGCAATCCTGTCGATCCTCCCCGTCAAGAGGATGCCGGTCTCCTCATCCACCCAGTCGACCCACCGCTCGACGTACGCGGTCTCGTATCCGGCGAACTCTTCCCGATCGCGGCGGAGGAATGCGGCTGCCCGCTCGGCTGCCCGTTCCCGAAAGGATCTCCAGCCGGGCGGCGGGAAAAGCGGCCGTCCAGAGCGTTCCCACGCATCGAAGGCCCGGGAAACCGCCCGCCATGCCGCTTCAAGATCCGGGTCGTTCGAACCGGCCGCCTCTCCATGGTCCGCGCCGGCTTTCCACTGCCCGTTAGCTTCGCTCCGATTCGAACCGGCCGCCGCGTCCCGCCCGCCGGCCTCGCTCCGGCCGCCGCCCCCATTCCGTCCGTCTGTCCCGCCCTGCCCCTCGGCCGGGCTCATGAGCAGCCGGAGAGCGTCGTGCTGGAGCTGGCCGAAGACCAGAGGATCGGAGAAGGAGAAGTCGAACTCTCCCTCCTCGATTCCGAGGATGTCAGAGAGGAGAAAGGAGAACGGGCAGCCCCAGAACCGCTCCAGGGCGCTCGCGCTCATGCCTCCCCGGATCCCGCGGGCCTGACCTGCCGAATCGGTTCCCCGATTGCCCGCCGATCCGGTTCTCCAGATCCCCTCGCAGGTCTCGCGGATCCCGGCGGGAAGGGGTTCCAGCGCGGCGTCCATCCGGCGGGGCACAAAGAGTGTCCGCGCCGCATTGTCGAACCCTTCCCTCTGAACGGCGTGAGGAATGAAGGCCGCGGCGGAATCCCCCCCCCACCGGATTCTCTCCGAAGCATAGGGATCGGCCGCGGTATCGTCCTCCGCCGCGTCGGTCACGATTCCGCGCGATACGATGTACCCGGGAGGGGTGTCAGGACCGGAAAACCCGGACGCCGAAAAGGAGAATCGGATCTCCCCGCCCGATTTCCCGTACAGGGACAGGAACTGGGGGCGGAGGTCGCGTTCTTCGAGACCAACGCTTCTACCAAGCTCCTCGCTTAGAAACGGGATCCCTGCAATCCTCGCCGAGGTCCCTTCCTGCGACGCGTTTACGATGAAGTGATGCGGGGCATCGATACCGGCCGTCACCCGGAACGGATAGATGCCGACAGCCCCCGGATCGGCTTTCTCGACGTACAATCCCCCGGAAAGGAGAGAAAGAAACAGCCCGTACGGATCCGGACAGATGACTCCGACGAGCCGTTGGACGCTGTCGATCGTTTCCCCGAGAACCGCCTTGATGTACTGAAGGATTCTCAGATCCTGTTGGGACCACCCATGGGGATCCAGAAAACGCTCGAGGAACCTGCCGAAATTCTTGCCTAAGGAGGGGAAATCCGGTGAGGTCACGAGCCCCGCGCCCTCGCCCGCGAAACCCCTGCACCGATCCCCCTCCTCCTTCCTGCCCGTTCTTCTGAACAGTTCGCTCCACGCGTCTCTGACGGAATTCCCCTCGCGCCAGGTCCCAAGGCAGTGGCCCTCGATCCCGGTGCGGATGATCCCGCGAAACATCTCCCTCTCCTTCCAGGGGATACCGAGATCCAGGAACAATCCCTTGAGGGAATCGAGGCGGAAGCCGTCACGGTAGGTCTCCTGGAGCGCGCTCAGCATCCTTCCGGGCGAATGGCTCGCCAGCGGCTTCCCGGACCTGAAGGCCAGGGGAACCCCATAGAGGTCCCCGTATTCCTCGATGACCGGTCTAAGCGCTTCAAGCCCGCAGACTGTAACGATGATATCCGATGGTTCGGTTCCCGATTCCAGAAGCCCCCGTACGCGGCGGAAAAGGGCGCGGAGTTCTCGGCTCCAAGAAGAGTAGCGGACGAGCTCGATTCCCTTTCCATCCGGATCCATCGCCGGCGCGGAGATGGTCTGTACGCGGCCGGAATCGGCCAGGGGGGCCAGGTATCTCTCCGCATCCTCGATGACTTCAGGAAAAAAGACGAAAAAGCGCTCCGCTACGGGAATAGCCCGCAGAGGCCTATCGAGCGGTTCGAACAGCGAATTGGCGCGCAGGAACTCGCGGTACCGGTCCCGCAACGTGGCGAGATCGGCGCGAAGATTCGGGGGAAGAGCCCCTTCCCCGCGAGGCGAAAGTATCGATTCCAGGACAGGCAGCAGCGCGCCGATATCCCGGACAAAGGATCCGGATTCGGCCGAGAAAGAACGCGGAACCAATTCGGAGAACAGGGGGGGGCCGGAGGAATTCTCGGCGAGGAGCGCCGCCGAGAAAATGGTTCGGTACAGGGAGTTGACCGGGCGTTCGAAGCGTTCCTCTCGATACGCCGCCTCCTTGAAGCTGTCCCACGAGACGAAACGAGCCTCGGCGATAGCCCGTTTCCCGGAGAAGAGGAGGGTCTGTTTCCTCCAAAAGCGAACAGCCACTTCGGAGGGGAAGACGAAACGCGCCGATTCGTCGTCGATGTATCGGAGGATCGTGTCCCTGACTACTTGGAGCATCTCACGGAACTATACCCCGGCGGTTCAGCTTGCGCAATCTCGGATCCTCCGACCCTTGACAGAGAAGCTCCCTGTCGGTATTCTGAGAATCTCTGACGGGGGTATAGCTCAGTTGGCTAGAGCGCGTGAATGGCATTCACGAGGTCGCGGGTTCGATTCCCACTACCTCCAATAGGAAAAATCATGAACGACGGATCCCAGTCAAGCTCCAATCCGTTCTCCGGCGATATCGATCCCGACATCGCCAAGCTTATGGGATTAGACAGTCCTTGCGGGGATTCGGGAAAACCGCAGTTCTCCCAGCTTTTCGACGACGAAGCCCCTGAAACCCTCGAAGCCGTTTCCGATCTACCGGATCTCACCAAGAAGACCTTTCCCAAGATTACCAAGTTCGATGATACGCCGAAACCCTACTTCTCGGATAAAGAGTACTACAGGAAGGCCCTCTCCGGGGGAGGAGAATCCTCTCAACGTCTGCACGCTCTCCTCACCCAGTTCCTGCAGGCTCAGGATCCCAAAGACAAATCCCTCTACCGAGAAAAGATCGTGTCCGCCTACTGGAACTTCATGGACGAGGTCGCCAAGCGCTGCGGCGGCGACCTTCCGATCCCGAAACGCTTCCTCCTCAGATTCGGCATTGTGCTCCCCTCTCTCCTGGCTCAGGAGCACCTCCAGCTCTTCTCGAAGATCGTCTACGAGAACGAGACCGGTGAACCTTTCCACTACGTGGACGAATGGCTCGAGAAGGTCGCGACCGGCCAGATAACCGGCTCGGCCACGGACGAGGTGAAGCCGAGTCAGAGGAGCGCTGGAAGCAAGATCGCCGGGCTCCTCGACAAAGCCAAGGGCCAGCGCGAGCTCCAGCTCTCCCTCCTCAGGAAGAAGATCGCGGAACTCGAGGACGCGGAGAACGACCTCAAAAGCTATGTCCAGGCGCTCGTATCCCACGATGTCAGATCCGACTTCGGCATGAAGGACGCCTACAACCCCACGCAGAAGAAGGGTCTCTACGATCTCCAGGAAACCGCCAAACGCCTGACCCAGATGGATAAGGAAATCGTGAAGCTCTACCAGGAGCTCGAGGACGCGGACAAACAGTACACGGCGCTCAAGGCAAAAGCCGCCGAGGAGGGAAACGGTTCCGCGGCAAAGGCTATAGACGCTCAGGCCGTGCTCAACGAATTCAACACGGTCAGACAGATGATCAAGATGTGCGTAGGCAGGCAGGGCAACCATTTCCCCATCGCGCTCAAGCAGTACCTCAAGCCCGCCCTCGGCGAATACGCCACGCGTGAGAACGTCATCACCGCCATGGCCCAGGTCGAGGCCCTCGACCCTGGTCTGTTCAACAGGACCTTCAAGCAGCAGACCACTAGAATCGTCCCCTACGTGATCATCGTCCCCTGCTACGGGGACAAGGGGATCTGCTGGGAACCTTTCGAGCGATTCAACCGCGCCACATCAAGGGGACGGATCGCGGTTCCTCTCTATCCCAAGGACCTGAAGGTAGCCGTCATTTCCGCGCTCGCCGACCTCAGATGGCAGGTCGCCAAGGAGAAGGCGCAGCATTACTGGATGGAGGAAGGGCTGACCGGCAAGTACTATCAGTGGTACAGCGAACGCAAGCTCAAGGGAGACGTCAAGGAATACTTCATCCAGGACTACATCCTGTGGATCACCAAGGAGAGCGAGGGAACCCAGAAACTGGACAAGGACGTCAGGGCCGTTTTCTGGCGCTACATCCCCTTCCCTCAGGAACTCAAGGACTCTCTTCGGAACAGGGGTTTCGCGTACAGCGAACTCTACAAGAGGGATCAGAACCGGGCGGCCTCGGACGGCTATTAATTCCGATACGCTGCCGCGTGTCGGAAGGCGCGCTGCCGCGCGGACCCGGCGCGCCGCCGGAATCATCGCGGCCTACAGACCAGTCGGCACATCGATGAAACAGGTTTCCAACGCGCAGTCCTCGCGGACCCTCCCGGCCATGGCCTGCGCCCCCCAGATCTCGGTCCGATAATGCCCCCCGCAGAGAACGGAGATCCCCGCCTCCAGCGCCGTGTGATACATCTCGTGCGATGGCTCTCCAGTCACGTACAGGTCGAGCCCCTCGGATATCGCCTGGTCGATCTCGTGATGCGCGCTCCCCGAGATGACGCCGGCCGAACGTATCGGATCCGGGCCGAAGGGAAGAATCGTGAGATCGCGGAGATCGTCGAGACCGAGGAGCGCCGGTATCCGGTCCAGCTTCATGGGTTCCGGGAACCTCCCTTTATACCCGACCGACCGCCCCCTGAATAGACCGAAGGGCCGCACATCCTCGAGGCCGAGCATCCGCACCAGGCAGGCGTTGTTCCCGAGCTCCGGATGGAGATCGAGGGGAAGATGGACTGTGTAGAGGCCGATGTCGTTCGTAAGGAGGAAGCGGAGCCGGTTAAGAAGCGGACCGGTCACGGGCGCCATCTTTCCCCAGAACAGACCGTGGTGGACGAACAGGAGATCCGCTTTCCACTGGGCCGCCCGCCTGAAGACCTCCATGCAGGCGTCCACGGCAAAGGCGACTCTTTCAATCTCCTGGTTCTCCCTTCCGACCTGCAGTCCGTTCAAGCCGTAGTCCCCCTCGCGCCAGAGGTCGATGGGCAGGAGTTCACGGAAATAGGAATCGAGTTCAGACAGTTTCATGGAAAGGCATTATACCATCAGGGCTCCTCGGAAACCAGCTCGATCCGGTAATCCCACTGCGAATGCACGATGACGATTTGCCAAATGCAATGATCCTCGGCGGTGATGGTCCCCGCGGAATCAGCGCTCCTTGACATGCCGGCCGCCGAATCCCTACACTCGAAAGGTCGTCTCTCCATCAACCGCTCCAGAGGTGATTAATGGATCAAGGACTCCGAGAACTCTCTCCGGATCAATTGCCGGTACAATTTACCCCAGAGGAGGAGGCGGCGATAGAGGCTTCTACCGAGGAGTCCGGCATCTTCGGCCAGGACAGGGCGTTGGGGGCCCTCCGAATGGGGGCAGAGATCCGCGCCAAAGGCTACAATATATTCGTATCCGGCTCCCCGGGAACGGGTCGGAACTCGGCAGTGCAGGCTGTCCTTTCCCAATACCGGGAACCGATCGGGGAGATGAAGGACATCGCCCTCGTCTTCAACTTCAAACGCCCCGCGAATCCGTCCGTTCTCTGTTTCACACCCGGCAAGGCCAGGGAATTCAAGAAAGAGATCCACAAGCTTGTCGAGCGGATGAAGAGCCTCACGGGGCAAACCCTCGAAAGCGACGGATACAGGGAGCAGCGGGACAGGATGATCCGCAGTCTTGAGGACGAGGAGAACAGATCCCTGGCCGCGTTCGAAGCCGCTCTCAGAGAGGAGGGATTCCAGATAGCCTATGTCCAGGACGGTGACACCCAGGCCACCGATATCGTGCCTGTGGTGAACGGTGAGCCTTCCTCCTTCGACCAGCTCCAGGCAGATATGGCCGGAGGCAGGATGGACGAAGAGACCTGGCATAGGATGCGCGACCTGTACTACCGCAGGATGGACGAGATGAAGGCGCTGTTCCGGGAGCTCAAGCGCGCGCGTGCGGATGTGGAGGAACGGCTCGAGTCGATCAGGACCGAGCTGCTCGGACCGGAGATCCGCGCCGAGGTCGACAGCCTGCGCGCGTCGTTTCCGGATGAGCGGGTCTCCTCCTACCTCGACGCTCTTACCGACGATATCCTATCCAACCTGTACCTGTTCGGCCCGGACCAGAAGGATGTGGACGAAACCGGAAACCCGCCCCTTGTCCGCTACGGTGTCAACATCATTCGGGACAACGAGGAAGGCGGTGAGAGGCCAGTCGTCTTCGAGACCTACCCCATATACAAGAACCTGTTCGGAGCGATCGAGACCAGAAGCGATTCCGCGGGCGAGACCCGCACCAGCTTCATGATGGTCAGGGGGGGATCCCTCGTCAGGGCGGACGGTGGTTTCCTCGTGATGCAGGCTGAGGATCTGTTCCAGGACCAGGAGATGTGGGCTCACCTGAAGCGTTTTCTGAAGACGGGGACAGTGGAGATCCAACCCGAACCTTCGACGCATGGCGGGAGGAACATCCTCCTCAAACCCGAACCTATCCCCCTGTCCGTAAAGATCATCCTCGTGGGCAACGAGCACCTCTACGACCTCCTATACAACCAGGATCAGGACTTCCAACGCTACTTCAAGATCCCCGCGGAATTCGATTCGGTGATGCCCCGTACCCCTCAGACGATCCGCCAGTACGCGAGCTTCATCCGAAAAACGATCGCTTCCGAGGGACTCAAGGAAATCACGGGGGACGGCATCCGGGCGATCGTGATGCAGGGGATCGCTCTTTCCGAGTTCCGCGACAAACTGAGCACCCGCTTTTCCCAGATTCAGGATCTCCTCACCGAATCGGATTACTGGGCGGGCAGGCTCGGAAAGGAACGGATAGACGAAGAGTCCGTGCGTCGGGCGCTCCGCGAAAGGAAGCTTCTTTTCAACCTTCCGCAGGAGAAAATGGATGAGATGATTAAGCAGGGGGAGATGCTGATCAGCGTGCAAGGGAAGATGGTCGGCAGGGTGAACGGCCTCGCGGGTCAGGACCGCGGCTACTTCAGCTTCGGCAGCCCCTGCCTCATCACGGCGCAGACAGGGCCCGGAGGCGAGGGGATCATCAACATCGAACGCGAAGTCGGGCTCTCCGGAGAGATCCATGATAAGGGAATCCTTATCCTGGAGGGCTATCTGCGGGCCACGTACGCGCGGAGCTTTCCCCTCTCGATGTTCGCCAGCCTCTGCTTCGAGCAATCCTACAGCGAGGTGGACGGGGACTCAGCGTCTTCCACGGAACTCTACGCCCTCCTCTCCTCCATCTCCGGCCTTCCCCTGCGGCAGGATATCGGGGCGACGGGAAGCGTGAACCAGATGGGGGAGATCCAGCCGGTCGGGGGGATCGCTGAAAAAATCGAAGGCTTTTACGAGACCTGCAGGAAGATCTCCTACACCGGAACCCAGGGAGTGCTTCTCCCCCACCAGAACGTCCAGAACATCATCCTGCCACCGGAGATCCTCCGGGAAGTCCGCGAAGGGAGATTCCACCTGTGGGCCGTTCGAACGATCGACGAGGGGATGGAGATCCTCACGGGCCTGCCCGCCGGAGAGAGAAACAGGAAGGGAGTCTTCCCCCCAGGTACGGTTAATTATATGGTCGAGAGGAGGCTCAGGGAAATGGCCGATATGGTCAAGGCATACGGCGGTTCTTAAACAGGCGTATTCCGGCCGATCGGAATTGACAACGATTCGTATCGGCTATTATTATTATGATAGTCTCTTTCGATATATAAAAAGGCATTAATATTCGTTTCAAGTCGTTCACGATCAAAGAAAGTGCAAGGCAGGTATCAATGGCCAGTTCCGTGAATATCTACCAGATCAGTCTCGCCGCGC
>CAZPZF010000077.1:0-12653 GCA_964590705.1 uncultured Spirochaetales bacterium | reverse complement strand
CTTCCGATTCCGACAGGCGCCTGGTACTGCGCCGGGAAGCGATCTTCCGCCGGTCCCCGCACGGCTCCGGTCTTCCACACCGCCGCCATTTCCGCCAGGGCCTTTTCCTTGCGATTCAGCTCTCTCTGCAGCTCATTGTTCTTCCGCTTCAGTTCCGCGTTTTCCTGACACTATTTCTTTTCGGTTTCTGTCACTATCTCCATCAACTCCTGTTCCCATAGGGAAAGATGTTCGGTGTACAGTCCCCGTGATCTCAGCAACTCACCTTTCTCTTCCGGCCCGATGCTTTTTACTTTCCAGCAAAAGCGTTAGCTTTTCTCCCGGATTCCGATCACTCGGACATATTTTAACGTTCTCCAAGTCCAGCATACCTTCCCGGGCCTGCTTTTTCCAGTGGTACAGAGTATTGGCGCTTCCTCCTGTTTCCTTGCTCACTATCAGAACTGATTCTTCCTGAGGCGAGAGGATCCTCCTTAAGATGGTCGCTTCATACCTGAACTATACTGCATCTGATGACTCATTCCCTCGTAAGAGAGGCGTCATCTATGTTGACACATAGGGCTCCGCCATTATAGTGAAAACATAGTTTCGATCACCTCGTATGGGTGGTACGCCTGGAATAACATCCATTTTCGATGCTATCTCAGTTGTCAAAACTACCACCATACATGAATATGCGTTACTATGGTAGTATTCATGAAAATTAATCACAGGATCTCCGATATATCATACGGAATTGTATGAATACCGCATGAGAGGCACGAGTTTAGCCCTCTCCCTCTATGGGTACGATGCAGATGAAGGCAAAATCGGTGTTTCCGGTGTTGGTAAATTGGTGTTCCTTGCCGGGGGGGATGTATGCCACCGAACCGACTTTCATTTCGTGGTTGTTCCCATCCAGAAAGAGGTTCCCCGTTCCCTGGGTTACGTAATTGATGTGGGGCCAGGGGTGAGTGTGACGGGGACTGTAACCGTTCGGCCCGAGGGTGAACAATCTCATCACGTTGTCCTCCCATCCATCGGAAGGTCCGATGAGAACCTGTTTTATCGCGTTCGCGGCTTCGGGGTTGATAACCGCCGTTTTCTCTATATTCCTGACATGATTTACTGGCATGGGTTCCTCCCTTTCTTGTCAAGTTTGTACAGGTAACGGGAAATCCGCTCGATCCCTTCCTTGAATACCGGCGGAAATACGCCGTAATTGAGCAGTAGATGCCCTTCCAGGTTGCCGCCGTAATCGATTCCGGACGTTACCGCTACTTTGGTATTGTGCCGTAGTTTGTATGAAAAGGCAAGTGAATCGGCGGTATCATCGAGAAGATTCAGAATGATGTAGTACGTTCCCGCCGGCTCGCACGCCGCTTTCAGTCCGTATACTGAGAGCAGCTCGATGGCGAACTCCCGGCGTTCGCCGTATTCGTCGATCATCCAACTGACGTCACGGTCGACGGAGGGATCGGTGAGTGCCGCGATGGCGATGTACTGGGCTATGGTGTTCGCCAAGATGAAGAGGTTCTGTTCGAGCTTGTGGGTCAGGTCGATGTAACGGTCGGGGACAATGAGATATCCCATCCGCCAGCCGGTCATGGCGTACAGCTTGGAGAATCCGTTCAGGATGATGGCGTTGTCCGTAGAGGCGAGCATGGTGTCCAACTGTTTTCCCTTGTATACCATACCATGGTAGATTTCGTCGGATATTACTGGAATCCCGAGGGAGGCGAGTCCCACCATTTCCTCTCCGGTGAATAGGGTGCTGAGAGGATTTTTGGGGCTGTTGACCAGTATTAAAGCCGCCCCTTCCCAGCCGAGGGGCGCTAGCTGCGGGAGGTTGATCCGGAAACGGTTTTTGGAAAGCAGCTCGTAGTTCGCCGCCTCGCCTGAGAGGAAGGTGATGAAGTTGGGATAGCAGGCGTAACCTGGATTTGCTGTGAGGATCCGGCGGTTTCCAGAGTACTCCAGAAGGACGTACACCACCAGGAGGAGGGCGGAGCTTGTCCCCGCCGTGATCACCATGTTCCGAAAATCGACTGTGACCCCGGATCGGGACGCATAATATTAAGCGACTGCTTCCCGAAGAGGTTTCATCCCCAGACTGTGAGTTTAGTTGGTCTGCTCTTCTCTGATGGCCTGAATCCTCCTGGTCTTGATAGGCGGGGGGTATCGGAATCGGGCTCTCCCACTTCGAGATGGCTGATGTCTTCCATGTCGAGGGAGTGCTCCATGATGTCCATTGCTTTGAAGGATTTGAATTCCTCTATCCGGGAAGTGGTGTTTCTTCAAGGGAGGAGGGGCCGCGCCTGGCAGCCCGATACCATACCGGTGCGGCGCCGAGATTGGTCCGATGGGCGCCTCAGATCCGCCCTGGACTCCACTCCGGGAACGGGTTTGCACATTGGAATCCCGGTTTCCCCGTTTCCCGGAAATGCTCGAGCCTTCGGATCGAGAGCTCGGCAAAGACTGGGTCGATCTCGGCCGCGTAGCAACGCCTGCCCGTGATCTCCGCGGCAAGGAGGGTGGTGCCGGAGTGGGAGAAGAAGTCGGTGACGACGTCTCCGGGTAGGGAGGAGGCCTGGATGATCCGCGAGACAGCCTTGAGGGGTTTCTGCGCGTAGGCGCCGGGGACGTTTTCGGGAAGGCGGTAGAAGACTTGCTGGATATCCACCCATACGTTTCCGGGCCGGATGGTGGGGGACTTTCCCCGCTCGGAGTTCTCCGTCCTGATCCCACCGACCTCCTTGTAGTATCCGCGGAGGATCTTCGGGTTGTCCGTGTACTGAACGCTAAAAATCGGGTTCCCCTTCACATAGTAAAGGAGTTCCTGTCTGACGCACATCCAGTTCTTCCCGGTTCCGTATCCGCGCTGGTTCCGCAGGGTGATGAGGCTCCGCGATTCTAGACAGTGGAATTCCCGCAGGAGGAGGATGAGTTCGGGCAGGGGCTGGAACCCGCGCTCCTGGTCGGCGCCGGTCCAGATGTAGAGCCTGGAGGCGGGAGCGAGGGCTTCCACGGCGTTGCTGATCCACCGGCGGGAGAAGTCGAGGTAGGAGCCGATGTCGATCGAGAAGAGGTTTCTGCTCGCCTTTCTCCCTACCGTAATATTGTACGGCGGGTCGTGGATCCCCAGGGACGCGGCCGCCCGACCTGACGAGCCTGTGCCGCGGAGTCGCTTCCCATCGGGCAGGGTACCGTCTGAATCCTGGTTCTCGGTTGCGGCGATGTCGGACGACATGAGGCGGGCGATATCCGAACCATTGGCGGCGTCCAACACGCCAACTCGGTGGCCGTTTCGAGCGTCCTCCCAGATCTCTCCCGGCGTTAGGCGGCAAAACGGCAGGAGCGCGTCGTGGATTTCGGGCGAGGTATCGAGTCTGGGAAACGCCTCCCTATTCACGAGGTTGCCCGGAGCTTCCGGAGAGGGTCCGCGATTTTCCGCCGCCGGCGGAGGAAGCGGGAGGCGCCCCATCTTCCGTCCTCCCCCGTTTCCCGAGCCGCCTGACAGGTTCCAGCTCCGTGGTTAGGACCGACGCGAAGATGATCGCGCATCCGGCGAGCATCAGGGGTGAGAAGGCATCGTCGAGGAAAAGGACGCCGAGGATGAGGGCGAACACGGCTTCGAGAGAGAAACTGATCGACGCATGGGTCTCCGGCGTGTACCGCATCGCGGTATTGGCGACCAGGTGGGTCCCAAGCGTTCCCAGGATGATGAGATAGGCCATGGCGGAAACGGAGCTCCCGTTGAGAATGAAGGAGACGGGTTCGAAGATGACGGCGCTTCCCATGAAGAGCAGGGCGCCGACTCCCGTTTCCACGAGAGTCATCTTGACCGGATCTGTCCGCTTTGCGAAATACCCCGCGCTGATGATGTTCAGTGCGAAAAACACGGCGGAAACCAGCGTCAACAGTTCGCCCTTTCCGAAGCTCGCCTGGCCGGTTCCGGTCAGGAAGTACACGCCCAGGATGCAGAGCGCCGAGCTCAGGAGCGAGTCGAGCCCGGGGAATTTCCGGTCGATGAACCACATGATGAAGGGGACGAAGACGACGTAGGTCGCGGTGAGAAAGGCAGCGGTACCGGACATGGTGAATTGTAGCCCGATGGTGTGGAAGGTGAACGCGCCGAACATGGTGATGCCGAGGAAGAGTCCGGGAACGAGATCCGGGAGCCGGATTGAGAAGGTTCTTCGGGGAAACATCGCGGCCATGATGATGAAGGCGATCATGAACCTCACTCCGTTCATGAACAGGGGCGAGACACAGGCGAGCGCGCCCTTGGTTACCGGATAGTCGCCTCCCCAAATGAGCGCGCAAATCAGAAGAACGAGATCGGCGTAGAGGCTCTTTTTTTTATCGATGGGAACCGGAGGCCCGTACATGGGATTTCTCCTGAGAAGGTCCTGTAGACCCGTTTTTGGGCGTCGCCGCCCGATCGACGCGCGGATAATCGCGGTTCGATTGTCGAAAGGATCGGTGGCCGGTTTTCCGGCCGCCTGATGTGGCTATGCCATCACGTGCCCCCGGAATCCGAAGCCCGGACCTTTCTGATGACGAGAACCTGGTGCAGCAGGTTCAGCCCGTATTCGACCGTGAAGAAGAGGACCAGCCCCGCGGGAAGATCGTAGACGATGAAGAAGATAAAAACCGGCATGAAAATCGACATGAACTTCATGGACCGTGATCCCGCAATCGGCGACTGAGTGAAGCGTGATTGGACGAGGATGATGGCCAGGAACAGGAAGGGGAGGAGCCGCAGGGCCTGCCATCTGAGTATCGGGATGGCGTACGGCGCGAAACTCCACAGGGTGTCGGGTCTCGTGATGTCCGGAATCCACCCGGGGATGAAGGGAGCCTGTCTGAATGCGATGTCCGTTCCCAGGAGGGAGTAGAGGGAGATGAACAGGAGAAGCTGAATGGCGAGCAGGAGGATGCTCGATCTCGTCCGGAGGTTCTCCCGCTTGAACACGGCGCTGAGAGCCTCGTTCAGCGCGGCGGCGTTGCCTCGGTAGCGCTGGTTCAGCGAGTCGATTTCCGGTTTAAGGGATCGAAGCTTGGCGTGAAAGTAGTAGAGAGGCTGGCTCACGGGAACGAGGGCCAGCTTGACGAGGATTGCCAGGATGAGGATCCCGATGCCGTAGTTGGGAATGACTCTGTACAGGATAGAGAGAAGGAACTTCATCGCGGTGTTCAGCCATCCGAGCGCCTTGTTCCGCGGGATGAGCGATGTCAGGGGGATCTCCCGGCCGGCAAGCCATTCGTGGCTGGCGGCGGCTGCAAGTGAGTCCTTGTCCTTCGGCCCCAGGTAGAAGGTGTATCCCTCCTCGATCGCGCTCACCTGCGGGTCCACCCTTCCGATGGTAAAAGAATCCCGCTTGCCGAGCGTCCCGTCCTGCATCTCGGAGACCGTGTATCGGACTGTGTCCGGTTCATCGGGAACGCCGAGGGCAAGGAAGTACTTGCCCTTCAGCCCGATCCAGACGGATCGTTCGGCGATGTCCTGAACGGTTCCCGCCTTGGCGAGGAATCCCTGCTCGCGTCCCTGCGCGTGGATGGAGAAGTACCGGTATTCGTTCCTGCCGTCGATGGGAACATCGAAAGGACCGATCTGAGGGCCGAACGTGACAGTGTACAGGTATTCACCCAGGTTGTACGGCACTCTCCCCTCGGGGCTTTCGATGAATACGATGAGCCTGATCAGATACGCTTCCGGATCGAAGAGAAAGGTCTTTCGTACCGTGAACCGGTTGCCCTTCTCATCGGCAACGATACCGGAGAAGACGATCCTGTCTTGAACGGACGATACCTGTGAGGCGTAGATATGATCGGCCGCCTCCTCAATGGCGTTCGCGGAGCGGGGCCCGCCGAAACTGAGGAGGAAGGGAAGGCCGGCGGTCTCTTCATCAGGAATCAGCCTGAGGGTGTTTCCCTCAGCGTCCGGATACCCCTTCAATTCCGCCTGCTTCAGGACTCCACCCACCGAACTGAAGGTGAGCCTGTATACCTCGGTTTCAATAACGTAGTCTCGAGAAATCGGATGTTCCGACTCCATGGAAACGATCCAGGGGAGATCCGCCTTCGGCGATGGCGTTTCAGCGGCTGAGGGAACCCCCTGCAAAGCCGTATCCTGGTTTTGCGTTTCAGCGTTTTTTGATGAGAAGAACTTCTTGTTCAGAGTCATTGCCGCGAAGATCACGACCATGCAAAGCGCGCCCGCAAGGAGGGCCTTCTTATTGACAGCCATCAGCCACCTCTCAGGATGTTCAGTACTTCGATTTCTCCGTTGTCGGGAATCGAGTATCCCGTTCTCTCCGTCCGCTGGACAACCTTTCCGTTGACTTTGACCATGACCACCGGATCGGGAAGGATGTATCCGAGGAACCGATAGATATCCTGGAAGGTCAGATCCCGGCGCCACTCCATCGGTTTTCCGTTTACGACTATCATACCTCATACAAGGTATCAGGGAAACGCACGGGAGGCAAGCTTCCAACCGCAGAATCGGCCCGCCTTCTTTGCGAGCGCCTCTGTTATCTTTCTGATATTCTTGTGAAGAATCGGCAAAGTTTGTTGTCGAAAAGGACAAAATGCGGGTAGAATAAAGTCGCCGTCGCCTCGTCGAGGCCGGAACCCCGTTGGCGTAGCGGGAGCGCTTCAGACCGGAACGTTTCCGCGCCTATGGGTACAACATCTCCGAGCTCCAGTCCTAACGGCCATCCCATGGACGCGAGCCGATGGGTAGCGCGGGAAACGGCGCTGCCTTCCGTTGGTGAAAAGGAGAAAGATTGAGGAGGTATCATGCCTTTGAAGTTCGATCTCCCCAAGTGCACGGGGTGCAAGCTGTGTCAGCTCGCGTGCTCCGCGGTTCATGAGGGGGCGTTCAATCCGGAGAAAGCGCGCCTGTCAATGACCCATGAGTACACCGACGAGGGCGTCCATATCGCCGCCGCCTATTGCACTTTCTGCAAAAAGTGCGAGACCGTCTGCCCGGTCAAGGCGATCTCCAACAACGGACGATGGATGATCGTCGATCACACCAAATGCATCGGCTGCGGAACCTGCGTGAAGAACTGTCCCCAGAAAGTCATCTTCCTCTCGGAGAAGAAGAAATCGATCATCTGCGATCTCTGCGGGGGCGCCCCGAAATGCGTTGAATGGTGCCCGAAAGAGGTGATCACGCTGAAAGAGAGGGTAGCCAAATGAACAGCATGATGGGAAAGATACTGTACGTCGATCTTTCCACGGGAAAGATCGAGAGGAAAGACACCCCCACCGAATGGGTGAGTCTGTACGCGGGGCAGAAGGGGCTCGGTTCCCGGATTCTAATGGAAGAGATCGATCCGACGGTCGATCCCTTTTCCCCTGACAACCGAATTATTCTGACCACGTCTATTATGGGAGGCACCATCGTCTCCTGCTCCTCCAAACTGGCCATGACCACAAAATCTCCCCTTACCGGCACCATCACGGACGGCTCGGTGGGAGGACACATCGGGGCAGAGCTGAAGTACGCGGGATTCGACGCCGTGGTGATCCGGGGAGCCGCCAAGTCCCTCTCCTATCTCTCCATCAGCCCATCCAAGGTCGAAATAAGGGAATGCCCCGATCTCGCGGGACTCGGTACCTTCAGGACCGAGGAGAAGATCAAAGAGGTGGAGAAGGACGAGAAACTCAAGGTGCTCGCCATCGGGCCCGCGGGAGAGAACAGGGTCCTGTTCTCCTGCGTTTCCTCGGAACGGTACCGGCAGCTCGGCCGCGGCGGCATCGGCGCTGTGATGGGGAGCAAGAACCTGAAGGGAATCGCCGTCCGGGGATGGCTCGACGTTCATGTGGCGGATGTCGGTAAGCTCATGGATCTCGCCAAGGAAGTGCACACAAAGGACGCGGTGACGGCGATCGGAAACGATATGTACGTCTACGGCACTCCCATCCTGGTCGACCTCTCCAACAAGGCGGGACTCCTTCCGACGAGGAATTTCCAGGAGGGATGTTTCGAGAAAGCGGAGGCGATCAACGGCACGACATTCCAGGGTCTCCGGAAGAACAAGAAGGCCTGCTTCTCCTGCGGGATCGCCTGCGGAAACTACGTGGTTGCCGGCGAGTCCCGGGTCGAGGGTCCGGAGTATGAAACCATCGCCCTGTGCGGTTCGTCCATCGGAAACGGGGATCCCGCAAAGCTGATCGAGCTGAACTCCATCTGCGACGACCTCGGCCTCGACAGCATCTCAGCGGGGGGAGTCGTGGCCTACATGATGGAAGCCACCGAGAAGGGGGTTCACGATTTCGGCATCAGATTCGGCGAAGCGGACAAGGCTGCCCGGTACATGAAGGACATCGCGTTCAAGCGTGGGATCGGCGCGGAAGCGGCCCTCGGCAGTAAGAAGCTCGCGGAAAAGTACGGCGGCACGGAGTTCTCCATCGCGGTAAAGGGGCAGGAGCTCCCAGGCTACGACCCCCGCGGTTCCTGGGGCATGGGGATCGCCTACGTGACGGCCCCGCGCGGCGGGTGCCACATGAGCGCCTACCCGATCGCGGTCGAAGCCTACGGCACCATGGATCCCTTCACCTTTGAAGGCAAAGCCAAGCTCGTCGTTGACATGCAGAACACCCAGTTCGCGAAATTCTCCATGGGGATCTGCGATTTCTGGCCCGTCACGGCGGAAAGTCTCGGCAGGCTCTGGGGCGCCACGTACGGCGAGGAGCTGACAGCGGAGCAGGTGGACAGGATGGGAGAGCGGATTTTCAACCTGCAGCGGATGTTCAACGTGATGCTCGGTTTCGACCGCGGGCAGGACAGGCTTCCGGATAGGTTCTACAAGGATCTCCTCAAGGCGGGTCCGCCGGCGGGCAAGCCCTTCACCTGGGAAGCTTTCACGGCGGCCATGGACGAATACTACCGTCTGCGCGGCTGGGACGAGCGGGGAAGGCCCACGGTGGCAAAACTCAAGGAACTGGGTATTGAGAAAAAACTGATCGAGGCATATAAAAAGGCTACGGGGCTCTCCTGATTCGCGGAACTCCGGCCGCTGAAGCGTGAAAACGGATCGTTTCCGAGATCCCGCGGCTGGCTGAACCGCTTACCCATACCTCCTCTCCTGCGGAGTCTCACTCCGCCGGGGAAGGGGGCCTTTCACATCGGCCGTGCGGGAGTAAACCTCTCCGCCGGCCGTTCCTTCGACCCCTATGGGGGGCCTTCACACGATACACAGGCACGAGGAGTCTATGACAAAGAGTACAGGGATCCGTCTCCTTTCATTGGTTCTCATCCCCGCTTTCATCATCGGCGTTTCCTGCTCTCAGGACACGGGAGGGGCCGAGGTGTCGAAGGCCGCGCTCGGGGCGATCGCCGAACCCTCAGCGAACGAGGGGATCGTCGCCTTCTGTTCGGGAGATGTCGTCTCCGTCGAGCCGAACGGCGAGACGGCACTGGAGATCGGAGATCCCGTGCGCGGCGGGCAGACGATCAGGGTCGGAAGCGGGGGCTCCTGCGAGCTTCAGTTTCCCGGGTGCGCGGTGGTGAGGATCCAGGAGGACACCATCCTCGAGATCTCCGTGATCGACCTATCGTCCGGAAGCAGCTCGATAGGCATGGCCATGGCCACGGGATCCGTTCTGTGCAAGGTCCGCAAACTTGTTGAGGGTGAGAGTTTCGCCGTGACGACTCCCTCCATCGTCTGCGGCGTGCGGGGCACCGAATTCGTCCTTCGTTCCTCCGGAACGGGGCAGAGCGCTGTAGCCGTGAAATCAGGCGCGGTCGCCGTACTTCCCAAGGATATTGACCCTTCCGTTCTGGCGGACCATGCGGTTCCCGCCGGTTCCGTGATCGATCCCACTCTCTCCGCACTTCTCGATTCGGTCGGGCACGAGAACGCGATCGTCGTTTCAGCTGACCAGGAACTGGTGCTCACCGAGGAGAGTCTCGCGGAAACGAGGGCCGCTTCACAGCGGTTGACTCGCCTTGTATCCGAGGCGGCCGCGTCGGGAAGCGTGGACGCGAGGGTACTTGAAAGACTGCGGACCGACATCGAATCGTCCCTTCTTGCCGCGGTGAAGACCATCCCCGCTCCGGCCGCGGCATCGGGCGGATTCGAGGCGGATTTCAAGACCATCGACAGTCTCGAATGGATCGAATTTGCCCCGGCTTCGGGTCCGACTGTGTCTCTGCCTCCTCTTGTGGGGATCGTTGTTGCCGCCGAACCGGAGGACTCAGAGATCCTCGTGGATGGCGTGGTCCGTGGGAAGGGGAGGTATTCCGGGCTGTTTAGGGCGGGGACTGTCCTCGATGTCCTTGTGAGGCGCGAGGGCTTTGCCGACCATTCGATGCGTATCGATACCGCGGAAACGGGAGGCACCGAATACACGGTACGCCTCAAGGAGGTTCCGGGGAATAAGAACGAGGGCGGTACCGGTGAGTACCGTTCCAGCGATACGGATCGCCCGAGCCCGGATGCGGAGCAGACCGCGGCAATCGCGATACCCGCGGCGTCATCGGCCGCGCCGGCTGCTCCGGCAACGCCAGAGGCCTCATCCGCGGCCCCTGCCTCGGCCAGTCCGACCGCGGCAGCCACGACTGCCCAGCCAGCCGCGGGACCGACCCCGGTTCCCGCCGCGGGCACAGTTCCCTCCTCCGCGGCGCCATCAGCCGCGCCGACCGCTCCAGCAACACCCGCGAGCTCATCGGCGGCGCCCGCCTCCGAGGCGCCATCAGCCGCGCTGACGTCATCAGCGGCCCCTGCCTCGGCCAGCCCGACCGCGGCAGCCGCGACTGCCCAGCCAGCCGCGGGACCGACCCCGGTTTCTACCGCAGGCACACCTCCCACCTCAGGCATTGCTCCGGAAAAGGGAAGAGCGGCAAAAGAGCCCTCTCCGTCGCCGGTTCAGAGCTCGGCCGCATCCGCCTCTCAATCGACAGCGTTACCGGAAAGGATCAAGGTTTCGGCCATGCCGCTGTCCGGAGCTCTTGCTCTCTCGACGGACCTCCTTGTCGCGACGGATCGGACAGGTACCGTGTACGCCTTCTCCCCCGCCGGAACCCTCATCTGGAGCGTAACGACGGCGAACAATCCGAATACCGTCTCTTTTCCCGTCGTTGCGGGGAACAGGGTGATCTTTTCTGGTTCGCGCGAGATCGTGATTCTGGACGCTGCAAATGGATCCGTTGTCCACCGCCGCGCTCTTGGGTCGGATGAGAGCCATGGCTCGGGCAGGCGCTGCGCGATGGCTGGCTCATTGGTGATTATGCCCTCTGATTCCAGGATCCAGTTCCTCGATTCTGCTTCGGGACAGATCCGATCTTCCGTCGTGATTCCAGACGGTACCCGCATGAGTCCTGCCGTGTGGAAGGACCGGGCGGTTATCGCGAGCCAGACCGGGACGCTCTACGTGATGAATCCCAGAGGCGGGAGTACGGAAATGATCCTCAGGACGAACGCCTCCCAGCCGGAGATTCTCAGTCCCCTGATCTGGAACGATCTCGCGATCCTGGTCGGGAAAAGGGGAGTCGTTGTCTGCGTTGATCTCGTCCAGCAAAGGGTCGTGTGGGAGCGGAGGCTGCTGGAAGGGCTCTCCTATGTCACCGATCCCGCGGCCTCGGAAATAGGGGTTTACATCCTCGGTTCCGACAGGATCTTCGGGCTTTCCTGGCGGGACGGTTCCGATATCTTTCCCCCGATCGCGGGGGCGGGAGCTCCCGCGGCCGTGATCGCCGGAAGGCTCGCGTACGCGTCCGTGAAGGGGGGCATGGTCCTGGCCGATCCCATGACCGGGAAACCGCTTACGACCGTACCGCTGGCCGAGGACGCTTCCGATACGGCTGGTACGACCGGCATAGCCGGTACGACTCGGCCCGTGGATATCCATGGAAAGATCGGAATCGGGACGGCCGCGGGAACGATCCTCATCGTGAATCCATAGGAGAACGGGAACCCGGCAGCCCTCCGCTAGAGTCCGCTTCGCAGCTTTTCCAGCACGCCGCGCACGTCGGTAAGGTCGAGGGGAAGGACCACCGACGTGCCTTCTTTGGAGAGCGAGGCGAGCTTTCCGATGTAGTCCTGAGCCACCCTCATGTATACGGCCTCGTCTCCGCCGGGGACCGACAGAGAACGGGCGACCATCCTGATCCCCTCGGCCGTGGCCTTGGCAACGGTGAGGATCTCGCTCGCTTTCCCCACCGCCTCGTTTATCATCTTCTCCTTCTCTCCCTCGCTCCTGTTCACGGCCTCCTCGAGGGCTGCAAGGGAATAATTGATCTTCGATTCCATCTCTCCGATGCTCCTGGCTATCTCCGCCCTCTTCTCCCGCTCCGCCTTGAGTTGGACCTCCATGGACTGGAGAATCATCTGCGGGATGTTGATGTTCTGGATCTCGTACCGGGAGACCTTGACTCCCCAGGCATCGGAAGCCTCGTCCACGCTCTTCACGACAGCCGCGTTGATCTGGTCCCGTTCCTCGAAGGCCTTGTCCAGCTCAAGCTTTCCGATCACGGAGCGCATGGTTGTCTGGGCGAGCTGGATGGTCGCGTAGAGATAATCCCTGATTCCGTAGCTTGCCAGTTTCGGGTCCACGACCTGGAGGTAGAGGACGCCGTCGACCTCGATCTTCACGTTGTCCTGGGTGAAGCAGGTCTGGACAGGAACCTCAATCGCCAACTCCAAGAGATTGCGATT
>CAZPZF010000076.1:11156-12753 GCA_964590705.1 uncultured Spirochaetales bacterium | reverse complement strand
GCCCCCTTTCAGGAACAGCCAGCGGTCAATTCCGGTCAGATCCTTAATCAGCTCGCCCGTCTGAGGATCCTTCAGGAGAGTACCGGGAGGAACAGAAATCTCGATGTCTGCTCCGTCGGAGCCGCTCTTCCGGCTCCCCTTGCCCGGCTCTCCGTTTCCGGCTCTGAATGTCCGCTGGAGCTTGAGGTGGGCCAGGGTTTTCAGGTTTTTCCGAACGATAAAATAGACGTCGCCCCCGCGGCCTCCATCACCGCCGTCAGGGCCCCCTTTGGGAACGTATTTTTCTCTTCTGAATGATACCGCTCCGGGACCGCCGTTTCCGGAAGAGACGTCGATATAGGTTTCGTCAGCAAAACCGATCAATCGGTATACCGCTTCTCTTCTGTGCTATTCCTGAACAGGGTCGATGGTGATAAATTTCCTGCCCATCCGTTTTTTATAGACGACATGCCCCGGAACCTTGGCGTACAAGGTATCGTCCTTTCCGCGGCCGACGTTGAGGCCCGGATGGAATTTCGTTCCACGTTGCCGGACGAGGATCTCTCCGCCCTTGACGAGCTCTCCCCCAAACTTCTTAACTCCAAGGCGCTGCGCCTGTGAATCTCTGCCATTCTTGGAGCTTCCGCCCCCTTTCTTGTGTGCCATCTCGTTTCTCCTTCAATCCGTTACACGTACAGCCATGGTGATCTCTTCCGGGTACTCCAGAGCTATCTCGCTCAACCCACCGAGGAGAAACCGCGAATAGGAACGATGCGCTTGCCGCTCCACCCCCTTCACGGACAGTACCCGAAACACCATTTCCCCAGGTTTTTCAGCGCTTCCTTCGATCTCCATCCCACGCGATCCTTCACACACATGGGCAAAGGTCCGCAGAAGCGCGGACACTGCAGCGCACGGAACGCTTCCTGAAGCGGAGGATACAGTCGCGTGCCCAAGCGTTTGCAGCCGCCATACAGCGCCCTGCCGGTCGGTTTCGACGGAGATCCGGATCACTCCTCTTTCAGATACCGCTGATCTCGCCGATCCTGAGCATCGTGTACTGTTGGCGATGTCCGCGGGTTCTCCGGTAGGATTTTCGCCTCTTGTACTTGTACACACGGACCTTGCCGCCCTTTTCATGACTCTCGACGGTCGCCTTAACCGTGACTCCCGACACGTAGGGTTTGCCGATCTTTACAGTATCGCCTTCCACCGTGCAGAGTACGGAATCGAATACGACCGGAGCGCCCGGTTCTTCGCAAAAACGGTCGACTTTCAAGAGAGCGTCCTTTTCGACGCGGTATTGCTTTCCTTTTATCTCAACCAGTGCGTACATCTGTTATTCCTCGCATTCGGTTTTTCGTAGGTGTCTATATATCATATAATAAAATAGAGGTCAAGGCACCCCGGCTTCGGTCTCCTCACATCTTCTCCAGGAAGGGAATCCCGACGAGAGCGAAGGCGTTCCGCAGGACCTGCAGCACGGCCCTGGACAACGCGACCCGGGTGACGACCCGGTCAGGGTCCTCGGCGTGCAGGATGGGGCTGTCGTGGTAGAAACGGGAATAGACCTTCGAAAGCTCGAATAGATACGAGGTGACGGCGGAAGGATCGAGGC
>CAZPZF010000076.1:0-11146 GCA_964590705.1 uncultured Spirochaetales bacterium | reverse complement strand
ACCACATCCGGGAAGCTGAGAAGCGCCTTCACCAGCTCCCGTTCCTCAGGCGTGGAGATCAGTCCGCCGTCAAATTTACCCGCGGTTGACGCGTTTTTGCGTTCCTCGTACTTGCGGAGCATACTCGATATACGGGCACCCATATACTGCAGATACGGGCCCGTATTCCCATTGAAAGAGAGCGATTCTTTTGGATTGAAGATGATATCCTTAGCGGGATCAGCCTGAAGGAGGAAATAGTGCAGGGCTCCAAGGGCTACGGAGAACGCGGTTCGCTCGACATCCTCGATCTCTCCCTCCCTCCCCTTTTCCGCAATCTCCCGCTTTGCCATTGCGGTCAATTCGTCGATCAGATCGTCGGCGTCAACGACCGTGCCCTCGCGGGATTTCATCTTCCCTTCGGGCAGGTTGACCATCCCGTAGGAGAGGTGGTAAAGGTCCGCGGCCCACGCGAACCCGAGCTTAGCTAAAACGTGGAAAAGAACCTTGAAGTGGTACTGCTGTTCGGAGGCCACCACGTAGATCAGCCTGTCGAAGGGCCAATCCTCATGCCTGGCGATCGCGGTTCCGATGTCCTGGGTGAGGTAGAGAGACGTTCCATCCTTCCTGAGAAGCACCTTCTTGTCCAGGTTGATTTCAGCAAGGTCGACCCAGATGGATCCGTCCGTTTCCCGATAGAATACGCCTTTCGCAAGGCCTTTCAGGATCTCCTCTCTTCCCCTGGTATACGTCTTGCTCTCATGGTAGACAGCGTCGAACGAGACTCCGGTTTTCCGATACGTTTCGTTGATCCCGTCTATGGCCCAGCGGTTCATACGCTCCCACAGGGACCGGACTTCCGGGTCGCCTTTCTCCCATGCCCTGAGCATCTCCCGCGCCCTTTCCTCCACGCGGGGATCTCCCTTTGCCCATTTGTCGTATTTGACGTAATAATCCCCGACAAAGTGGTCGCTCTTGATCCCTTCGCTTTCCGGCGTTGCTCCGCCGGCGAATTCCTGATACGCGAGCATCGACTTGCAGATATGGATCCCGCGGTCGTTGATGAGGTTGACCTTCCTGACCTCTGCCCCGTTGGCTGCGCAGATCCGCGCGACGCTCTCGCCGATCGCGTCGTTCCTGAGGTGGCCGAGGTGGAGCGGTTTATTCGTATTGGGGCATGAAAACTCGACCATGATCTTCCTGCCGGCCATCGTGGAGCTCGTGCCGTATTTGTCCCCTTCCCTGAGTATCGCGGCGACCGTTTCCTCGGCGAGAGTCTTAAGATTGAGCCGGATGTTGCAATAGGAGCCTTCAGCCGTTATTTCGGCAAGAGACGCAGCTTCGGAATCATGAGCGAGGATTCCCGCAAGCTCAGCGGCTATCCGCTGGGGAGGAATTCGGAATATCTTCGCGTATGGGAAAAGGGGGAACCCAAGGTCTCCCATTTCAGGCTTCGGGGGCGTTTCGACGACCAGTTCGTCTTCCGTGACGGATAGGTTTCCAATTCCTTTCTCGCGGGCAAGCGAGGAAAGGGCGGAGAAGAGGATGCGTTTCCAGCGTTGTCTCAGTAATTCCATTGCCCCATGCTATTGAAAATAGCGGATCGTGGCAAGCATGTGGGTATAGGAGGAGGGACCTTCCCTGCGGTATGAACCGAGGCGGTCGGAGCAGCAGGTGCAATCCGCGAGCCGATGAATCGTTCGTATTCCGAGATTCGCCATGAGCGCCAGGTTTGCGTTCCACAGAGAGAGATACCAGGTGCCGTCTCGGAGCGCCGCGCAATCCGCGCCCCACATGTCACGAAACGCGATCGCCCGCTCCTCCGGTACGGAGTAGCAGCAGGAGCCGATCCCGGGACCCGCCGCCGCTGCAAGATCCTCCGGCATGGTCCCGTAGCGGTTTCTCATGAGGGAGACGGCTTCGCGGACGATTCCCGTTCCCTTCCAACCCGAATGTACGATTCCGAACGCTCCCGTCTTCCGGTCGAACAGGGCTATAGGCATGCAGTCCGCCGCGGTGACCGAAAGCACGAGATCCTTCCGGTTCGTGACCAATCCGTCGCCGTCTGGGGGGCGGAAACCGCGGGGAAGGGGGATGATCTCCTCCGCGGCGAACACCTTTCGCGAATGAACCTGAACCAAACCAACCAATCTGTCCGGGGCTACCCCGATCGCAGCGCAGTAGCGTTCCCTGTTGTCAATGGAATCGAGAACGCTCATGTCCCCTGAACAGGCGAGTGTAATGCTGAAAACAGGTCCCGCCGGGCCGAGCTCGACGGAGAAAACGGGGCTTGCCTCTGCCGTAGACACGGCCGATATTCGGTGTTCGATGACGATGGGAGGCATACGCTAACTCATGCTCGTTTCTGTGTCGTACAGTTCCCTGAGGATGAGCAGAGCGTGCTCCAGTCGTTTGTGTACCAGGCCGAGGCTCACCATCACGTTCTGCCCGTTAATCCTTCCCAGATAACCGAGATTCGCCAGGGTGTCGAATCTTCCTCCTACCTCGCCGAAGAGGATCCCCCCGATGACCGAACAAAGAGTCTCGAGATTCGCGATAGCGGCTGAGAGAAGCTTGGCCGCACAGGTATCCCCTTTTGCGTATTGATCCGTCAAGCGCTTCCGGCGCAGGGGTGCGGGAATCGGTTCCTTGTCCAGCTGCCCGATCGCCTCGCCGATCTCGCCGCCCGGACCCAGCAATTTATCGAGCCTCGCCATCTCCTCGAGCGACTGGGCAAGGCCGTTATAGGAATCCGCGAATTCGTTCCTGTTTTGCTCTTTGTAGAACTCGCCGTTAAGCAGTATGGTCTTGAGGACCGAATGCATCTCCTTGAGGAAGACAGACCTGAGAAACCCTGCAAGAAAGCTGAGAGAGAGCTCATATCGGAACATGGGCGCGTCTTCCCTGAGGCCCGAGCGATAGAACTCGAGCACGGGTAACGACTCCACTTGGAGGAACCTCTTGGCGTCTTCGGTTACCCTGCTCCGTTTTCGGGAAAGTGCGAAGCGCTCGAACTGGTCTTGGAAGCGAGCGAACCAGAACTGCCGGTAGAGCGCAAACCAATCCTCGCCCCCGCCCGGTTTGCTGAAGCGGTAATTGACGTTTCGTGATGCCAGGCGAAGAAGGTCGAGGAGAGGAATGGCATGATTGAATTTCCTGATCCGGCCGATACCGGCTTCCGCGAGCCGGGAGAATCTCCCTAGGTCCACCTCAAGATCGTAGCTCTCGGCATCCATCTTCTCCCTCACCGAGAAGAGAAAGATCCCCTCGATAAGACGCATCCTCGGAGGAAAGGCGAGTCCGGCGAGGAGCGATCCCAGCTCGACGAGTGATTTTCGTATCTCAAGAAGGGTGCAGGTACCTGGCTTCTCCCGCCTGTGACCGGAAAAGAGGGAAAGGACCCGCTCATAGGGGAATGCGGAGAGCGCGGACAGGTATTGTAGGATCTGCATATCGCCGTAGAGGATCTTTCTTTCGGCCTCCGAGATGGATTCGAATATATCCTCCATCTTCCGTTCGATCTCCCTTCTCACGTCGATATCAGACTCCTCGAGCCAATTCTCCGAAACGCCGAACGGATCCGAAGCCTGTACAATCTGTTCATGGATATGCGGAAGCTCCATACTAACGAGGAACGCGATAAACTCCCGCTTATCCGATCCAAGGGCCGCCCGGAGGGGGGGGATGAAAACCGAAAGGCTTTCCTGCAGTTCCTTTAGTTCCCGATAGAAGGGTTCGAGAATCTCGCCTGTTTTATAATGCAGAATGCCAGGATACTTCTTTTCGATGTTTTTCGCTATGCCGGCAAGGAGGAATTCCTCTATCGCATCCAGACGTTCCTTCCGTTGGAAGATACGCTTAAGGGAAATGATAAGCCGCTGAAAAAAACCAAGGAGCCGGTAACTCTTCTCAAGATCGACCTCCTCGTCCTCCGTGACGACCTGTAGCGGCTCGTCAGAGACACGGAAGCTCGCTTCTATTTTTTCGAGCAGATCCTTCCTCTCCTTGGACGATAACTCGCCAACGAGGCTGTCGAAGGTCGAGTGGCTTTGCATGGTTTCATTGTATTTGACCCGTATTGGGCGGTCAAGATCGACAGCAAATCGAAGTATTTAAATATTTATACCAACATTCTGTTGTGTTTCTCTTGACAAGTACCCTATTATCCGTTTTTATATCGATGTGGAAACACAATTGGCAAGGAATAAGGCAACAACCCCTCTCTTGAACGATATCATCTCAATCGTCATTCTCCTACTTGGTATCATTATTCTCCCCCGGAGCATATGCCCTGGATAGGGAAAGGGGTGCATTCGAATGCGGCCGTTCTTCTATCCGGAAGAACGGCTTATTTTTTATCTGGAGGTGCTTGTGAAGCTTAGCGGAGCGGAGTTCATCATCGAGGCCCTGAAGAAAGAGGGAGTGACCACGGTTTTCGGCTACCCCGGAGGATCGGTCATCCCGATCTTCGACGCCCTCTACGCGGAATCCGATGTGCACGTCGTCTTGACACGCCATGAACAGGCGGCCGTGCATGCAGCGGACGGGTATGCCCGCTCCACAGGGAAAACAGGCGTCTGCATCGTCACGAGCGGCCCCGGCGCCACCAACACGATCACGGGTTTGGGAACCGCGAATTTCGACAGCGTACCGCTGGTCTGCATCGCTGGTCAGGTTCCCCGCAACATGATCGGCAACGACGCCTTTCAGGAAGCGGACACGGTCGGCATCACGCGGCCAGTCACAAAACACAACTACCTCGTCATGGAGAGGGAGGATCTCCCACGTGTCCTTAAATCCGCGTTCTTCATCGCCGGAACGGGAAGGCCGGGCCCCGTAGTGGTCGATGTTCCCAAAGACATCCTCCTCACCGCTCACGATGATGTTTACCCGGCTCGGATCAAGATCCGCGGCTACAACCCCGTCTATAACGGACACGCGGGCCAGATCAAGCGCGCGGCCGCGGTCATAGCGGAAGCCAAGAAGCCGCTTTTCTTCATAGGGGGCGGTATGCACATATCGGGAGCTGCCTCTGTCTTCAGGCAGATCGTGGAAAAGACCGGAATCCCCGTCGTCACCTCTCTCATGGGTCTCGGTATCCTTCCCAACGCAGATCCCCGATTCATCGGCATGATCGGCATGCACGGCACCTTTGCGGCTAACATGGCTGTCTCGTGCTGCGACCTGCTCGTTGGCATCGGGGTCAGGTTCGACGACAGGGCCACGGGCGATCTGTCGCGATTCGCCCCCGGCGCGCGCATCGTCCACATCGATATCGACCCCTCCGCCATCGCGAGAAACGTGAAGGTGGAGGTTCCCATCGTCGGGGACGCCCGGACGATCCTGAAGGAGCTCTTGCCGCTCCTCGACTCCGGAGATCGATCTCGCTGGCTCTCCCAGATCAGGGAATGGGACCAAGAGCACCCCGTGTTCAATCCGAACGTGGCCGCGCAGGAACCCGGAATCACATCCCCAGAGGAGGTTTTCTCCGCAGTCAACGAAGAATTCCCGGACGTAATCCTCGCCACTGACGTTGGCCAGAGTCAGATGTGGGCAGCCCTTTTCTACCACTTCTGCGAACCGCGGAGATGGCTCACTTCGGGAGGCCTAGGCACAATGGGATACGGTTTTCCCGCGGCGATAGGCGCGCAGATAGCCCATCGCGGCGGCCGCAGAGTCGTCCTGATCGCGGGAGACGGGTCGATTCAGATGAACATCCAGGAGCTCGCCACTGCAGTGCTCGAGGAGGTTCCGGTCATCGTCGTGATCATGAACAACGGCTATCTCGGCATGGTCCGGCAGTGGCAGGAACTCTTCTGCGACAGACGATACTCGTCCACCTGCCTTCACCGAAACGCGTCCTGCCCTCCCGGCTGCACAGCGCCGGACGGGCAGTGTCCGCCGTATGTCCCCGATTTCATCAAGCTGGCGGAGGCCTACGGGGCCAAGGGAATACGGGCCTGCGGCGTCAGAGAGATTCGCGCGGCGTTCCGCCAGGCAATGGAAAACACGAAAGGACCGACATTCATTGAAATTCCGATACAAAGGGAAGCCAACGTGTGGCCGATCGTTCCCCCCGGGGGAGGATTGACCGACATGATTCTGGAGCCCGCTTCCCGGGGAGGTGCGAAATGACTCACGGCATATCCCTTCTCGTGGAAAACCATCAGGGGGTCCTCTCCAGGATTTCGGGTCTGTTCAGCGGCCGCGGATACAATCTGGAAAGCTTCACATCCGGCCCCACGACCGACCCCACCCTGACCCGGATAACCCTCGTCTGTTCCGGGGACGATTCGGTGATCGACCAGATCAAGAAGCAGCTCAACAAGCTGATCGACATCATCAAGGTCGTAGACCTCACGGATCTTCCCTCGGTTGACAGGGAGCTGGCCCTTCTCAAGGTATCCGCGAAACCTGCGCAGAGGAGCGAACTCTTCCAAATCGCGGAGGTTTTCAACGCCAAAATCATGGACCTTGGGTACGACACGGTGATGCTCGAGATCACGGGATCGCCAGAAAAGATCCAGGACATGATGGAGCTTCTCGGCGAGTATTCGATCGTCGAAATGGCTCGAAGCGGGCTCGTCTCGCTGGAGCGGGGCAGAAAGATCAAGCGCTGACCGATATACGGATAGCGAAAACACGATAGGAGCAAATATGGCATATTCGCATTTGGTATTCATATTCTACACGACGCTCCGTGACGGGGAACAGTCTCCCGGCGCGTCCATGAGCATGGAGCAGAAGACAGAGATCGCCCAACAGCTCGCGCGCCTCGGGGTGGACGCAATCGAGGCGGGATTTCCCGTTTCCTCTCCCCATCAGTTCAAAGCCAGCGAGATGATCGCGCGCGAGGTCCACGGCCCGGTTATCACCGCCCTCGCGCGGACCGTCCAGAAGGACATTGACGCCGCGGCAAATTCGATCAAGGACGCGGAACGGAAGCGGATCCACGTCTTTGTCGCGACAAGTCCGATCCACATGAAGTACAAGCTCGGAAAGGATCCGGATTCCGTATTCGCGATGGCCATCGAGGGGGTGAAGTACGCCCGCTCCTTCGCTGACGAGGTCGAGTTTTCCCCCGAGGACGGGACGAGGACGGAGCTGGATTTCATGTGCAGGATCGTCGAGGGAACGATCAAGGCGGGCGCTACCATCATCAACATTCCCGACACGGTCGGGTATACGACCCCCGATGAGTTCGGCTCCTTCATCTCGTCGATCATGAACCGCGTGCCGAACATCGACAAGGCGGTCATCTCCGTGCACTGTCACAACGATCTCGGTCTGGCCGTAGCGAACACGATAAGCGCAATCCAGAACGGGGCGAGGCAGGCTGAGGTAACGGTGAACGGTATAGGCGAACGCGCGGGGAACGCATCCCTCGAGGAGCTCGTGATGGCCCTCTCCGTCCGGAAGGATATCCTCCCCTTCCATACGGGCATCGACACCAAGCAGATCTACAACTCGTCCAGGCTCGTCTCCAACATCCTCGGCTATCCGCTGCCGAGGAACAAGCCGATCGTCGGCGAAAACGCGTTCTCCCACGAGTCGGGGATCCACCAGGACGGCGTCCTCAAGAACAAGCAGACCTATGAGATCATGACACCCGAGTCCGTGGGCAGAGACGCCTCGCTCATCGTGCTCGGCCGCCATTCGGGGATGCACGGGTTCAAGAAGAGGCTTACAGAACTCGGGCTCACCCTCTCCGAGGATAAGCTGAACGGGGCCTATATCAGGTTCCTCGAGATCGCGGACCGGAAAAAGGAGGTCTTCGACGACGACCTCTTCTCCATCGTAGGGGACGAGATCGGAAAGCAGGCGGCTACCTACGTGCTCGAGTACTTCAACATCCAGTCCGGCAATGTCGCGGTTCCCACGGCAACGGTTCGGGTTCGATGCGGAGGGGAGATGAACGAAGAAGCGGCCACGGGAGACGGGCCTGTTGATGCGATCTTCAGGGCAATCGACCGGGCGTGCGGCATGTCCCCGACCCTGAAGGAGTATACTGTCCAGGCCGTTACCCCGGGCAAGCAGGCCCTCGGCGATGTGTCTGTCGTGCTCGACTTCGGTACCCACGCATGCCCCGGCCGCGGTTCCTCGACCGACATCCTGGAGGCGAGCGCGAAGGCTTATATCAGCGCCATGAACCGCTACAGCCTCATCAGGAAGGAACAGAACGGGAACGGCGGTCAGTGATTCAATGAAAAAGGCGGGCTTTTCATACCGCCTTTAGTCCCTAGGGCCGACCGATATAAAAATAAGCAATTCAGCCGCATCAGTTTTCTATAATATCGCCTATAGATTGAAACCCATAAAACCCCTGTTTTACAGGGATTAATATACAAATGTTATGAATAGAAATTGTCCCGTGGACTTAATGCCGTCCCTGAACTCCCTTGATTTTCTCCGCCGTCCGGTATACGCCGAGCCCGAGGAGAGATATCACCAGCGGATAGAGTTCGGACATATCCAGAACGGGAATCTCTACCTCCTTTTTCAGCAGCGCCAACCCCCATAGGAGCAGGGGCCGTGCGATGAACTGGAACCCGAGAGCCCCCCCGCATATCCATCCGATGAACGGGCGCCAACCAGAAACGAACCGGGAAGCGGACTTCGCTTCCTCCTGATTGATCTGCGCCTGCGCGGTCATGGCCTGCTGCTCGATCTCGAGTACCTTGGCCTCGAGCTCCGCCTTCTTATCCGCGCTCACTTCACCGGTAAACGCCTGGCGCAAGTCCTTCGCTGTTGATCCGATCCCAGAGATGATCCCGCCGATATCGACATTTACAAGTCCGCCCATATTCCCCTCCCTTTCAGATTTTTAGTAGCCACTGACTGTCGATGATCATGGTGTCCATTCGCCCGAAAAACGGTATCCGGTAATCCGGCATCTTCTCCCCGCGCCGGACCGCGAAATGATCCCACAATTCTGTGATTCCCCATGATTCAATCTGGCGCCCGAGGTCCGCCCTGATAGCCGCGGGATCCCGGAGCCGGTACCGCTCGCAGTGCTCCCGGATGTACTCGTCCGTGTCCACTCTTACCGATTGCCCCCGGATCCATGCGGCAATGCCGGGATCGTAGGGCATGAGTATTTCCGTATGCACATGCCTCCCATGGGATACGGTCCCCAGGTTTCCCGGATAGATCGGGATCGAATCGCCGGTCAGATAATGGTCATCGAGGGAAAACTTCAATTCCGCATGGAACACCTGTATCTCCATGAGGATATCATCCGCGGTTATCTGGCCAAGGGATCCCGTGGCTCCCCCGGTCAGCCTCCATTTCACAGAACCCGCGAATTGCATCAGAATGTTCTGCGTCCGTCCCCGTGCCCGGTCGGTGGCGAGGTGCCCGGGGCTGCAATTCGGATCGTCGATTTCCGCCTGGGTATTACGGAGTCCGAACGGGGTCGTATAAACCGCTCCCGGCCAGTAGGGGATTTGCTCTGGCGGATGCGCCTTTAGCCACGATTTCAGTTTCTCGATCATGTCAGTCTCCGAGTATTTTGGAAAGGACATACCCCCCGCCGATCCCTAGGAAACATAGGATAATGGCGATGAATTGCCCGGTAGCCCAGCGCCGGCCGGTTTTGATATCGGTATCGATATCCTTCCGATGCTGTTCGCACGCTGTTACCTGGTGCCGGTCTTTCTCGTAGAGGTCGGCAATGTCCTTCGTGTGGCGGTCAACCGTTTCCTTGATCGGGCTGACCTTTGCGTCGATATTCTCCTGGAGACTGGTGAAGCGCTGATCAATCCCTTCAAACTTCGCTTCCAGGTATGATTTTAGTTCCTTGTCCATCGTCCTTCCCCTCCCCGTGTTGCCCCGTCTCCAGCGCTATCAACTGATCGAGTAACTGCAATGCTCCCCCATTCGCGTTGAGGTCAGCCGTAAGCCGCTCGTATGCCCTCATGAGGCCTTCCCTCTCCTTCGCGATTTTATCCCGCCTCTCCAGCAATGCCTGTAAGGTCATGTCCCCTCTCCTTTTATCAAAAAGCCAACGAAACATAACTGAAAGTCGTCGTTGTATTCGTAATCGAGAAATAGGAAGCCGTCCCGCCTGCGGTTATGTAAAACAACCGGACAGTGTTTGAATCATACCTAAGTGCGTGAGAGAGTACATAAGAGGTACTGGAATTATATATACCTCCCGAAACCACGCACATATCATTTGTCGTGGTAAGGACATTCGTAAAAGCCGTCCACAAGGTACTATATGCGACACTATTCCCCTGTAAAGCGTAATTCGGATATGTCGCTTGAACACGAAGTCTCACTCCGCCTACACGTTTAAGAGTCACAACACTATTCGTATCATCCCACGCAGACATCCACTTCATATGACCATCATGACCGAAGTGCATTGCTGATCCAGAACAGTAAAGGTACCCGTTACCTGAAATCGCACCTATGAATAAATTTGTGCTTGACCCTTCACTCTCCTTAATCAGCAGACAGCCGTCATACGTAGGGTGTTGGCTTATGAAGGACGTTTTATTATTTGTTGTGTCTCGGGCAACGATATTTTTAGCGATAACATACTTCCACGGCGTAGCCAAAAATCCAAGATTGAAAGTATCCCCGTGCGACGGATAAATATGACCGAACGATTTTGTCGGATAGTAGATTTTTTCGAGTGTGAGCTTGGATGAGATTGTCGTAGAGGATCCGTTCACAAACTCCAACGTCGTTGATGAGTTGTAGATTTTTAGTGTAGACGTTGAGATTTCGATTCCGCCGGCGTACAGGATTCTCGTTCCGTATGTTCCAACAATAGCCCACATTGACCCTTCTGGGGTCGTGTCAATGTTTGCAACCCACCAATCATAGACTGCGTTTTGGGTTGTCCCCGCAGGAAAGACCACCGTCGTGTTGTATTTTATATCCGATGAGATTGCCCCCAGCCTTCCATAGGCTCCGTTGAGATTCCCCGCGAACTCCCCCGCATCGGCGTAGATTGTCCCCCTGACTGTGAGAGACTGGGCTGTTGGGTCGAACTTGAAAATATCGGTGCCATCGTCTTTTTTTACTGTGATTTCTCCATTCAACAAATTGAACTTGAATCGTGGAACTCCTCCGGTTGTGGTAGCATCTGACTGGATATCTCCCGTCTGATCCTCCGCCGAAAACAGCGCCTGCCGCGCCTCGTAGTAGTCATTGA
>CAZPZF010000075.1:0-12900 GCA_964590705.1 uncultured Spirochaetales bacterium | reverse complement strand
GGGGGCGCGAAGCGCGGTTTTCGCCCCCGTCGCGAAACTCGGGCTCATCGGCAGCGACGAGGAGCACGAGAGCTCCTACAAGTCCGGCTCCACCCCGCGGTATCACGCCAGGCAGGTCGCCATGAAGCGCTGCGCCATATCTGGGGCCAGGCTCCTCATGGGGAGCGCGACTCCGTCGGTAGAGGCGTATCACCTCATGACTCAGGGCACCCTCAGGCGTCTCGACCTCCGCAGGCGGCTTTCCGGCGGCAAGCCTCCCGAGATCGATATCGTCGACATGAAGAGGGAATCTGGAACCATCTCGCGCCTCCTCGCAGAGAGGATCAGAGCTGTCAAGGCGGAGGGAAAGCAGTCCATCCTCTTCCTCAACCGGCGCGGCTTCTCCTACTTCTTCCATTGCCGGAGCTGCGGCTTTGAAATGAAATGCAGGAACTGCTCCGTCTCCCTCACATTCCATAAATCCAAGGGGAGGATGATCTGCCACTACTGCGGCCGTACCGAGAAACCGGTGGATGTCTGTCCGGAGTGCGGCTCCCTCGACGTGGGGTACTCCGGTTTTGGGACCGAACTGGTGGAGGAGGAGACGAGGCGGCTCTTCCCCGATCTTTCAGTGGCCCGACTGGACACGGACACCACGACCAAGCGAGGAGCCATGAAGCGGATCCTGGAGGATTTCGAGCGGGGGCGGATCGATATGCTTCTGGGAACCCAGATGGTGGCCACGGGCTGGAACTTTCGCGGCGTGAAGCGGGCCGGCAGCCTCCTGGCGGACACGACCCTCCACCTTCCGGACTTCAGGGCGCTCGAACGGACCTATGGGCTCGTGGTACAGGTCGCAGGCCGCGCGGGCAGGTACAGCACGGACGGAACCGTAGTCATCCAGACCTACAAACCGGAAAACGAGGCTATCCGCTTCGCGGCCTCGAGCAGCCCCGAAGATTTTTATCCGTGGGAATTGGAAATGCGCAGGGAGATGGGCTTCCCTCCCTTTTCCCGGCTCTTCAGGATTGTGTTCCGAGGAAAGGATCGGCGGAAGACAGAGGAAGCCTCGGAGGCGTTCGCCAGAGAGCTCCTCGCAAAGGGAGTCCGCGAGGCGGAGTGCCTCGGTCCGGCCGAAGCCCCTATCGCCGTGATTTCAGGCAACCATCGCTTCCAGCTTACCCTGCGCAGCGGCAGATTCGGCGAGACTCACGCCGCCCTTGCGAGTCTCCTGCGCGAGTACCGCTTCCCCTCTGGCATCTACGCGGAGATCGATGTCGACCCGGTCAGCCTGCTCTAACAGTTGACGTTCCTTACGTATTACATTATATTACCTCCGTTAATACATTGTAATACGTTTGAGGGCTGATCAATGAGTAAACAAGAGATCGTTACCTTCAAGGTCGAGGATTCCCTCATGGCCGTGCTTTCCGCTATCCCGAACAGGTCGGAATTCATCCGGAATGCGGTGAAGACCGCGCTGGAGAACATCTGTCCGGTCTGTCAAGGGACCGGGGTCCTCTCTGTTGAGCAGAAGAAGCACTGGGAGCGCTTCTCGAGGCACCACTCTCTCATCAAATGCGGCACCTGCGGTGCTTTCCACATCGTGTGCCAGAACGAGGATCCGGAACGTCTCGAAACGGAGGAGGGCGGCGCCCATGCGCAGTGAAGGGGTATACGCCGGCTTCGCCCTTGTCGTTTCCGCGCTCCTCTTCGGGTGCGGGGCGGGCGGAAGAACCACTGCGGGCACGAGCGCGGAGGAAACGCTGCGGGTCATCGTGAGCATCCCCCCCCAGGAGACCTTTGTGTCCCGTATCGGAGGAGACAGGGTCTCGGTCGTCTCTCTCGTGGCTCCCGGCCAGGACGCGCACAGCTTCGAGCCGACCCCGGCCCAGATGGCCGCCTTTACCGAGGCGCAGCTCTTCCTCGGCATCGGCTTCCCCTTCGAGGAGCGCATCGCGGCCAAGATCGCCGATACCAACAGGAGACTCGTCCGCGTCGATACCTCCGCGACCGTTCCCAAGCGGCTCATGACCGAGGAACACCGCCACGAGGACTCCGGGCACGAACACGAGGATTCCGATGAGGAGCATGGAGAGGCGGATCCTCATGTGTGGCTCAGCCCCGAGGCGGTGCGGATCCAAGCGGCAGCGATCCGGGACGCGTTGAAGGCGGCGGATCCCGCGGGAGCAGAACGATACGAGTCCAACTACCTCGCCTTTGCGCGGGAGCTCGAAGATCTGGACCGGGAAATCGCCTCCATTCTTTCCGGAATGGAGGGGAAAACGGTGTACGTCTACCACCCCGTTCTTGGATACTTCACCGATCGGTATCGCTTGATCCAGCGGGCCATCGAGGTCGAAGGAAAGGAACCGACGGCCAGGCAGCTCGCGGACTTCATCGACAGGCTGCGCGCGGAGAGGGTCGGCATGATCTTCGTCCAGAAGGAGTTTTCGACGAGGAGCGCGGAGGCCGTAGCTGCGGAGACCGGGGCTGTCGTGAAAACGATCGATCCCCTCTCCCGCGACTGGTTTCAGGAGATGAGGAGGATCGCGCATGACATCAGCGGCAAGTGAGCGGGCTGACGACCGTGAGCCCGACGCCATCAGATTCGAAAACGTCTCGTTCGCCTACGACGCCGAGCTGATCCTCCGAAACGCCGCCTTTTCCATCGAGCGGGGACAGCTGGTCAGCATCGTGGGACCGAACGGAGGCGGGAAAACGACTCTGCTCAAGCTTATCCTGGGATTCATCAAGCCTGTCTCCGGCTCGGTCATGGTGTTCGGCAAGGAACCGGAAGAGGCAAGACCCCTCGTAGGCTACGTGCCCCAGCACAGCCGTCTCGACCCAGATTTCCCCGCGACCGTGCTCGATGTGGTCCTCTTGGGACGGCTGGGAAGGAACTTCCAGCCCCGTTTCGCGCGAACGGATCGGGAGCAGGCCCTCCGAGCCCTTTCCCGGGTCGACCTCCGGGAACGATGGAACCAGCGTTTCGGCGACCTCTCCGGAGGGCAGAGGCAGCGGGTTCTCATCGCGCGCGCCCTCGCCTCCGAGGCCAGGCTCCTTCTCCTGGACGAACCGACCGCGAATGTGGATCGCTACGTCCAAAAGGAGATCTACCATCTCCTGGTCGGCCTCGCGGGCGACCTCACCATCCTCATCGTTTCCCATGACCTTGGAATCGTCCCGTCCATATCGAGCAAAGTCCTCTGCGTCAGGGACCGCACGATCCGATTCCACGGTACCGCCAACCTCTCGAGAGAGATGATCGCGGAGATGTACGGCAGCGATGTCTCCTTCGTACGCCACGAGGACGATTTCCACGGCTGTTTCGATCGGGGAGGAGAGGGATGATCGGTTTTTTCGTTGATCTTGGAAGCTACCGCTTCCTCCAGTACGCCGTGACCGCTGCGGCCCTCGCGGCGGTCGCCTGCGGAGTCGTCGGCACACTGGTGACCGTCAATCGGATGAGCTACGCGGCGGGGTCGATCTCCCATACCGTTCTAGGCGGGATGGGACTGTTCAGGTACCTCTTCTTCGTGACCGGGCTTCCCCTCTTCACCCCGTTCGCGGGTGCGGTTACGGCGGCTCTAGCCGCGGCGGTCGTACTTGCCATGGTCACTCACGGCGGCCGCGAGAGGATGGACACCACCCTCTCGGCCATCTGGTCGGTCGGTATGGCCGCAGGCGTGATGTTCATCTTCGCCACTCCAGGATACTCCGGAGACCTCATGAGCTATCTCTTCGGGAACATCCTCCTCATCGGAAAGACGGATCTCCTCCTCATCCTCGTCCTGGACATCCTCATCCTTTCGGTTGTCCTGTCCGCATACACGAAACTCTACGCCGTTTCGTTCGACAGGGAGTACGCGTCGGTACGCGGGCTCCGGGTGCGGTGGATCCACCTGCTGCTCCTCGTCCTCGTCGCGCTGACGATCGTGCTGCTCGTGACTGTCGTGGGAATCGTGATGGCGAGCGCGCTCCTGCCCCTGCCCGCGGCGACGGCCGGACTGTTCGCGAAAAGACTGCCGCGGATCATGGTCCTCTAGTCCGTCATCGCCATTCTCTGCACGATTTCGGGAATCGTCCTCAGCTACGGCCCGGATCTTCCCGCCGGCGCGACCGTGATCCTATTCAGCGCGGCCGTGTACCTCGTTGCCAGGGGCCTGAAAGCCGTCGCCGCGCGCCGGGAAAGCCGGGGGGCGGTGAGGGAACCCTCCGTGTAGGATGGATCCGACAGGTTTCCGTATGAGCCGGCGGTGACAGGGTTCGGCCGTGTCTGGTATAGTATCGGTAGCGGAAAGCCGGCCCTGACGGGCGATGCGAGGTACGAGAGGCGAGGCGGGAGTGAAGAGAAAGGTTTCGGACATGACGAGGGCCGTCGCCCTTTCCCTCCTCTTCCACGGCGCCCTGTTTTGCGCCCTCTCGTTCCTGCCCGCCCCCAAACCGGCCCTGTCAACCCCCGCCGCTTCTTCCCTGATCGTCTCTCTCGATACCGGCGGCGGCCGCGTTTCGACGGATTCTCCTGCCGCGACCCCCCAGGAAGTTCCTGCATCCGCTGCGCCTTTCCAGGCTGCGCCCGCCTCTCCGTCTCAGCCGATGCCCGCGCTCCAGCATTCACCGGCGCCTGACACCATCGCAAAGACCGAGCCGTCACTGCCGCCTGCGGTTTCCGCGGAAGCGGAACAGCGGGATCCCGCCCGCGCGATTGAGGTGCCGGCATTCGATCTTGGTCCGAACGACCCTTTCGAGCCTGCATACGGTCCCGGTTCCGTGTCGAGGAGCACTGATCCCGCATCCGGACTGGGCAGCGGATTCCCCGTTTCCCCCGGGGGGGCAAGCCGGGAGTCCCGGTCCGCTGGCTCCGACCCGAGCCAACGCGCCCTCATCAGCAGTTTCCTGGAACAGGAGATCCGGGAGCGCCTGATCTATCCGCCGGCGGCGCGCAGGATGGGATCTCAGGGGATCGTCGTCGTGACGATTCTGATTTCCGAGGACGGAGGCTTGAAGGAGATCTCCCTCGCCTCCTCATCGGGAAGCGGGATCCTGGACCAGAGCGCCTTGAGGCTCATCGATTCTCTCTTCCCCGTTCCCTATAGGCCGGGCACGGAGCTCTCGCTCACGATACGCGTCGAGTATCGGCTTACCTGAGGCTCTTCACCCGTTCTTCATGGAAAGCGGCTGACCCGTTGCCTGGAGGACGTTGTTCCAGAATTGGGAGTTGGGATTGATCTGTTTGCGTCGGGATACGGCGAGCGCTATGGGAATATGGGCGTACACGTTGTTCCACTGTCCGATCACCAGGTCGGTCTTGCCCGCCATTCCCGCGTGTACCGCGTACTGGCCCAGGAGCGCGCAGAAGATGGAGTCGTCGGGACATGCCGGCTGGCTCCGGATGATGTAGCTCGGGTCGATGTACTTGATGTTCACCTCCGTGCCGATTTCCCTGAAATGGTCCTTGATCTTCTTCTGGAGGAAGATCCCGATATCCTTGAGAACGATGTTGCCTGACTTGTCGCGCTCGAGGCCCTCCGAGTCTCCGCTCAGGAGATCCTGGCCGGCGCCCTCGGCCACGCAGATGACCGCGTGGTGGCGCCTTTTGATGCGTTCCTCCAGGTGCCGCAGGAGTCCGTTCGGCCCTTCGAGGTCGAAGGGCACTTCGGGGACGAGGACGAAATTGACGTCGTTCATGGCCAGGGACGCGTTCGCGGCGATGAAGCCGGAGTGTCTGCCCATCAGCTTCACGATTCCGATCCCGTTGGGAGCGCCTTTCGCCTCGACATGCGCCGAGTAGATCGCCTGTACCGCCGCGGAAAACGCGGTCTGGAAACCGAAGGAGCGCTGGATGAAGCTGATGTCGTTGTCTATCGTCTTGGGGATCCCGACTACGGCGAGATCGATGCCCCGTCTCAGGGCGATTCCCGCGATGCTGTGCGCGCCGTTCAGGGTGCCGTCACCGCCGATGGTGTAGAGGATGTTGACCCCCAGCTTCTCGAGAGTGTCGACCAGGAGATCCATGTTCTCCGTTCCGCCCCGCGAGGAGCTGAGGATGGTGCCCCCTTCCCGGTGGATGTCCTCGACCATGGCCGGGGTCAGGATGATCGGATCCCAGCCCTTGGCCGGATTGAGGCCGTTGTAGCCGTACCTGATGCCTAGGATCGTCTTGACCCCGTACTGGTAATGGCTCTCCATCACGATGGAGCGGATGACGTCGTTCAAGCCCGGGCAGAGCCCACCGCAGGTCACCACGGCCGCGGTCGTTTCCTCCGGTTTGAAGTGAATCATCCTCCGCTGCCCCGCGAGCTCGAAGGTGGCGTCAGAGTCGCTCTGCGGGTTCGTTTCGCCCACGAAGAGGCGGTACCTGAGGCGGACGCTGTCCGATACGAACGAGGTGTCCAGATGGGGGTATTTCTCCAACAGGGGAGAAGGGAAGGTACAAGGACCCAGGGTCTTAATGGTGCAGTCCATCGTCGTCTCCAGTGGAAAGGTATCGCTGAATTCTATACGATGGCGCCGGAAATGCAAGCCAAATAATCCGGCTGAGCCTCGGGAGCAGTGTTCCCGTATCCTGTTGAAGAGTTTTCCATAGTCGATTGCCGTCCCATCCTTCTCGGGCCGGATAATCCGATTCCGGGGATAAAAAAACCCGCTCCGGGGATGTACCTTCCCGGGGCGGGCTCTCGATACACCCGATGGATGATCTACGTGGTGGTCTTGTCTTCTACGCCTTTGTTCTTTCTGTCTTTCAGAACGGACCGCAAAGCGCCGAAAGCGACAATCACGACAAAGATAACGAGCCACATCCAGATTTTCAAAACGTTCCTCCTTAGTGTGTTTTTCCTTCCGGTGGCCGCATTGTACGGGGTGATTCCCCGTATGTCAACCGAAACTTCGGGAAAATGTGAGAATTGACATCGATTCCAAGTGAAAGGTCTGCGGAAACATGTCGAACGGCATGATTGAATGTAAATAATAGCCATTTTCAGTAAAAATACGCAAATCTTTCGCGAGAATCGGCGGATTGCAGGAGACATAGATGATCGCGGGAACCCGGAGCGCGGCCATTTCCGCGGCAAGGGAGCCCAATCCGGCCCGCGGCGGATCGGCGATGACCAGGGACGCGCCCTGGATGACTTCGCGAAGTTTCCCGAATTCCCGGTAGACATCCACTCGCTCGTATCTGGCGCGGATGCCGGGAATGCGGGAGGCGAGGTTCCGTACGGCATCGTTCGCGGCTGCTGTCCCCGTCCATGAGAGATCGTAGCCTCTAGCGTCGAAGCCGGCTTCCGCCAGGGGAAGGCTCAGGTTGCCGTCCCCGCAGAACAGGTCGATGACCGGGGCTTGCCCTCTCTTTCCCCGGCCGATCACCCGCGCCGCAGCCGCCGCAAGTTCGCTCCGCAGGGCCGCGTTGACCTCGCGGTTGACCTGCGAGAATTCCCCCCCGGCATCCCGTTCCGTTTGAAGGCTGAACCCGGCGCGGCCGGAATCGTCCAGGCTGAGATCTACCCTCTCCATCGTTCCCGCTCTATCGGTCTCCCCCAGGAGTCTGTCGTTTACATCGGGGATCATCCGATTCAGCGCTTCCTCGATGATCAGGCACGAGCGCACGGGTATGGCGTCGCGGGTCCCCCGGCGGTACAGGCCGAGCCCCGTTCCCGGGATCCACGCGAAGCGCATTCGATTCCGGTATCCGTACTCGCGCGGAGACGGCAGGACATCGGATACGGCCGGATCCGTGATCCCGCCGATCCGCCGAAGGGACTCCTCGAGGATGCGGCGTTTCGCCTTGAGCTGTGCGGAATAGGAGATATGCTGCCAGGAACAGCCGCCGCATACGCCGAACAGCGGGCATGGGGGGAGTCGTCTTTCCGGGGATGGGGAGAGGATCCTACCGCGCAGACACTCCGCGTACTTCTACCTGTCCGCCACGACCATGGCCTTCACCTCCTCGCCCGGGAGCGTTCCGGGAACGAAACAGACCTTGCCCTTGAACCTTCCGACCCCGTTGCCCCCGAAGGCGAGATCCGTAATCGTGATCGTGATGTCGTTTTCCGTGGCTTCCATACGTGCAGGGAGGAGTATACGCGATCGCCTGTGCGGGTTCAACGGTGTGCTGACGATTACGTTGACAAATCCTCCGGCCGGCTTTATGGTAAAATGACTGTCCGGAGGAGGTGGCTCGTGAGTAATGCGAAACCTGGCGGCGAGTATATCGGGGCGATAGATCAAGGAACGACCAGCACGCGCTTCATCCTCTTCGACAGAAAGGGCAATCCCGTCGCCTCGAGCCAAATGGAGCACCGCCAGATCTATCCCCGGCCGGGGTGGGTCGAGCATGATCCTTGCGAGATTTGGGACAGGACCCGGGACGTGGTCTCGAATACCCTGCGCACGACCGGGGTGTCCCCGCGCTCGATCGCCGCCATCGGGATCACGAATCAGCGGGAGACGACCATCCTCTGGAATCGGAAGACGGGAAAGCCGGGCTGCAACGCGATCGTCTGGCAGGACACGCGGACGGCGGGCCTCGTGGAATCCCTCGCCGCGGACGGCGGGACAGACCGGTTCCGGAAGGCGACGGGCCTTCCCCTCGCCACTTATTTTTCCGGGCCGAAGATCGCGTGGATCCTCGACTCTATTTCTGGGGTCAGGGAAGCGGCCCTGACGGGAGACATCCTCTTTGGGACCATCGATTCCTGGCTCATCTGGAACCTCACGGGCGGACCCTCCGGGGGAGTCCACGTCACCGACGCGACCAACGCGAGCAGGACGCAGCTTCTCGACCTCTCCGACATTTCGTGGGACGAGGAGATCCTCTCAATCCTCGGGATTCCGCGGAGGATCCTCCCCCGTATCGTGCCGTCATCGACAACGGAGCCCTACGGCGTGACCGCGGCCGACACCCCCTTTGGCTCGGGGATCCCGATCACGGGCGACCTCGGGGACCAGCAGGCCGCTCTGTACGGACAGGCCTGCTTCGACCGGGGTTCCTCAAAAAACACGTACGGTACCGGCTGTTTCCTCCTGCTCAATACGGGCGAGGAACCGGTCCTCTCCCGCCACGGCCTCATCACGACCGTCGCCTGCCTTTCCTCCGGTGAGAAGCCGCGATACGCGCTCGAAGGCTCGATCGCGGTTGCGGGAGCCCTCGTCCAATGGCTGCGGGACAACCTGGGGCTCATCGCATCCTCCTCCGAGATCGAAAGGCTCGCCCGCACGGTTCCCGATTCCGGCGGGGTCTACATCGTTCCCGCGTTCTCCGGGCTCTTCGCCCCCCACTGGCGTTCCGACGCCCGCGGGATTATCGCCGGGCTGACCGGGTACGCGAACAGGGGCCATATCGCGCGGGCGGTCCTGGAGGCCACCGCGTTCCAGACCTGGGAGATCGTGGAGGCGATGGAGAAGGATTCGGGGATCGAGATTCCCTTCCTCAAGGTCGACGGGGGCATGGTGGTCGACGAACTCCTCATGCAGTTCCAGGCCGATATCCTTGACATCCCCGTCATCCGGCCCCGCGTCATCGAAACAACCGCGCTCGGGGCTGCCTACGCCGCCGGACACGGGATCGGTTTCTGGACCACGGCTGAAATCTCCTCCCACTGGGCGGAGGATCGGAGGTGGCTACCCTCCATGGAGGAGCGGGAGAGGCAGGTGAGGCGCGGGGAATGGAACAAGGCGGTTTCCCGCACCTTGGGGTGGCTCTAAGGGGGAAGGGCCGTTTACGGAGCGCCAGAGCGTGGAATCGAGCATGAGTGTCGGCGATATTATTTCCCGCGTGCTTTCCATCCTCTACATCTGCTACGTCATCATACTCACGGCAAAGATCCTCCTCGACAACAAAAGCCCGGAGGTCGCGATCGCCTGGATCGTCACGATCGTGCTCCTCCCCTATATTGGGATCGCGATCTACTTCCTCGGCGGAACGAACTGGAAGAAGAAAAAGATCATGAAGCAGCTCCCCGAGGAGCTGTTCAAGACCAATCTGAAAACAGTCATCAGACAGCAGCAGGGGGTCATGCGCGATATCGAACTCCATATCGACAATGACATGGCCAAGGCCATCAACCTCCTCCTGAACGCGAGCCATTCGATCATCACGGTCAATAACGAGGTCAAGCTCTATCATACGGGCAAGGAACACTTCGAGGATCTCATGCGGGATCTGCAGGGCGCTTCCCATTCGATCCACATGGAATACTTCATCTGGCGCTCCGACCCGCTCGGGGAGCGGATCAAGGACATCCTGATCGCGAAGGCGCGGGAAGGAGTCGAGGTCAGGATTATCTTCGACGGCGTTGGCTGTTTCGGAAGAATCTCGCGGCGTTACCGGAGGGAACTGCGCGAGAACGGGATCGAGTACCGATACTTCCTCGATCCCCTGAACGTACTCTGGGGCAGGATGCTCAACTATCGGAACCATCGAAAGATCGTCGTCATAGACGGGATCACCGCGTACACCGGCGGGATGAACATCGGGTGCGAGTACATCACCGGCGGTAGGAATTTCCCGTCCTGGAGGGATACCCACGTCAGGCTCCGCCACGAGGGGGTCCAGATCCTGCAGGCGATCTTTCTTACGGACTGGTACAATTCGGGCGGAAAGATGATGTTCGAACCGGTCTACTTCCCGGCCCTCCCCAAGGACAGCAGGTTCCTGCCGCTCCAGATCGCGGTAAGCGGTCCGGACTCGGAGTGGAACACCATCAAAACCCTCTTCTTCACCCTCATCGCCAACGCGGACCGCGAGATCTGCATCCAGAGCCCCTATTTCATTCCGGACGAGAGCATCCTCGCCGCCCTCGAGTCTGCGGCCCTGGGGGGAATCGACGTGAAGCTCATGATGACGGGGCTGCCGGATAAACGGATCGCCTTTTGGGTCGCCAATACCTACTTCGAATCCCTCCTGAATGCGGGAGTGAAGATCTACCAGTACACGAAGGGCTTTTTCCACCCGAAGGTCCTCGTGGTGGACGGGACCACGGCTACGGTCGGCACCTGTAACATGGACATCAGGAGCTTCCATCTTGACTATGAGGTCAACATCGTGTTCTACGATTCCGGAATAGCGCGGGAGCTTAGGGACCGGTTCATCCTCGACATGAACGACTGCGTACGGATCACCAGCGAATCGGACAGCGGGAAGGCTCTTCCCGTCCGGCTTCGCAATTCGATCTTCCGGATCATCGCCCCGCTTCTCTGACGACGCTGCCTGCGGAACGCGAAAAAAACTGACAGCTTCGGGATTTTCTGGTAGAATGGCCGCGGTTCCCGCCCCATCCCACGTCCAAGGAGCACGAGAACGTCATGGAGATCGTAAACGGCATACTGCGGATCGTCGGCAGCCTAGGCCTTTTCCTGTACGGGATGAAGGTGATGAGCGACGGCCTCCAGAAGACCGCCGGCGAACGTCTCCAGTCGGTCCTCAACTTCGTCACCGGCAACCGGGTCAAGGCCATCCTGACGGGGTTCGTCATCACCGCGATCATCCAGTCATCGTCCGCCACCACGGTCATGGTCGTCAGCCTCGCGAACGCGGGGCTTCTCAGCCTCGCCCAGTCCTTCGGTGTGATCATGGGAGCCAATATCGGAACCACGGTCACCGGCTGGATCGTGGCCATCCTCGGTTTCAAGGTCTCCATCGAGGCTCTCGCCATCCCCGCCGTCGGAATCGGCTTTGCCATGCTCCTCGTAAAGAAATTCAAGCAGAGGGAGATCGGCGAGGTGCTTCTCGGGCTCGGCCTTCTCTTTCTGGGATTGGAATACCTGAAGGACTCCGTTCCGGACATCGAGGGGAATATCGAGGTCCTCGAATTCCTCTCCTCCTTCGCCCGGCACGGGATCCTCTCCAGGCTCCTCTTCGTCTTTGTCGGCCTCGTCATTACGGTCATCGTGCAGTCCTCGTCGGCGGCCATGGCAATCACTCTGACCATGGCGTACACGGGCTGGATCGACTATCCGACCGCCGCGGCCATGGTCCTGGGCGAGAACATCGGGACCACGATAACCGCGTACCTGGCGGCGATCGGCGCGAACGTCAACGCGCGGCGGGCCTCCCGCGCCCATATCCTCTTTAATATCGCCGGCGTCCTGTGGGCCTTTTTCCTCTTCGACCCCTTTATCAGGCTCGTCGAGCTGATCATGCCGGGAACCGGCGCGGTCCAGAGCGTCAACCTTCCGGCGCACCTGGCAATGTTCCACACCGCATTCAATCTCATCAATACGATCATCCTCTCCTTCTTCATTCCCCAGATCTGCTCCCTGTTGGAACGGTTCGTGAAGCCGAAAAAGGGTGAGATGCCGAAGGTCTACTCCCTCAAGTACCTCGCAAGCTCCATCCAGGACACCCCTGAGCTGAACGTGATGGAGGCCAAACGCGAGGTGATCAGGATGGCGCGGATCGTGGAGCAGATGTTCGATCAATTCGAGGGGCTCTTCTTCAATCCTGACAAGAAAATGGGCGATATCGTCGATTCCCTGAAGGAGATGGAGGACTTCACCGACCAGATGGAGGAAGAATTGTCCAAGTTCCTTCCCGAATGTCTCAGGGAGAGCATCTCTGAGAAGACGAGAAAGCAAGTCAGCGCCATGATCAGGATCGTCAACGAGCTGGAGTCCATAGGGGACAGCATCTACAACCTCGTCCTGCTCACGCAGAGGCGGTATGACAAGAAGCTGGAGTTCAGCGACGATGCCGTGGAATCCTTCAGGCCTTACTGCGCCGCGGTCAAGGCGTTCCTCGTCTTCATCCGAAGCCACCTCATCCAGAGTCTCTCGGAAGCGGAGATGGAGCAAGCCCTCGCGCTCGAGGACAGCGTCAACGATTTCCGGAATACCCTGAAGAAGGCGACGCAGAGGAGGATCCAGGAAGGGGGGAACGTCAAGGGGGAGCTCCTCTTCTTCGACATGATCAGGCAGATGGAG
>CAZPZF010000074.1:3130-12959 GCA_964590705.1 uncultured Spirochaetales bacterium | reverse complement strand
CGTGGATCGCCCCTCCCCTGGTCGGCGCATTCATCGGCTACCTCACCAATTCGATCGCCATCGCCATGATCTTCAGGCCGTACGAGGAGAAAAGGCTCTTCGGCCTCCGGGTTCCCTTCACCCCCGGAATCATCCCGAGACAGCGGAAGGAGCTGGCTGTGAGCATCGGAAAGATGGTCTCCAGGGAACTGCTCACTCCGGACGCGGTCAGGAACCAGACCTCGTCCCCCCGATTCAGGGAGGGATTGGAGAAGAGCATCGCGAACGCCACCGCGCGGCTCCTTGAGACGCGGTTCGAGGATTTCCGGCTGCGCGGTGAACCACCCGCGCCCGCGGGTCAGGCAGTGCCGGAGCCTGAGGCCCGGAACCTTCCGTCGCTGATCTGGAACCTCTTCATCAAGGGGTCCGGATTTCCGCTTCTCCTCGACACAGCCGTCGCCAGGGGGCTCGAGTACGTGGGATCCCTCACGGTCGGCTCCCTCTTCGCCAAGGAGGGGAGCAGGGAGCGCTTCGCCGAAAAGCTGATCGGGATCCTCTCATCGCCGGATCTTTCGGAACGCGTGGAAGCGTGGGTCGGGAGTTGGCTCGAACGTCATATCGAAAGGAACAGCCCGCTTTCCGATATTTTTTCGGAGGGGGATGTCCGCGCGCTCATCGGTATCCTCGAATCCCTCTACCCCGACGGCGTGGAAAAGCTCTTCTCCTGGCTCGACCGGAAAGAAGTCCGAAAGGAACTCGAGCTCCGCGGCAAGGTGATCCTCAGGAACGCCATCGACCGGTTCAACAGCTTCCAGCGTTTCTTCATCATGGCGGGCCAGTTCGACCGGAACTTGGAGGAGAACATGGGTTCCCTCGTCGCGGACCTGATCCGGATGGCACGGGAAGCAGTCCAGAGCGAGGAGACAAAACAGAGGCTGCTCGCCAAGGCGGGGGGAAAGCTCGAGATGATCCGGAGCCGCGGATTCGCGGATCTCGCCTCCGACATCCCGAACATGAGGGAACGGGTCCTGAAAGCGGTTTCCGGATTGTTCGCGGTACTCCGGCGCCCGGGCACGGCCGATGCCCTGCGGAAAGGGCTCGAGGGAATGGAGAGCTACCGCTCGGAGACCATTGCTTCCCTGTTCTCCGGGATCTTCAAGACGGATATCGCCACGGTCAAGGGTTCGATCCTCTCCGCCCTGCTGTCCGGAAATGGCCGCGAGGGGGGGAGTTTCCTGTACCCGATCGTCGATTCCCTGCTCCGTGAGAACCGGGACTATACGATTGGCCGCTTCCTCGGAGTCGACGGAGAGGAGAAGGTGAGGATCGACCGCATGATCCGCGACCTCGTCATCGGGTTGATCGACACGAAGATCCCCGAGATCCTCGAATCGATCGACATCCGGGAGCTTGTCGTGCACAAGATCGACAGCCTCGACATCAGGAAGATGGAGCGCCTCATCATCGAAGTGGTCTCCAGACAGCTTCAATGGATCAACATTTTCGGAGGCATCCTGGGAGCGATCATCGGCATGTTCCAGGTTCTCCTTGCGAAACTCATGTAGGGAGGGGCCATGAGTGCATTCCGGATCCTCCTCGTGGAGGGGAACCCCGGCGAAGAGGAGATCGTGGCTGGAATCGCGCGCCGCGGCGGCTATGATTTTATCGGCTCGGTCTCCCATTCCGACGCTATTGCCTTGATCCAGGAGAGGGAATGCGCCCTGGTCCTGGTCGATTTTTGCGTGGACCCTCAAGCCGCCCAATCCCTGTGTTCCTCGATCCGGCGGAAGGTGAAGAACGCGCCCGTGCAGATCATCTCCATCGGGGAAACGGGCAAAGACGCGGAGGCGTCGTTCTCCGCGGGAACCCAGGATTTCATTCTCCGGCCGTTAGACGAGACTGAATTGGAGGTACGGATCAAGAACGCGTTCCTCCGCTACGAACATGAGCGGACGCAGATCGAGGAATTGGAATTCTACAGGAAGGCGGTGAAACAGGAGGAGGAACTCTCCTCAAAGATCCTCGAACGCCATGTCTATTTAAAGGAAACCATCGCGTCGATGAAGACCATGAACCGGAAGCTCGAGAAGTCCAACAGGAAGCTCGAACGCATCGCCAAGTACGACACCCTTTCCGGCCTCCTCAACCGACGAGCCCTCTTCGGCATCATGGAGGTCGAGGTGGAGCGGGCGATCAGGACGGGGATGCCCCTCGCGGGAATTATGATCGACATCGACACGTTCAAGCAGATCAACGACAACTACGGACACGTCTGCGGAGACCTCGTGATCGAGGAAATCGGCGCCCTTATGCGGAGATCCCTCAGGAAGTACGACCATGCGGGAAGATACGGAGGCGAGGAGTTCTTCATCATCTTGCCGAACACGACGGGCGCCCAGGCCTATGGCTGGGCGGAGCGGTTCAGGGATTCCCTGGCCGCCCTTGAAATCTCCTTTGGCGGAAAAATCGTACCGGTCACCGCCTCGCTCGGCGTGGCTCAATTCCGCATCGGGGAGAACCGCGAGGCATGGGTATCCCGCGCGGACAAGGCGATGTACCTCGCCAAGGAAGGGGGGAGGAACCGGACAGTCATGGAGTGAGCCTTCGGGCATCCTCCCCAAAGCAGAGGATCCGGTCCTTCCTGATCGAGAGGACGCATGCCGAGCCAGGGGCCGGCGGTTTCTCAGGCGTCAGGGCGGTCATTGTTCCCCCTTTCACACCGACCTCCGTATCGTAGCGGCCGCCCGAGAACCGGACGGAGAGAATCCTTCCTGGAATCGTGAGGATCCCTTCGCTGTCCGTACCGGGTGCGCCGGATCCGCGCGCATCGAGCATGCCGGAGACGTCACTGCTCAAGCCTTGCCCGGCGGCTGAAACGCGGACATCCTCCGGCCGCACGAGGAGGGTGACGGACCGTTCACAGCCGTCTCCCGAGGGAATGGGGCAGGACCTTCCGATGAACCGTGCCGTGAAGAGGCTGCGGGGGTTCCGGTAGAGCTCCTCCGGCTCTCCGATTTCCACGATCCTGCCTTCTGACATGACTGCGATCCTGTCCGCCACGGTCATCGCCTCGTCCTGGTCATGGGTGATATACAGGGCCGTGATGCCGAGCTCCCTCTGGATACGCCCGATTTCCCCGCCGAGGCTCCTCTTCAGCGAGGGATCGAGGGAAGAGAGGGGTTCGTCGAGGAGGAGGAGAGACGGATTCGCCGCTACCGCACGGGCGAGGGCGATTCTCTGCTGTTCGCCCCCGGAGAGATGGCGGGGATACCTCCTCCCGATCCCGGAAAGCCCGATTTTCCCTATGAGGTCCTCGACCCGCTTTCGGATGTCCGCCCTTTTCCATCCGCGCGCTACAAGACCGTAGGCGATATTCTCCTCAGCCGTCAGGTGAGGAAAGAGGGCGTAGTCCTGGAAAACCACACCAACGTTCCGTTTTTCCGGGGGGAGGCCGATGAGTTCCCGGCCGTCGAGGAGGATGGAGCCGGAATCCGGGGACACGAGACCCGAGATCATGTGCAGGGTCGTGGTCTTACCGCAGCCCGACGGGCCGAGAAGCGCGAGGATCTCCCCGGATCGGACCTCGACATCCGCGGTCACGGAGAACTCTCCGTAGCTCTTGCGGACAGTCTTCATCAGGAGACCCATGGTTTCCTCCTCTCTCCGGTTTCGAATCGGATCACCAGGAAGAACGAAACCGCGCACAGGACGATGAGAATCGTGCCGAGTGCGCAGGCGGCGTGAAAGTTGTAGGAGCCGATGAGTCGATACAGGGTGATCGGGATGGTGGCCCGCCCCCCCAGAAGCATCATCGCGGCCTGGATCTCGCCGAGTGAAATGGCAGCCGAAAACGAGAAGCCGGTGAGTATCCCCGGAAGGAGAATGGGCACGGTGATCCGGCGGAAGACGTCGAACCGGCTTCCGCCGAGGGATCTACCGGCGGCCACGATTCCCGGGGTGAGCTGCCGCGCCGCTGCGGACACGCTCTGGAAGGCGAAGGGGAAGGAGATGACGGCGTGGATCATGACGAGAAGCAGGGGCGCCGCGGCGTTGTCCGTGAAACCGGTGAATCTGAGGTATCCCAGGCCGAGGATGATAGGGGAGATACCCATGGGGAGAAGACTCAGGACGGCGAGGATGCGCCGCAGCTTTTGGCTGACCGAAGAGGAGGCGGCATCCGCCACCGGATCAGCCGCCGATGTGGATACTGCAGCGGAGGCGAAGATGACGGATACGGAGGCCGCCGCGGCTGCCACTCCGAGGCTCAGGAGGATGGAGCGGATCACGGGCAAGGCGCGCGCGGCCCCGGCCGCAGGGGAGAAGATGGATCGGTAACCGTCCAGGGAGAAACGGACGACCCCGCCCATGGACGCGGGGTTTGCCAGGGATCGAAAGGCGATCGACGCCATCGGGCCGAGCACCAGGAGCACGATAAGGAGGAGGTATGCAGCCGCGAGCGCCTTGCCCGGCACGGGCAGGGATGAGAGCGGCGGCTTTTTCCTTCCGGAGCGTTCCTCAGGCCATCGGTCGCCCGATCCCGCGCGCGAAAGGAGGAAAAACACGATGACCGCGGCAAGGGAAACCATGCTCGAGATGATGGAGAGAGCCGAGGCGGCGCCGAGATCGAGGTTCATCCTGGCCTGCCTGTAGATCTCGACCTCCATGGTCGAGAACCGGGGACCACCGCCGAGCACGAGGATGACCGCGAAACTGTTAAAGCAGAAGAGGAAGATGAGAACCGCGCTCGCGCCGATCGAGGGGAGAAGCCGGGGCAGGGTGACGGTGAGGAAGGCGCGCAGCCTCCCGGCCCCGAGGGTCCGGGAGGCGTGGATCAGGGAACGCGGCTCCTGTTCCCACGCAGAGGAAACGATGCGCAGGCAGATGGGGAAGTTGTAGAAACCATGGGCGAGGATGATCGCCCTGTACGCGTAGAGGATCCGGAGAGGCGGATTGTCGGTTCCCGTCAAATCCATAAGGAAACGGTTGAGGACCCCGTTGTTCCCGAAGAACATGACGAAGCCCAGAACGACCAGGATCGAGGGAAGCACGAAGGGAACCGTTGCGACCGCTTTCACGAGGTTCTGCCCCCTGAACGAGTACCTGCCGAGGATCCACGCGCCGGGCAGGCCCAACGCGAGGGAGAAGGCGGTGCTGGCGAGCGCCTGTCCGAAAGTGAATCCCAGAACCCTAAGGGAAACGGGGTTTCTGACGGCTTCGCGGAGCGCGCTTCCACCGTTTTCCAGTCCATAGGCCAGCACCGAGAGGTAGGGGATCAGGAAGAAAAGGAACAGGAAGCCCAATGCCGGATAGAGGAGCCTGTTTCCCTTCATTTCGCCATGATCCTGACCCATTCATCGATCCACGCCGGGAGATTGTCCCGCACGTCCGCGGGATCGAGGAGGAGTTGGCGCTCTGGAATCGGGGCTGCGGAAAAGGATGCGGGCAGGGGGATATCCCCGGCAACGGGGAACATCCAGTTCGTGAGGGGGAGGACGCCTTGAGCCTCGGGGGTGAGGAGAATGTCGAGGAACTGCCCTGGCCTCCTTCCGGTGAGGGGCTCCCTTCACAAGCCCGGCGCCCTCGATCTGCAGGTAGTGGCCCTCGGAAAAGACGGCTGCGCGGTATCTGTCCGTTCCCTCGTACTCGAGGTGATACGCCGGGCTCGTGGTATAGCTGAGAACCATCGGGGCCTCTCCCGATGTGAACAGGCCGTAGCCCGAATCCCAGCCTTCCGTGATCGTGAGGATCGAGGGCTTGAGCCTCTCCCAGTAGGAGAGATAGTCTTTTCCGTATACAGCCCTGGTCCAGAGGAGGAAGCCGAGGCCGGGACTGCTCGTGCGGGGATCCATCAGGATCAGGCTCTTCTGGAACTCCGGTTTCGCGAGATCCTCGAGCGAGGAGGGGGGATCCGGAATCCTCAGCGCGTCGTAGATCACGGCAAAGCAGCCGTAGTCGTACGGAAGAACCGAACAGCCGGAATCGAAGACGAGCTCGGCGGGAACCGCCGCCAGCGCGGGCGAACGGTACGGTTCCAGGACTCCCGCGTCAAGAGCCCTGGGCAGAAGATTGTTGTCGATTCCGATTACGATATGGGCCTGGGGTTTCCCCTTCTCCGCGATAACCCTCGAGAGGATCTGCCCCGCGTCTCCGGCAGAGACGAAAGAGACTTCGATCCCTGTCTTTTCCGTGAACAACCGCGCCAGTTCCGGCCCCGGTCCCCATTCGGAGACAAAAGAATCGTAGACATACGCGATGACCTTCCGCTCGGTCGATTCCCTGCCCGCGCACCCGGCGGCGCAGAGAAGGATGATGCCGGCTCCAACCATGGCGAGCGCCGCCCTCCGGAGCCCCGCGGTGAACATCCCGCTCATCGTTCGCTGGTTCATGGTGAACCCTCCTTTTCGGTCGAGGTGAATGATGGTTTCCGTGTGGGATTGCTCGTCAGGATCCCTTCGCTGGCATGACCCAGATCAGGTTCAACGGGTATGATCTCAGGCTTCCATCGGGAAGCCACCCCACGACATCCGCAAGTATAGGGCGATAGGCCGAACTGGTCAAGAAGAGATTGATCGGGAGAGCGGCAGGAGGATGCTGAAGACGCTCCCGAGGCCGGGGGCGCTTTCGAGCCCCACTTCCGCCCCGTGGAAAGAGGCGATATGCTTGACGATGGCCAGTCCCAACCCGGTTCCCCCGAGTTCCCTGCTCCTCGCCTTGTCGACCCGATAGAAGCGCTCGAAGATCCTCCCCTGGTCTTCCTTGGGGATGCCGCAGCCTTTGTCCATAACGGAGACGCGGACCGAGCCGCCGATGACGGCTGTGTCGACCGTTATCGGTCCCCCCGGCTCGCTGTACTTGATCGCGTTGTCCAGAAGGTTCACGAACAGCTGTCCGAGCAGGGCCCCGTTCCCCCGAACGACAACGCCGGAACTCCCCTCTCGACTGATCGGGTTCCCCCTCCTCTTTGCCTTCTCTCCCACCGCGGAGATCGCGTTGTCCAGGATCCCGTCAAGTCCGCAGGGGGCCATCTCGGGCTCGGGCGCGTCCTGCTGCTCGAGCAGGGACAGGAGGAGGAGATCGTCGATGATGGCCGAAAGCTGGTGCGTCTGCCTCCCGACGATGTCGAGGAAGCGCCTTGCGTCGGCCGGATTCTCGATGGCGCCGTCCTGCAGCGTCTCGACAAAGCCCTTGATCGAGGTGATCGGAGTTTTCAGCTCATGGGACACATTGGCCACGAAGTCGCGCCGCACCTGCTCGAGGTGCTTGATCCGCGTGATGTCGTTCATGACGAGGACGACACGGTTTCCCGCGATCCTCGCCGCGTGGACCTGGAGGCTCACCTTCCGCGTTCCGGTCAGCTCGACCTCGGTTTCGGGAGGAGGGGCCGCCTGGAAGTCGGCCGGCGGCGAAGGGAGGGTGCCGGAAGAGACCTGGCGCGCGAATTCAGCCAGGCGCACGTTCCTGAAGAGGCGGATGAGGCTCTGTCCCCGGGCCTCGGCAGCGCTCACGCCGGCGAGGGCGCACGCCGAGGGGTTGACGTCGGAAACCGACAATCCCTCGTCGAGCACCACGACTGCCTCGGACATGCCGGAGAGGATAGCGGAAAGATCCTCCTTCCGCGTGCGCAGCTCTTCCATCCTGCGGTTGAGTTCCCCGGCCATGCGGGTCATGGCGGCCGAAAGGGGCATGAACGCCTTCGGCAGGTTGTCCGGGGGAGGGGCGAGGAGGTTCCCGTTCGCGTATTCGGCCGCCTGCTCGTTCATCCGTTCCAGGGGTTTCACGATGCGCATGACAACGGTCCGCGTCCAGAGCCAGGCGAGGAGGATGGCGCACAGGCCGATGCCGAGAAACACGACGAGCTGCCTCCGGATGGGAAGGGTGATCTCCTCGATGGGCAGGGAAGCCCGCATGACGAAGTGAGGATCGGCCGTGGAGGGAAACACCCGCGCCAGGTAGAGGAAGGCCCTGTTCACGGTGACGCTCCAGCGGATCGACCATCCCTCGCCGTTCTGGAGCGCCTGCCTGATCTCGGGCCTGTCTCCGTGATTGTTCATGAGGGAAACATCCGCCTCGGAATCCCCCAGCACCCTGCCGTCCGGGAGGATGATGGTGATTCGGGCCTCGGTTCCGGTGCCCGCCTCCTTGCAGAATCGGTCCGCCTCCGCGGGAAAGCAGGCGTACTTCGCCTCGAACGCCGCTGCCAGGATTGAAACGATCGTGCGCAGGTCGGCTCTGGCCTGCCCGTACAGGATCCGCCTGGCGTTCGCCGCCGCGTATCCGGCGAACAGGGCCGATACAGCGATGATGAGCACGAAGAAGACGACGAAGGAACGGGAGACCGTCTTCTTGATCATGGACGCTCCTCCTCGCGCATCCGGTACCCGATGCCACGCACCGTTTCGATGCACGTTCCCCATTCCCCGAGCTTCTTGCGCAGTCCGAGGATCTGCACGTCCACGGAGCGTTCGGTGACCGGGTAGTCGGCCCCCTTCACCGCGGCGATGATCTGGCCGCGGGAGAAGACCCATCCGGGATTCCCGGCGAGAAAGGCGAGGATGGAGAACTCCGAAACGCTCAGCTGGATCGGCTTCCCCGCGCAGGTCGTTTCGAACCGGACGGTATCGATGGTAATGCCGTGAATGGAGAGGATCCGCCGTTCATTTTCCTCCATCCTCGTCCGCTTCCTTCGAAGCGCCGCCCGTATCCTGGCTACCAGGACACGGGGACTGAACGGCTTGGCGATATAGTCCTCGGCCCCGAGCTCCAGCCCCAGGACCACGTCGGAGTCCTCGTTCCTCGCCGTGACCATGAGGATCGGTATCTCCCGTGTTTTCTCGTCCTGTTTGAGCTTCCTGCAGACATCCAGACCGTTGATTCCCGGAAGCATGAGATCCAGGACGATGAGATCCGGGGGGTGCCTGCGCGTCTCCGCCAGCGCTTCCTCTCCTGTTCCCGCGCAGGATGTCCGGTACCCCTCCTTTTCGAGGTTGTACTTGATCAGTTCGCGGATATTCTCCTCGTCCTCCACGATGAGGATCGATTCATGTTCCATCGCAGCCGCTCTCCCGTCATTTCAGAAATTCAGCTCGGTATGCTGACCCGTGATATCGTACACGATCCATTCGCAGATGTTCGTCACGTGATCGCCCAGGCGTTCGAGGTATCTGCTCACGAAGATGAAGTTCATCGACTGTTTGATGTACGCGGGGCTCTCCATCATGTAGGTAAGGACCTCCCGCATGACCTGTTCATGGAGGTGGTCGATCTCGTCGTCCCTCTTCGCGACCTCCTCCGCCTTTCCAACGTCCTCCTCGATGAACGCGGTCAGGACGTCCCGTATCATCGCGGTCCCGATCTCCGCCATCCTCGGTATATCGATGAGGGGCTTCATGTACGTTTCCTCGCCGAGACGGATGGCGGCCTTGGCGATATGCACCGCATGGTCCCCCATCCGCTCGAGCTGGGTGACGATCTTCAGAGAGGTGATAATGTGCCGAAGATCTCCGGCCACCGGCTGTTCCTTCGCGATGAGCATGGTGCAGAGATCCTCGATGAGGACCTCCTTGCCGTTGATCGATTCGTCATCCTCGACGATTCTCCTGGCCAGGCCCGTATCCTGTCTGGTGAGGCAGTCGATGGCCCGGTGGATCGCCTCCTCCACCATGGTCCCCATCGTCAGGATCTCCCGGTTGAGCCTGTCGATCTCGGTCTGAAAATGAACTCGTGTCGTCATATATGAACGCTCCTGCGCGCTGAATCCGTCAGCCGAATTTCCCGGTGATGTAGGCCTCGGTCTTCGGGTTCTCCGGTTTGAAGAAGATCCGTTCCGTAGGCCCGGTTTCCTCGAGCACGC
>CAZPZF010000074.1:0-3112 GCA_964590705.1 uncultured Spirochaetales bacterium | reverse complement strand
GTATCGGATATCCTGCCCGCCTGCTGCTTGTTGTGGGGGACGATGACCATAGTATACCGCGTTTTCAGTTCGGCGATCAGATCCTCTATCCTGGATGTGGAGATGGGGTCCAGAGCCGATGTCGGTTCGTCCATGAGCAGGACGTCCGGTTCCACGGCGAGCACCCGCGCGATGCACAGCCGCTGCTGCTGCCCGCCGGATATCCCCAAGGCCGGCCTGCGCAGCCTTCCATTGATCTCCTCCCACAGGGCCGCGGCCCGCAGGCTCTTCTCCACGATCTCGTCGAGGGCGCCCTTCTGCCGGATCCCATGGATCCGCGGCCCGTACGCCACGTTGTCGTAGACCGACATCGGGAACGGATTCGGTTTCTGGAATACCATCCCGATCCGCTTCCGCAGTTCGATGACGTCTGCGCCGGGTTCGTAAATGTCCCTTCCCTCGTAGAGAACCGTTCCCGTGATCCTCACCCCCGCGATGATGTCGTTCATCCTGTTCAGCGTCCGAATAAAGGTCGACTTCCCGCATCCGGAGGGTCCGATGAGCGCGGTCACCCGGTTCGCCTCGATGTCCATGGTAACGCCGGAAAGGGCCTTCAGCGTTCCGTAGAAGAGGTCGAGATTGCTGACGCGTATCTTCGGCTGGGCTGTATGTGTTTCCATTGAAAGGCTCCTACTGCCCCGCGAGCCGGTTCATCCGGCCCACGAGACGCGTGGTCATGAGGTTCACGGCGAGGACGATGAGGACGAGGACCGCCGCCGTGGCGAACGCCCGCTCGAACGATATGGCCTCCGAAAAGAGCAGGTAGAGGTGGAGGGAGAGGACCCGTGCCGATGATGACGGCCCCCGCACGAGCTCGTAGCTCGACCCAAGGGTATAGAGGAGAACCGCGGTTTCGCCTACGGTGCGTCCCACCGCGAGGATGATCCCCGTCAGGATCCCCGGGGATGCCGCGGGAAGCACGACCCGAAAGAGGGTCTGGAGTCTCGTGGCTCCGATGGCGAGGCTTCCCTCCCGGAAGGTCATGGGAACCGCTTTCAGCGCCTCCTCGGTGGTCCTCACGATCGTGGGCAGGATCATGAGAGTCACCGTGAGGGTGCTGGAAACGAAGCCGATTCCGAAACCGAGGACCCGCACGAAGAAGACGTTGCCGAACAGGCCGAAGACGATGGAGGGGATCCCTGCCAGGGTTTCCGTACCCATACGGAGTACAGATACCACCTTCTCCTGCCTGGCGTACTCCACAAGGAAGATCCCCGCCCCGATCCCGACGGGAACGGAGAGGAGGAGGGTGAACAGGATCAGGAAGAGGGTGTTGACGATGATGGAGGAGATCCCGCCCCATTGGCCCGAGCGCGCCGGCGCCTCAACCAGGAAGCGGAGGGTCAGGTTGGGGCCCCGTTCCCGTCTCAGGATGTCGAGGAGGGGAAGTCCCTGCCTGACCGCCTCCGGGTACGGGATCATGGCGACAGCTCCCTCAACGGAGCGCAGAAGAGTGATCGCTTCCTCGATCGCGATACCCGCCGATCCGGCCGCTTCAGCCTCGTTTCCCGGCGCCTTCGCGTCGACCCGGATCGGAACGACCGGGATGTCCCGGCCCCCAAGTTCGCTCCAGTTGGCCACTCTGCCCGAAAAGATGCGCTCGAGATCGGAGGAGGTGATCTCGCGTAAAATGCGGTTTTCCTCCATTTCGGTAACCGACTCGTTGACCGCCACGGCCGTCATCTCGACCCCGAGGATCCGGATCCGATTGTCCTCCATGGCCGCTTTTCCCCATGAGGCGGGAAGGTATCCGAGACCTCCCGGAGTCCTGGCCACCCGTTCGATCATTTCGGCGGGGGAGGTGACGAAATTGACGTAGTCAGGGAACCCCTGACCCCCGCCGGTCAGGAATTCCCGCGTCTCCGCGGTGAACGGGTCGCCGGCATCCCTATAGGCGAACGGCCGTGCCTTGATGTCCTGACCCGTGTAGAAACCCCAGTTCTCGTTCCTCGGTTTGGAGAAGAGGGTTAGGAGGTCGTAAACCTGCACGCATTCCGTCCTGACTCCTCGATGTACGATGAACACAGTCTCGGACGATTCTTCGCCGCCGACCCGGACGACCGTCCGCGGATCCGCAATCACCTTGCGGGGAACGGATCTATCCGTATAGAAGCCCTTGTATAGGATGTACCCGATGATCCAGACGAGTACGCACACCGTTAGGAGCGCGAAACAGCGGATCACGCCCTTTGCGAGCCTTTCCTGGAATCGGGCCTTCCTGGTCGCCTCCGAGGCTGTCGGTCCTGAGCGTCCCATGTCTACGTCTCCCTCCGGATGCTCCGTTTGAGGAGAACCTGCACGGCGATGTTGAGAACGAGGATGAAGAGGAAGAGGATCAACCCTGTCGTGAAGAGACTGGTCCAGTGGGCGTCAGCCGCGTACTTCATGTCGGTGGCGATGTTCATGGTAAGGGTGCGGGTCAGAGACAGCAACCCCTTTGGCATGGTGACCGAATTGCCCGCTACCATGAGTACGGCCATGGTCTCCCCGACCGATCGTCCCATGCCCAGGACGATCCCCGCGATGATTCCCGATTTTGCCGCGGGAAGCACGGTCCGCACGATGGTCTGCCAATGCGTGGCTCCGAGGGCGAGGGAGGCTTCCTTGAGTTCTCCTGGAACCGCGCGGATCGAAACCTCGGTGATATTGATGATCGTGGGAAGGGTCATGATCGCCAAGACCAGGGCGGCGGTCAGCACGCCGAGCCCCGTGGCGCTGCCGAACAATCCGCGCACGATGGGCGCGATCGCGATGTAGCCGAAGAGGCCGTAGATGACCGAGGGGATGCCCGCGAGAAGCTCCACGACGCTTTTAATGGTTCGGGCCAGCCATCCGCGCGCCATCTCCGCGAGGTATATCCCAACGGAAACTCCGACCGGGATCGAAACCGCGAGCGAGGCGAGCGTGACCCATAGGGATCCGGCTATGAAGGGCAGGATGCCGAACGAAGGAGGGTTGCCGGTGGGTTCCCATACCTTTCCGGCGAGAAAATCGATGATGCGCACGATCCTGAACAGGGGGATCCACTCACTCACGATGAATACCGTGATGAACAGAACGCTGAAGACGGAGA
>CAZPZF010000073.1:0-13240 GCA_964590705.1 uncultured Spirochaetales bacterium | reverse complement strand
CCCCCCCGGAGCAGGCTGGCACAGCCACGAAATGACGAGGAAATAGTAGAAGCGAGGCATGATCGAGCCAACAATGGCGTCGACGAGCGCGCCGCCCGAGACTTCCGCTGGGCATTCGCCCCGACCGCTATGCCGGTGTCTTTCTCACATGTCGCCGATTGACAGGATTAGACACTTCTGCTATAAAAAATAGTCACGCTGATAAACTATTATCATATGGTTACAAAGAGGGTCCGATCAATGACAGAATCGCCGAGCGCTCTCCTGTCCGCGTTCATCCCCATGGTCGACTTCCTCGCCGAGGTTCTGGGAGAGGGCTGTGAGGTTGTCCTTCATGATGTGACGAATCCGGAGCGTTCCGTCATCGCGATCAGGAACAGTCATGTCAGCGGAAGGGATGTGGGCGCTCCCCTGACAGACTTCGCGGTCCGCAAACTCGTTCCTGACTCAGGCGAACCGTTTTTCGTAAACTACAGAGGCCTGGCCTCGTCGGGCAGGACATTGAAATCATCCACCTTCTTCATCCGCGATGAAGGCAGAATCGTCGGCATGCTGTGCATCAACCGGGACACCGCGGCTCTTGAGGATGCCATCGAGAGGATTCGAAGCATCTTCGGCCTCGGATATGAGGATCGGGAACGGGGCGAGATAGAGGAGAATTTCAGCAACACGGTCGAAGGGCTCCTCTCTTCCCTGCTCGCGAACGCGGTCAAACGATTTTCGATACCTCCCGAGAGGATGAGGCAGGAAGAGAAGCTCCTCTTCATAAAGGATCTCGAGCGGCAGGGCTTTTTCACGGTCAAGGGAGCAGTCAACGCGGCCGCCCGGGTGCTGAACGTTTCCGAACCGACCGTTTACCGGTATTTGAAATCATGCCAGGAATCGACCCCTGCCCCGGCCGGAAACAACGGCGCAGCTGGAAACGAGCGCGCTGGCGGAAACTACGCCGCAGTCGACGGAATCATTTCCCATGAAAAACGCTGAAAGGCGGCATGAGAGGATTACGATGGAGACGAATCGGATACAGAGCTATCTTTCCCTTTTACAATCCGAACTCGTTCCGGCGGCCGGATGCACCGAACCGATTGCGATCGCCTACTGTGCGGCCACGATGCGGGAGGTGCTTGGCGGTTTGCCTGACCGGGTGAGGATCGGGGTCAGCGGCAATATCCTGAAGAACGCGAAAAGCGTAACCGTGCCGTTGACCGGCGGACGTAAAGGGATCCCCGCCGCGGTTGCCGCGGGGATCATCGCGGGGGATCCCTCAAAAGAACTGCTCGTGATCTCGAACATCCCCGCGGATAAGGCCGCCGAGATACGGCAGTATGCAGACGCCGCGCGGATTGAGCTTTTCGTCCTCGAGACCGACCACCTGCTCGATATCGAAATCACTGGTTTCCGCGGCAGCGACAGCGCTTCCGTGCGTATCGTCGATGATCACGGAAATATCGTTCGTATCACGAGAAACGGAGAAACGCTCCGCGACCTGCCCGTGAAAGACGCTTGCGAGGATGAGCAGGACGGCGGAAAAGGCATACGTCTCAGCGTCCGGGATATCCTCGATTTTATTGCTGAAGTCCCGGCAGAGGCCCTTGCGGAGATCTTCGAACCGCAGATCGCGTGCAACACCGCGATCGCCGAAGAGGGACTGAAAAACGACTGGGGAGCGGGGATCGGAAGATTGCTCCTGGAGTCCGATAGCCCGGACGTCGAGACGGAGGCAAAGGCGTACGCCGCCGCAGGTTCAGACGCCCGGATGAGCGGATGCGAACTTCCCGTCGTCATCGTTTCGGGATCAGGGAATCAGGGCATCACCGCGTCGCTTCCGGTCATCCGCTACGCGCTGCGTATCGGGGCCGAGCGGGAAACCCTGCACCGTGCGCTGGCGGTTTCCGCGCTGGTGACGCTTCAGCAGAAATCGGGAATCGGCAAGCTCTCCGCCTACTGCGGCGCCGTATGCGCCGGTGTCGGCGCGGGTGCCGGGATCGCGTGGCTCCTTGACGGGAGCTATCACGCGGTTGCCCATACGATCATCAACGCCGCTGCCATCATCTCCGGAACGCTGTGCGATGGAGCCAAACCCTCATGCGCGGCCAAGATCGCTTCGGCCGTCGACGCCGGGATCCTCGGATTCAAGATGTTCCTGCATAAGAAACAGTTTTGCCGCGGAGAGGGGATCGTCGACGCGGATGTGGACAGCACGATCGCGAATATCGGCATCATTGCGAAAAACGGTATGGCAGAGACTGACCGTACCATCATCGACATCATCGCGCGATGCTGAACCGGACGGTCCCGCGCTTGAGATGAGGAAGGTCATCGCCTATACTTGAATTCAATGAACCTTCGTCAGAGGATCATCGCAGGCGGAATTGCGGCCGTCGTTCTGCCTTTTCTGATATCGGGGATAACCACGTACTTCAAGCTTGCCTCCTCACTGGAGGAAACCAGCCGCGAGAGCAAGGAGCAGATCGCCCTCGCGATGGCGACCCTCTTCGATGCCTATCTGACGCAGCAGTTGCGGCTCGTCACGATCCTCTCCGGAGATCCCCAGGTCATTCACGCCGCGGAAACGGGTGATGTAGCGGAATCGGAGGAGGTTCTCAAGCGGATTCACGGGATACTCGGAAAGGAGTACGACGATTTCTTCTTTACCGATGAGCGGGGAATGGTTACGGCAACCTCCATATCAAGGGATCGGATAGGAATCGATCTCGCGGACAGAGCCTATTTCCTCATAGCCAAATCGGGAACTGCGAACATCAGCGAGCCAGTGGTGTCGAGGGCGGATGGCAGCCTCATCGTCCTCATCGCTGCCCCGATTTTTACGATAGACGGGGTATTTCACGGAATTTTTTCCGCCTCGATCAAGATCAACATCTTGATGGAGAAGCTGTCCACGATCTCAGTCGGACGCACCGGCTATTTCTCGGTGGTTAATAGGAATGGTGTGGTCCTCGTTCACCCGAAGAATGAGTACATCCTGAGCCTCAACATGTACGAGGAACCAGGGATGGAGGCGGTTTCTCAGCTCGTTCGCGAGGGATCGCGCGGAGCGGGCGAGTACACCTTCAGGGGCGTCGAAAAGATATGCGGTTTCGCGCCGATAGCGATCACGGGCTGGCACGTCATTGTGACCCAGGACAAGGCGGAGATCATGGCACCGGCGCGACGGGCGTACGAGGTGGTCCTTGCGATCGGAGCCGTTCTCCTCCTCGGTACCGTTACAGGGATCGTTCTCATGTCCAAACGGATATCCAGTCCCGTGGACAAGTCGATGGAGGTCTTTAGACAAGTCATGCTCCATTCCGGCGACTTCGTCGTCACGATCGGGCCTGACCGTAGGATCACATCGGTGAACGCGGCCATGGAAAGGCTGACCGGGCAGCCCGCCGGCCGCCTGATCGGGACAATGCCGGTCCTGAAAAACGCCGCCGGTGTACCCGAGGAGGAGATCTGGAATACGCTGATAGGGGGAACCATGTGGTCGGGCAGGATCCGTTTAAACGAGGGAGGAGAATCCCCCATCACCCTGGAAGCTCTTATCATTCCCGTCAAAGACGACCGGGGAAATGTGGGAAGCTTCATTGAGATCGGACGGGACATCACGCAGGAATTACGGATCGAAAAGCGGCTTTCTCAGACGCAGAAGATAGAGGCCATCGGCACGCTCGCGGGCGGGATCGCCCATGACTTCAACAATATCCTCGGCGGCATCTTCGGATACTGCGATCTTGCTCTCCGGGCCGTGAGCGACTCGGCGAAAACCCGCAAGTACCTGCAGGAGATTCTGCTGGCAGCGGAGAGGGCGCGGGATCTGGTCAGCCAGATCATGACGTTCAGCCGGAAGACCGATTCGGAACTTAGGCCGCTCGTCCCGAAGGTGATCATCAAGGAGGCCGTCAAGCTCCTCCAAGCGGCGATTCCCAAAACCATCGAGATCCGTACTTCCATCGTGAGCAACGCCTCGGTTCTAGGGGATTCCACGAAGATACACCAGCTCCTCATCAACCTCTGTACCAATTCGGTGCATGCCATGAAGGACGGAAGAGGCGTTCTCGAGATCAGTCTCGAGGACGTGTTCCTCGACGAGCGAGCCGCTAAGATCTATCCAGGATTGAAGTCCGGAAAGCATATCCTCCTGAAGGTGTCCGATTCCGGATGCGGAATCAGGCCGGAAGATATGGAACACATCTTTGAACCCTTCTTCACCACGAAACCGCAGGGCGAGGGCACAGGACTCGGTTTGTCTGTCGTTCACGGAATCGTGCAGAGGATGGGAGGAAGCGTCTCGGTCAAGAGCGAGGTCGGCAGGGGCACGACGATGAGCGTCTACATCCCCGCCCTCTCCGCCGATGCGGCTGTAACGCCCCCGCAGGTGATCGAGGATCTCCCTCGGGGCAGCGGCCGCATTCTCCTGGTCGACGACGAAGCCCAGGTGGTCAGGGCCACGCAGGGAATACTGAGCGAGCTCGGGTACTCCGTGCAGCCGTTTACCGACAGTATCCTCGCCTTGAAGAGGTTCTGGGAGGAGCCCGATGCTTTCGATTTGATCCTCGTGGATCACATGATGCCTCAGATGACGGGCGTGGAGCTCGCCGCCGCGATCAAGGAGGCGAGGAAAGACATCCCGATCCTCCTGTATTCAGGATATATCAGCAAGGATCTGCAGGACTCATGCCTTCAGGTCGGCGTGGGAGAGCTGCTTCGGAAACCCTATCGCATGGAGGAGCTTGCCGACGCTCTCAGAAGACTTTTATCACCCGGCCATGACAGGCACTCCGCCTAGAGCACACAGTACTGCCAGATGAGGAAAACCACCATTCCTGTTACAATGGTGAGGAGAAGTCTCCTCGTGGTAAGTCCGACGACGAGCGCGGCAAGGGCGCCGAAGAGGTAAGGGTTCTGCCAGCTCAGGTCGATCGCCTCCCCCCGGGGGATGAAGACCGCCGGAACGGCTATCGCGGTGAGAACCGCGGGCGGAACGAAGCGGAACGCCCTGACAATGTCCTCCGGAAAGGAGAAACGGCCGGCGACGGCGAACAGCGCGTATCTGATGCAGAACGTGACGGCGGTCATGATGATGATCAGAATCCATATGCTCATCTCAGCGTCCTCCTCTCTGAAAATACTCCGGCCAAGATCCCCGCTGCGGCTGCGACGATGAGTCCCATTTTGTTCGGTAGTGTAAACGTTGCAAGCGACACCGTCCCGGCCATAACGGCTGCGAAGATCATCGGCTTGCTCCTGAGGTAGGGGGTTATCATGCCGATGAAGGTCACCGGCATGGCGAAGTCGAGCCCCCACTCCGCGGCGCGGGGAATCGCCTGCCCGATGGTGACGCCCAGGAAGGTGCATGTCTGCCAGTTCGCGTACATGGCGACGGCCGAACCGAGGTAGTACCATTTTGCGCCGGGATCGCTTTCGTCGCCGGCATCGGTTTGGAAACGTTTCACGACGACGGCGAAGGTCTCGTCCGTGAGGAAAAAGGCGATCGGTATCTGCCACCGCTGTGGCAGGCGGCAGACCCGGGGGGCCAATGTAGCCGAGTAGAGGGCGTGGCGCAGATTCACGACACAGGTCGTGAGAACGATAATCGGCCACCCGGTTCCCGCCGCGATCAGGCCAAGGGCCACGAATTGGGCCGATCCGGCGAACACGAAAAGGGACATGCCGAGGGTTTCAGGCAGGGTGAGGCCTCCGGCCACGGCGACCGTGCCGAAAATGATGCCGAACGGAATCGCGCCCACGATGAGGGGAACAGTGTCCCGCGCTCCCGTGAGGAATTCTTTTACGGCTGACCGGCTCGTACGTAGGGGAGAATCCCGTGTCGGCATGATAAACCTCCCTGTCGGAATGGATCCGTTTAAGTATAGGGAGGAATCAGGCTCCGTTCTTGTACAAAATTGCTGTCAGCGCTTCACGCCACGGTTCCGTTTATGAATTGCCCCGGGGTTATCCCGTAGATCCCCTTGAAACGGCGCGAGAAATGGCTCTGGTCGGTGAAACCAGTTTCAAGGGCTGCCTGCGAGATCGGCCATCCCCTGCGCAGGAGCTCCCTGCCGTTCCGGATCCTGATCTGGGTATGGAACGCGTGGGGGGGAAGGCCCATGACCCGCGTGAACTGACGGAGCAGGTGATACCCGCTCACGCCGGCTATATCCGCCAGATCGGCGAGGGATATATTTCTCTGATAGTTGGCTTCTATATATTCCCGCGCCCGCGTGACCGCGGGAACGGAAGCGCCTTGGCGGGGCAGGGGAGCCGAATGGCAGGTTCCCGCCCATGCCGGGCAAGGAGCCGCGTCGCGCCGCGCGTTTGGCCTCTCGCCGTGACGCGCGATCAGCTCGGTCAGCGTTTCCAGGAGAGCGGATTCCCGCTCGAGCCTGAACGACGACGTTTCCAGAACCGTGTGGAGCTTGCGTATCCGATCGGCGAGGGGAGGATCGAAGATCACGGGTTCCGGGAAATCCGGCAATACTGCGCGGGAGATCATCGCCGCCGCGTTGACGAGCAGGGACGCGTCCGGGTACAGCATCCGGTAGGTCCAGCCTGACTCGTCGCGGGCATGGCCCGTATGGACCTCGCCGGGATTGATCACGACGACGCTGCCCGCAGGAGCAACGTGTCCAGCGTTCCGGTAGAAGAAGGTCTCGGCCCCCTGCTCGATCACGCCGATGGCGTTGCCGTCATGGGTATGCCGCGTGAAATTCTGCGTGATATAGCGGGCCTTCAGAAGGTCGATCCTGCCGAGATCGGGCGCCTGCCAGAATTGTACGCGCTCCTCTTCCCTGCGGCGCGTGTCCGCGTTCCGTGACATACGCGGACAGTATATCAGAAAGGACCGGACACGCACAGGAGGTTTCATGTAACTTGACGCGCGCCTAGGCGAAACCTATACTCATAGGGAATTTCGGAGCGTGGCAAGATGAAGGGAACAAGGGTAGTACCGATCGTTGTCGTATTGGTGCTTTTCCGCATATCGAATCTTTCCGCTTTCGTTTACAGCGATACGTTCTTCTCGCTGCGCACGGAGATCGACATATCCCTGAAAGAGGACTCGGATACGACGGATCTGACCGTCATCGAGAGCCCGCGATTCGATATCGACGCGGTATCCTGTATCCTGGATTTCGGACCGGAGTCGTTTCCGCTCGATCTCCGCCTCCGTGGCGGGATCGGCTGGTTCCCCAAGGAGCCCGTCCGGTTCATCGCGGGCATCGAACTTCCGCTTTTCGAACGCCTGAATCGGTTCAAGGCCGTGGCGTTCGGCATCTACCTCGCGGGAGACGCAGTCATGGAAGCGAAGGCCGATGCGGCAACGCTCTCCGGAAAGGCGTCTCTCTCCCTGCTCCTGCCCGCGGGCTCCATGGGAGGGATCCTGTGCGGCGTCTCCGTAAACCATCGGGGAGAATTTTCGCTCATCCTGGGAACGGCCAACGGGGGGTATCCCGTCGTCATCATCGAAACCGGCACCGAGCAAATCGAACCGCCTCCCGCATCCGGCAGCGAGGCATGATCCTTTTCGCGATGTTTCAGGGGGAGAGGAGATGAAAAAAACCGTGTTTCTTACCGTCATTCTGGTGATCGCGGCGAGCCTTTTCAGCGGATGCATGACGATGTTCTCTACCGACAACGGCAAGCTGTCGTATGGCGAGATCAGGGGGGCGAGGAAAGGCGAGCTTGAGATCGTCAATTCCTATATCTACATCATCCACCCCGATCTCTTCACCTTCGGGGACGGCAGGGCGTGAGAGAGCCTCGATTCGGTGATCGAGCCGGAGCTGGACGAAATGGGAGCCAACGCGGTGAAGGATCTCACCTTGAGCATCGGGTTCACCACGGTCGACTACCTTCTCACCGCACTGACCGGAGGATTGCCCGGTTTCGGCCACTATGAGATCACCGGAATCGCTGTCAAGCAGTGATCGTTCCGGTTCGGCGCGTTCATGACGGAAACAATATCAGCTCCGACACCATTCCGCATCCTCCTCGTGGAGGATGACCTTTCTCTGCAGCGAGGCCTCGTCTACACCCTCAGGAAGGAGGGCTTTTCCGTCGAGACAGCGGCCACCCTTGCCACCGCGGCGCGAGCCTTGAATGCTCTGTCTCCCGAGAGAGGAACGGTAGCCGTCGCGCCCGGCTTCGATCTGGCGATCCTCGACGTTGGGCTTCCCGACGGAAGCGGATTCGACCTGTGCCGGGACATCCGCAGGGTCTCCGATCTCCCCGTCATCTTTCTCACCGCCTGTGACGAGGAGGTGCACGTGGTGATGGGGCTCGATATCGGGGGCGATGACTATATCGCCAAGCCGTTCCGCGTCAATGAACTCCTCTCCAGGATCAATGCCGTTCTTCGCAGGCGTGCTCCGCGGGGCCGAAGCGCGGAGCGGCCCCTCAGGGCCGGCCCCTTCGAGCTCGTAGTTTCTATGCAGCGCGTGTTCCGGGACGGCGAACCTCTCCAGCTCACCGGCACGGAATTCAAACTCATGCTCATCCTGGTCAGGGCCGGCGGGGCCGTCGTAACGCGCGAAAAGCTCATCGAACTCCTCTGGGACAGCGAGGAGCACTTCGTCGATTCCAACACCCTCTCCGTGTATGTCCGCAGGCTCAGGGAGAAGATCGGGGAGGAGGCCGTGTCCGGCGGTTTCATCGAGACGGTGAGGGGGATCGGGTACCGGTGGAGATGAGACGGGTTCGGCTCCTTGCGAGTCCGGAGTATCGGAGAGCGCTCGCCTTCGCGGCGGTCTGCCAGGTCTTTCTGACCGTCATGATCGGGACCCTCGTTTTCGCGCTGGTCTCCAGACTGGAGCGGAACGCAGATACGCTGTTTTCGGGCATCGTGGGGAGGATAGCGGCGGAGCCGGATTCGCCTGCGGACACCGCGGTCTCGGTCATCGTCCGGGGCGTGACTCCCGAAGAGATCCGGAACGGCGGGGAGCTCCTCTCTCGATACGGGTATGACTCCTCCCTCTCCCCACTCACGAAACCAGTCCTGGCGGGCATCCTGCCGCTCGTCCTGTCCGGGCTTTCGATCCTGACGCTGCTGTCCTTCGCCTTGAACGTACTGATCCTCCGCGGAAGCATGAGATCCGTCCTGCTTCCCCTGCGGGACCTCTCCGATCTCGCCGTCGGCATTCTCGACGGAAAGATGGAATCCTGCCGAACGCCTCACAGCGAGGGGGAGATGGGGATCTTCATCGAGCGCTTCAATCAGGTGGTCGCGCAGATGCGCGGCAGGTCCGAACGGCTCGGGCGGGAAAAGCTCTTTCTCAAGGAGACCCTTTCCGATATCTCCCACCAGCTGAAGACGCCTCTCGCATCCCTGATCCTGTACAACGATCTCATGTCCGCCGAAGCGGGGATGGAGACGGAAACCAGAATCGATTTCCTCGAGCAGAGCGGGGCCCAGCTGCGCCGCATGGAATGGCTGATCAGGAGCCTTCTGAAGCTCGCGCAGCTTGAATCGGGAACGGTCGAATACCGACGCGATCCCGTGTCTCTATCGGCCGTAGTCGAAAAAGCGTGGTTCACCATAGGTCCCTCGGCGGAAAAGCGGGTTTTCACGATGACCGACGGGACAGGCGGGAGCGATACCGTCTCCGGGGATCCGGACTGGCTCTGCGAGGTATTCACGAATATTCTCAGGAACGCGGTCCAATACACGGAATCCGAGGGATCGATACAGGCACTTCTCTCCCGTTCCCCCCTGTTCCTCCGCGTGTCGATACGCGACAACGGGCCTGGCATGGATGACGAGGATATCCCCCGCGTCTTCGAACGCTTCTACCGGGGAAAAAACTCGACCGGAATGGAGCATGTCGGAATCGGCCTTCCCCTCGCGAAAAAGATCATCGAGGGTCATGGAGGCGATATCAGGGTCAGAAATACAGAGGAGGGCGGGGCAGAATTCATCGTCACCCTGCCGTGCCGGGGATAAATTCTTACCGAATCGTAAGATTCCGTTTCATGGAAACGTAAGATTGCCCGCCTATTCTGTGTCCATACCATGTTTTTCAGGAGGTCTTCATGGAGGTTCTGCGGACGGAACAGCTGTGCAAATGGTACGGGACAGACGAGACCGAGGTTCGCGCACTCTCCGATATCGATCTTTCGATAGAAAAAGGGGAATTCGTTTCCGTTGTCGGCCAGAGCGGATCGGGTAAAAGCACCCTTCTCCATCTTCTCGGGGGAGTGGACAGGCCGAGCAGGGGGCGGGTCTGCATCGACGGCGAGGACATCTACGCGCTTAGGGAGACGGAGCTCGCCCGTCTGCGGAGGAGGAAGATCGGATTCGTCTTCCAGTTCTACAATCTCCTCCCTGTCCTGACCGCGGAGGAGAACATCCTGCTTCCCCTCCTCATGGACAACCGGGAGCCGGATACCGAATTTCTCGAGGAGTGCATCTCCCTGCTCGGACTCTCCGACAGGAGGAGACACCTCCCCTCGGAGCTTTCTGGGGGACAGCAGCAGCGGGTCTCCATCGGACGGGCTTTGATTTACCGTCCCTCCATCATCCTCGCCGACGAGCCGACAGGCAATCTGGACAGCAGGAACCGCAGGGAAATCATGGATCTCCTGAAGCTCTCCGCACGCAGGTACGGCCAGACCCTCCTCCTAGTCACCCATGACCGGGACCTGGCCTGCGAGGCGGACCGCGTCCTGACCATGGAGGACGGGAGGATCGTCCAGGACCGGAGGATCAGGGGATGAAACGATATACCGACCTGTCGATCTCATACCTGAAAAAGCAGAGGCGCCGCACGATCCTCACGATCGTCGGGGTGATCCTCTCCTCCGCGTTGATCACTGGCACGGGCACGATCATCGAGAGCGTGAAAGCCCAGCTTGTCAGGAACGCGATCAGGCACGAGGGGAACTTCCATGTGGGTTTCAGGAATGTCACGGCTGATCAGGCCCGTCAGATCGCCGCCCACGCTGATGTGGAAGACAGCTGCATGGGGAGGATCGCCGGGTTCGCGGTGATCGATGTCCACGACACCGTGGCTGCGGGGAGTGCCGCCGGAGGAGCCTCGGAGGGCGCCGCAGGGGAAGCCTCCGGCGCGGCTGGTGAACGGGTCGTCCCGTACAGACTCATCCGGCTTTCCGAGAACGATACCAGGGCCATGGAGATGCTCATGACCGAAAGCCGGATCGAGGCGGGTCGGCTTCCACGCGCGGAGGGGGAGATCGCCGTTGACAGGCGCACCCTCAGGTTCCTCGGCGAGGGCGCGGGCATCGGATCGTCCGTGACCCTTCCGGTAGGGGAGAGGAGGGAGACGGAAAGCGGCGCCCTCGTCACCTCCTTCCGCTATCCGGCCACGGGCAAAGACGGGAAACCCGGGACTCCGGAACGGTTCATCGTCACGGGCGAGCGCACCTTCACGATAACCGGCATCCTCGGCGAGACCTTCCACATCTCGAACAACTACTCGAGCGACGCGGTCGTCTGGAACGGGTACGAGGATCTCGGAGCCAAGGACATGATCAACATCCTCGTCCTGCTCGGAAACCTGCGGCAGGTCCAGGCAACCGCGGAGAGGATAGCCGAATCCGCGGGCGTTCCGTCCGCGAACATCGTCTACAACGAGGAGCTTCTCAACATGTACGGCCGCGGACTTTCGGACAACATGAACAAGCGGATGGCCCTGTTCAACGCCGTGATCGTGCTCATCATCGCCATCGCGACCATCGCGGTGATCTACAATTCGTTCAACATCTCCATGATCGAGAGGGTATCCCAGTTCGGGATCCTCCGCTGCGTGGGAGCCACGCCTCGGCAGATCAGGCGGCTCATCTATCGGGAGGGTCTTATCATCGCCGGAATAGGCGTCCCCATCGGATGCGCCTGCGGTATCCTGGCCATGGGCATCGTGTTCCTCGTAGCGGACGCCCTGAGCTCCAATCTTCTCTTCGAGGATCTCACGGTGCGTTTCTCGCTTCCGGTCGTCGCGGCCTCGATCCTGACCGGCGTTTCGACGGTCCTCCTCTCCGCGCTGGCTCCCGCCTTGCGGGCGGGAAGGATACCAGCCATTGAGGCGGTCCGAGGCACGGGTATGTACGCGCATGAACGCTTCGTTCGGCCCCGTCGGCGCGCCGGAGTGTGGAAGAAGCGGGGCTTCGCGCTCACCATGGCGGGAAGGAACATCGCGAGGAACAGGAAACGCTTCTTCGTGACGATGTTCTCCATCGTGATCAGCGTCGTGCTCTACGTCTCGTTCGGAGGGCTTCTGGGGCTCGTACGCCGGACAAATGTCGTCAACGATCCTGACCTTCCCGGGTTCCTCCTCGAGTCCGAGGCAGGGATCGAAGCTTCCATATACTCGGATATCCGCGGCATGGCAGAGGTGGAGACGGTTTTCCCCTGCCTGGAGCGGGAAGTCGAGATGCTGGTCCCGGAGGCGAGCCTTTCGCCGCAGTACAGGAGCAATGTCCAGGATCTCGGGACATATCAGAAGGAAGGGGATTGGATCAGGATCCCCCGCTGCCGGATCCTCTGTTACGGGAATGACGCGATGAGGATCATGGCGAATTCGACGGTATGGGGTTCGACGGATCCCGCGGAGATGAACCGCACGGGAGGGGTGATCCTCGTGGAAACGGGTTCCTACATCAATCCCAAGGGGATCAGATCCTACGCGCCGCGCGGAACGTATGAAAAGGGGGATCTGATCCATATCGCGGGGGATCCCCTGTCTCCCCGGCGGATCATCGGCCTGGTCCGGGAGCCGTTGTACGACGACTTCAACGAATACGAGGGAGGATTCGACGTGGTCGTTACCATGGAGCAGTTCGAGGAGCTGACAGGATCTTGTGAATACGGCAAGATGATGATTAAGCTCGAAGCTGGTGAGGGCAAGGAGCGGCTTGTCCGGTACCTGGACGAGCTTGTGGTCCGCGATCCGACGTATTCGTACATAGACGCCCAGGCTGTCTCGGAAACCTTCACGAAGGATTTCGATGCCCTGAGCCTCTTCTTCTACGGATTCATGGCCATTCTCGCGCTGATCGGGTGTATCAATATCGTGAACACGATCAGCACGAACCTGATCGTCAGGACGAGGGAGCTCGGGATCATCCAGGCAGTCGGAATGGACGGGCGGGGCATGGGCGGAATGGTGTACGCGGAGATAGCCTGTTTCGGCGCCTTGTCCCTCGTGATCGGCGGGGCGCTTGGCAGCGCGGCCTGGTTCCTTCTCGTTTCGATCGTCGGGGGAGTGAGGGAGACCGTGTTCCGGGT
>CAZPZF010000072.1:0-13789 GCA_964590705.1 uncultured Spirochaetales bacterium | reverse complement strand
ACCCTCGTGCGGGAGGACGGCAGGGAGGAGGACGTATTCGCCCTCATCGGACCGAAACGCTACGATGTCCCCTGGAAGGAACTCGAGGCCAGGGGCTGGATAGCCGAGGCGTACTGCAGCGAGATTCGAGTCGACCTTCCGCTCGATCTCCAGATCCCCTACGCGGTCGCGGACAAGAGGACCAAGTTCAGGATCGCCTCCGAGAATCCCCGGAAGATAGATATCGCCAAAGAGATCATCGCAAACCACCGGGAGGACTCCATCCTGGTGATCGGCCAGTACCTGGCCCAGCTCGAAGAGATCTCCCAGGCGCTCATGGCCCCCCTGATCACGGGGCGTACTCCGAACGCGGAGAGGGAGCGGATCTACGCCGATTTCAAACGCGGCCATCACCACGTGATCGTCGTGTCAAAAGTGGCGAATTTCGCCATCGATCTACCGGACGCATCGGTCGCCATCCAAATATCAGGGACCTTCGGATCGCGTCAGGAGGAGGCGCAACGCCTGGGCAGGATCCTCCGGCCGAAGAAACGGAACTCCTACTTCTATTCGATCATCACCCGCTACACCCTCGAGGAATCCTTTGCCGCGAACAGGCAGAAGTTTCTGACCGAGCAGGGGTACAAGTACCAGATCGACTTCTGGGAGAACGGCGGCTCCCCGGGCACGACAGAGGCCGCCTCCCCAACCGTTTCCACGACCACGGCACCGGCCGCTGCACGGGCTTTCGAGACAACCGCGGAGCTGAAATCCGAAGAAACGGAATAACGAAATACCGGAAACACCATTTTTTTCCTTTTCTTTCTCCGGAACCCATGTTACTATCTCGCTGATCACACATTCCTATGCCTTTTCATACGAAATTTCTGTGCTTCATTGCCGAATCGGCAATAACAGAGAGGATCGTCATGCATACATCACTCAAGGTCCGCTTTCTCATCGCCATAACCGTAGTGTTCCTCCTCATCATCGCCGTCATGGCCGGCGTTTTCTCCGCCCGATTATCCCGTTCGGTACAGGACCGGGTTAAAGACACCCTGACCAACGCGTTGCACGCGGGATCCTACATCATCGACGGGGATTTCATCGCGCGGCTCACCCCCGAGGAAAGCGTTGAGGACTACGCGTACGGAATCTGGGAGGGGATGAAACGGATCCACGAGGATTTCGGCCTCGCCTACCTGTACACCCTGAGGCCGGCGAACGGGGGGCTGGAGTTCGCCCTCGACACGGGGGACGACCCCCGCCTGGTGGAGGACGACGACAACAGCTTCACCATGTATGACGACGCCCCCGAGGAAGCGTTCACGGCGCTTGAGACGGGCCGGATGATCATCACGGACGAGCCGTACACCGACGACTGGGGTACCTTCCTCTCCGCCTACGCCCCCCTGAAAGACTCGTCCGGCAGGATCGTCGCCGTGCTGGCCAGCGACAAGGACATCGGAGAGGTCAAGATGATCACCCGAAACACGATCATTACGAGCATCGCTCCCATCGTGCTGGGAACCCTGCTTCTTGGGCTTCTCCTCCGCTTCGTGCTTCAGAGGATCGTCATCTCCCCCATCCTCTCCGTCTGCTCCGCGCTCGAGGAGATCGCGCAGGGCGGGGGGGATCTGACGAAACGGCTGCGCACCGGAACCGGGGACGAGCTGTCCCGCATGGCGGAAAGCTACAACGCGTTCGCCGACAGGATGAGCCTCATCGTCTCGAACCTCCGGAAATCCGTTGACCGGGCCGTCGGGGTCAAGGAGGTCATGGTGACCAGCGCGGAGGAAACAGCCACGTCCATATCACAGATCGAGAGCACCATCGAGACGATCCGGAAGGCGATGGAGAACATGGACCAACAAATCAACGAGAGCAAGGAGAAGGGAACGGACATGGCCAGGAGGATCGGAGAACTCGGCGAGACCTCCGAGATTCAGAAGAAGGTGGCCTCGGAATCCTTTGCCGCCGTCGAGACCATGATCAACGGAATCACGCGGATCGCCTCGATCACCGAGAGAAGCGAGGAGGCTTCCCGGCTGCTCAAGGAGAAATCGGCCCGCGGCGGGGAGAGGATTGGAAAGACCGCCTCAGTCGTCAGCCAGATCCATCGGGAGGTGGAGACCATCTCCGACATGCTCAAGCTCATCAACTCTATCGCGGCCCAGACGAACATGCTCGCCATGAACGCGGCCATCGAGGCCGCCCACGCCGGGGCCTACGGAAGGGGGTTCGCCGTCGTCGCGGAGGAGATCAGGAAGCTCGCCGACGACTCCGGAAGGAACTCCAAGAAGATCGGGGAGGCTCTCAAGCTGATCATCGGCAAGATCGCTGAAGCCTCAGCGAGTTCCGACGATTCCCAGAAGGCCTTCCACGAGATAGCCGAAGGCATAGAAGGAAGCTTCACGTCCTTCGACGAGATCCGGATGTCCGCCGCTCAGCTGGCGGCCGGGAGCGAGCAGATCAGGAAGGCGATGGAGTCGCTGCGGGACACTTCGGTAAAGGTCGATACGACCGCGGACCACGCGGGAGAGGAGTCACGGAGCGTCATCTCCGCGCTCTCCTCCTCCACAACGCTCTCGAACGACGTGAACCGACAGATCGCCGAAATCACGTACGCGATCAGCCAGATCTCCAAGGCTATGCGTGAAGTCGCCGGCTATGCGCAGGAGCTCGACGCGGTGACCGACGAGATCCAGAGCCATGTGGGCCGTTTCGTGACCAGCGATTCGAACTGAACGGGGCTTAAAGCCTGAACAGAAGCTCCTCGTAGGTCGGGAACGGCCACAGCTCCTTCGGAACCATCGTTTCCAGGAGGTCGGCCTGACGCCTGAGTTCCTCCATGAGGGGCACGACTCTCTCTCTGAACCATCGCGCCGTTTCCAGAATGTGGTTCTCCCCCTCGCTTCGGGTGTTTTCCAGGGCTTTTGCGAGCGCGTTGACGGAATTCTGGAGCGCGGTCATGCCCTGCACGAGGCCGGCAAGCTTTTCCTCGAAGGGCTTCACGTCCACATCCGGCGCCGCCTCCCGCGCCTTGAGCACGAAGTCCCCGAGCCGCGTTCCGTAAGCCATCACCGACGGGAGGATCTCCCTTTCGGCCATGGAGACCATGACCCGAGCTTCGATAGTGATCTGCTTCGCGTACTTCTCCAGGTAGATCGAGGCCCTTGACTCGAGCTCCTGCCTGCTCAGGATCCCATGCCTGCCGAACAAGGCTACCGCGTAGTCCTTTGTGTATTCGGGTATGGCTTCCACTGTCGAGGGGATGTTGGGAAGGCCTCGTTTCTCCGCCTCCCGTACCCATTCCCGGGAGTAACCGTTTCCGTTGAAGATGATCCGCCTGTGCTCCGTATAGGCGGATACGATGAGTTCATGGACCGCCCGGTTCAGATCCTCCGCCTTTTCGAGCGCGGAGGCGAAGCGGTCGAGGATATCGGCTACCGCGGTATTGAGCACCATGGCCGGCGACGCGATCGACGCCGAGGAACCGACCATCCGGAACTCGAACTTGTTTCCCGTGAACGCGAACGGCGAGGTCCTGTTCCGGTCCGTGATGTCCTTCGGGAGGGAAGGGAGGTTCGTGACCCCGATCCTGAGCGTCTCCCCCTTTCCTGTCTTTACGGACTCTCCCCGCGAGAGCGTTTCCAGGATCTCCTGAAGCTGGTCTCCCAAGAAGATGGAGATGATGGCCGGAGGGGCCTCGTTCGCGCCGAGCCGGTGGTCGTTGCCGGAATTCGCCGCGGAGGTCCGCAGCAACGCCGCATATGTGTCGACCGCCTTGATGACGGCAACGAGAAACACGAGGAACTGCGCGTTCGTGTGGGGGTCTTCCCCGGGTTCCAGCAGGTTCATCCCCGTATCCGTGGCGAGCGACCAGTTCATGTGCTTTCCCGACCCGTTGACCCCGGCAAATGGTTTTTCGTGGAGGAGCCCCGCCATCCCGTGCCTGTTAGCCACCTTCTTGATCGTATCCATTACGAGCTGGTTCTTGTCCGCGGCCACATTCGCCGAGCTGTAGATCGTGGCGATCTCGAACTGGTTGGGGGCAACCTCGTTGTGCTGCGTCTTGGCGGAGATCCCCAGCTTCCACAACTCGTAGTTCAGTTCCCGCATGAAGGCGGCAGCCTTGACGTTGATGGAGCCGCAGTAGTGGTCCTCCATCTCCTGCCCCTTTGGCGGCCGCGCCCCGAAGAGGGTCCTTCCGGCGAGGAGGAGGTCGGATCTCCGGTCCGCCAGGTCACGGGAGAGGAGGAAGTACTCCTGCTCGGGCCCGATGGTGGGAGTCACGCGTCCGGCCTGCGTTCCGAACACCTTCAGGATCCGCAGGGCGTGGCGGTTCAGCGCGTCCATGGAGGCGAGGAGGGGGACCTTCTTGTCGAGGGCCTGGCCGTTGTAGGAGATGAACGCCGTCGGGATGTAGAGGGTCACCCCGGCCGTCTCCTCCTTCACAAAGGCGGGGGATGTGGTGTCCCAGGCCGTGTATCCGCGGGCTTCAAAGGTCGCACGCAGCCCCCCGGACGGGAAAGAGGAGGCGTCGGGCTCCCCCTTGATGAGTTCCCTTCCGGAGAACTCCATGATCACCTTCCCGTCCGGAGTCGGCGAGATGAACGAATCGTGCTTCTCCGCCGTCAATCCCGTAAGGGGCTGGAACCAGTGGGTATAATGGGTTGCCCCCTTCTCGATCGCCCAGTCTTTCATGGCGTTGGCCACGACCTCGGCGACGTCGAGAGAGAGTTCGCACTCCCCCTCCTGGACCCGCTTCAACTCTTTGAAGACGGATTTGGGGAGTCGCTCCCGCATGATCGATTCGCTGAAACAGTTGCGTCCATATAGTTCGTTCAGAGGCGTTTTCGTGAAATCGATTCCTGTGTTCATTGTGTCACGCTCCATGTGTATGGGTTCCACGGTGCCTGATAAGGGGCGTCCGTTATGATTAACATTTGTGCAATAAATATGCCAAGTTCACCTGATTGATAGAGTAATCCGGAAACCCCCGTCTACGGGGCGACGCAGCGTCGGAGAGGCAGGCCGCCCTCCCCACCCGTTCGGCGCTCCGCCTGCGGCCGACGCCCAAGGGAAATCGGCGGAAGCGCGCGGGGTTTCCGGGATCGCGGCTACCGCGCCGCCCGGGAAACGGCAAGGGCGGCTCCGTAGGAGAAGGGCGCTCCGTCTGCCGTGAAAACGTAACTATACATTCGGCAAAGGGTTACCTGCGGAAAGCCAGGACCTTCCACAGGTACGGATCCCGTCGGACCGCGCGGGAGAGACAGGGCACGCGTGACCTTTTCCCCGCTGTTCCGCGGCCGCAGAGCCACCGCGGAATCGTATCAGGCTCCTTCCCGACTGCCCGCCACGCCCTTCTCCAAACCGTTCATAGGCGTTTTCGGTGATCAAGCGGTTTCTCGTGCCGGAACAGTCGCTGGCTCCAGGAAGCCGGAGACATGCAGAATTCATACATTTATGTAGCTTAAGACGGTATTTCCTACATTTATGTATGAAAGTGTCTCGTGTCGATCCGATATTTCCTGACACGGAGACCCATCTGCCGTTCCGTAATCCCGAGGAGCCGAGCCGCGCCGGCCATGTTTCCTCTGGACGACTTGAGCGCGTCCTGAAGCAGCTCCATCTCCAGCCGGTCGAGCGCTCCCCTGAGGGTGTTGGAGATCGTGGTCCCGGTGGATTCCGCGCTCTGGAGGCTCGGCGGCAGGTGATGCCCGTGGATGACCCCGTCGGTACTGAGGAGGGTGGCCCGCTCGATGCAGTTCTCCAGCTCCCGGACATTGCCCGGCCAGTAGTACATCATGAGGAGGTCGATGGCGGGTGTCGATATTCTTTTGATCTCGCGGCCGTTCTGCCGGCCGTACTTCTCCGCGAAATGGTCCGCGAGGAGGATGATGTCGCTCTTACGCTCCCGCAGGGGAGGAACGTGGATGGGAAACACGTTGAGACGGTAGAAGAGATCCTCGCGGAATTTGCCTGCGGCCAGCAGTTCCTCCAGCGGCTGGTGGGTCGCGGCGATGATTCTGACGTTCGTCCGTATCGTCACGTTCCCCCCGACCCTCTCGAACTCCTTTGCCTGGAGGATCCGGAGGAGCTTGACCTGGACGTTCGGGGAGAGGTCGCCGATCTCGTCCAGGAAGATGCTTCCGCCATGGGCAAGCTCGAAGCGGCCCTTGCGCATGGCCACGGCCGAGGTAAAGGCTCCCTTTTCGTGGCCGAACAGCTCGCTCTCGATCACCGTGTCCGGAAGGGCTGCGCAGTTCACCTTGATGAATGGCTTGTCCGCCCTTCGGCTACTGTAATGGACCGCCTCGGCGACGAGCTCCTTGCCGGTCCCGCTCTCGCCCCGGATCAGCACGGTCGAATCGCTCTTCGCCACTTGCGCGATGAGATTGTAGACCTCCTGCATGGCCCGCGAGTTTCCGATCATGTTGGCCGGGTTGAAACGGTCCTGGAGCCGCTCGCGAAGCTGGGCCTTCTCGTCGGAGAAGCGCTGCTTCTCCTCCTGGATCCGCCTGCGGAGCTTGACCGCCTGCGCGATCATGGACGCGACGATGCCGAGGAGCCTGACGTCGTCATCGAGCTCCTGTGCGTCAGACGCGGTGCGATCGACGCTGAGCGTTCCGATGGCCTCGTTCTCGATGATGATGGGCACGCAGATGAAGGCGCTCTGCTCCTTCTCCGGCAGGGTCCGCGAGCGGGTCTTGTCGAGGAAGGCGGGCTCGTCGATCATGCGGGGAACCACGATCGGCTTTCCCGATTCGAGGACTCTGCCGATGATTCCTTCGCCGATCCGGTATCGGCCACGCCCCTGCTCCTCGACCGAAAGGCCGTAGGCGTTCTCGATTCGCAGTTCACCCGCCTGCCGGTTGAACAGGCTCACGGTTCCCCGGTGAAGGCCGAGATTGTCGGAGAGCAGGCCGAGAACAGGGTCGATGATCTCGCGGAGATCCACGCTCCGGTCGAGGATCCTGCTGATATCGGAGAGGAGGGACAACTCTCCCTGTCTCCGTCGATACCGCTTCTCGATCTGTTCTGTGGTCATGTCCCGGCCTTTTTCTCCCTGTGCCGTCACAGCGAACCCGCCGCACTGCCGCGCGAAGTAAGCGTGACAGGATACTCTATTCCTTGCGGCCCAAAGCCTATCGCAAATCACGAGGAATGAAAAGATGTGCCATTTCTCAATCCCGGCGCATGAAGGGATAGGAAATGTCCCGCGGGGGCACGAGTGTCTCCTTGATCGCGCGCGGAGAGAGCCAGCGGTACAGGTTGATGGCGGAACCCGCCTTATCGTTGGTTCCCGAAGCCCTGCCGCCGCCGAAAGGCTGCTGGCCCACGACAGCGCCGGTAGGCTTATCATTGATGTAAAAATTGCCGGCCGCGTTGACCAGCCGTTTTTCGATCCGCGCGATGGCGTACCGGTCTCTTGCGAATACGCTTCCAGTAAGGCTGTACTGGGTCCCGGAATCACAGATATCAAGGGTTTCTTCAAGTTTTTCGTCATCGTAGACGAAAACGGTGAGGACCGGGCCGAAGATCTCCTCGGTCATGCTCCGGTAGTCGGGCCGACGGGCAAGGATCACCGTGGGCCTGATGAACCAACCGTTCGTATCGTCGCAGACACCTCCCGCGATCAGCTCCGCGTCCGGGCTGTGCCGCGCCTCGTCGATATATCTTTTGATGCTCCCGAACGCGTTTTTATCGATGACCGCGTTCACGAAATTCCCGAAGTCTTCGGGCGGGCCCATGGGCAGGCCGTCCGCGGCGGCCGCGAGACGGTCGCGGAACTCCTTCCACAGGCTCTTCGGGATGAACGCCCGGGAAGCAGCCGAGCACTTCTGCCCCTGGTACTCAAAGGCCCCCCGAGCGCAGGCACAGACCAATTCGTCGATATCCGCAGAAGCGTGGGCGAAGATGAAATCCTTGCCTCCGGTTTCCCCGACCAGCCGTGGGTAGGAGTGGTATCGGTCTATGTTCGCCCCGATGCTCTTCCACATCCCCTTGAAGACCGCGGTGGAACCGGTGAAATGGACCCCCGCAAGCAAAGGATCCGCTAGGGCAGGCGCTCCTACTGAAGCGCCGTCTCCAGGAAGGAAGTTGATCACCCCGTCCGGCAGTCCGGCTGCCTTGAATAGGAGCATGAGCTGGTATCCGGAGTAGACTGCGGTCGACGCGGGCTTCCAGAGCACCACGTTTCCCAGAAGCGCAGGGGCGCTCGGAAGGTTGCCCGCGATGGATGTGAAGTTGAACGGCGTGGCTGCGAAGACGAAACCCTCCAGGGGACGGTACTCCAGCCGATTCCAGACTCCCTTCGAGGAGAGGGGCTGATCCTCGTATATCCGCCTCGCGTAGTATGAGTTGAAGCGGAAGAAGTCGATGAGTTCACAGGCCGAATCGATTTCAGCTTGAAAGGCGTTCTTGCCCTGGCACAGGAGGGTAGCGGCGTTGAGGGTCATGCGAAATGGGCCGGAGAGAAGCTCGGCCGCACGCAAAAATATGGAGATCCGCTCCTCCCAGGGGAGTGCCGCCCATTCCCGCGCGGCCGAGGCCGCTGCGGAAACGGCCATCTCGACCTCCTTTGGCCCAGCCTTGTGATAAGTGCCAAGGAGATGGCGGTGATCGTGGGGAGGCGTCATCCTACCGAGATTTCCGGTACGCACCTCCTTTCCGCCGATGATGCAGGGGACATCCATCTCCCAGGTCCGCATGGCAGCAGCAGCCGCCTTCAATCCCTCCCGCTCCCAGGTGCCAGGGGCGTAGGAGAGGATCGGTTCGTTTGCCGGTCGTTCAAGGGAAAAGATACCATCCGCCATGGGTTCCTCCTCGTGTCTATGGCAGCGTACGAGGCTCGATCATTCTGCATAATATATAATATACGATATATTGTACAGCACCAGTGCTTCTTACACGATCGGCCTCACGATCTGAATCTATTATACCATGAAATAGGAAGAAGCTGCCCTGCCCGCCCAGTTTTAAGCCTTCATTAATGGCTTTGCAGACTCTCTTAATGGTCTCTGTATAGCGGAAACCGATCCCGGAATGATACCATCCGGATATGGACGGAGAATCGCGTTCAAGCAGGGAATCGCCCAAGGGGAACCACTTCGTCGCCGCCGTAACCGGAAGCGGAAACTCCGAATACCTCATCCGGTGGACCGCCTCCGCGGCAAGGAGCTTTGGCACGACATGGAAAGCACTGCATGTGCGGACCCCGGACGAAACGAGCGGCTCGCCCGACTTGGAACGCAACCTCGCCCTTGCCAGAGACCTGGGGGCGGAGACCCTGACGCTCACCGACAGCGAGGTCGCCTCCTGCCTGGTCAGATATGCCAGGATCACGGGGGCCGCGGCCATCGTCATCGGGAAATCCGGCGAAGAGAACCTGCCGTTCCTCGGCAGAAAGAGCGTCACGGCCGAGGTCATCAGAAAGTCGGAAGATCTCGACGTTGTCATCCTGAGGGGAAAAAATCCGGTGCCTGTCCGTTACCGAAGGCCCGGAACACGTGGAAAGACGGGGACATGGAGAGGAATCCCGGCGGCAGCGGCGGCGCTGGCCGCTGTTACAGCCGTCGGCCTTCTCGCGCTTCCCGCGATCGGGTACCGCTCCATTTCAATCCTCTACCTGCTCACGATCATCGCCCTCCCCTTTGCCTGCGGCCGCGCCGTCGTTTTCGGCTGCGCCGCCCTGAGCGCCCTTCTCTGGAACTTCCTGTTCATTCCTCCCCGGATGACCTTCTCCATCGGGAGCCTCGAGGATATCCTCATGTTCCTCGCATTCTTCTGCGCGGCCTTTGTCGGCGGATTCCTCACCTCCCGGCTTAAGGAGAAGGAAACGGCGCTCTCTCTCCGCGAACGCCGCATGGCCTTCCTGTACGGTTTCACCAGAACGTTCTCCAGAGTGCGTGGGATCGAAGAGGCTGTTCGATTCGTGGAAGACTACCTCTCCGCGCACCTCGGCGTCCGCTCCGTTCTGGCGCTGCGAAACGAGGAAGGAAACCGGGAATCGGTTCTCCTATCGGGCCGCGGGGCGCCGGAAGACCCGGTTCCCGGTTTCGACCCGATGACGGCCAGGCGTTGTTTCGATACGAACCAGGCGATAACCGACGGCGACCGCCGCCTGTACCTGCCGTTGGAGTCTCAGGAATCGGTTCTCGGGATTCTGTACGTAAACTGCCGAGAGGGGCGGAGCCTACAGGGAGAAAACCGTGAACTGCTTTCGGCCATAGCCGGGAACATCGCCCTCGCGCTCGAACGGGAATGCCTTTCGGCGGAAAACGATCGGAACAAGATGGCCGGGGAAACGGCGCGACTTTCCCGGATCCTCATCAACCATGTCTCCCACGAGCTGAGGACTCCTCTTACCACGATCAAGGGCGCGGTCAGCGGACTGCTCGAGGGAAACGCGGCCGAGGATCCGGTTCTCCGCAGCGCCCTGCTCGCCGAAACCATGACCGCCTCGAATAAGCTCAACGAGATCGTCGAGGATCTGCTGGCCATGAGCCGCCTTGAGGCGGGCAAGCTCAGTCTCCGTCCGGAGGCGACCTTCGTGAACGAGCTGATCGGCGCCGCCATCGACGGACTGGGCGAGGATCCGGGCAGCCATCCGATAACGCTCTCCGAGACGGCAAAGGATTCGGAAATAGAGGCCGATCCCGTTCTCATGGCCCAGGTCTTCCGGAATATCCTGCGCAATTTCGCGTCATACACGCCGGTGGGATCCACGTTGAAGGTCGATGTTTCAGAAGAATCCGGCCGAGCGATCATGCTGTTCGACGACGATGGTCCCGGGGTTCCCGACAGGGAGCTTCCCCTTCTCTTCGATACCTTTTATCGGGGCACGCACAGTACGCCGGGACAGGGCTGTGGCCTGGGACTCTCCATCTGCCGGGGGATCGTCGAGGCGCACGGCGGTTCGATAGAGGCGGGCAGAAGCCCAAGGGGCGGCCTGCGCCTTACGATCCGCCTGCCGAGGAGGAAGACGCCATGACGCCCGTTCTGGTCGTCGACGACGAACTACAGATCAGGAGACTCCTTCGTCTCTACCTCGAACGGAACGGCTTCACCGTTTTCGAGGCCACCTCATGCGCCGAGGGGAAGAACCAATTCATAGGAGTCAAGCCCAGCCTGGTGCTCCTCGATCTCGGCCTTCCCGACGGGGACGGCCGCGAGGTGCTCCGGACCATCCGCGATCGGGGCGATACCCCGGTGATCGTCCTGTCCGTACGCGACGCTGAGGAGGAGATCATCGAGCTCCTCGATTCCGGGGCGGACGATTACCTGATCAAGCCCTTTGGCACGGGAGAGCTCGTCTCGCGGATCCGGGTAGCTCTCCGCCACCGCACCCCGAAGGAAGCGCTGGGGAAACCCATTAGGGTCGGACTCCTGGATTTGCGGCTCGACAGAAGAGAGGCGTACCGGGAGGGAAAGGAGGAGCACCTGACGCCCACCGAATGGTCGATCCTCGAGATCCTCGTGAGGAACGCGGGAAAGATCATGACCCGCAAGCAGATCCTGCAGGAGGTATGGGGACCGGCCATGGCGGAGGAATACAACAATCTGCGCGTCTACATCAACCAGATACGGAAGAAAATCGAGAGCGAGCCGTCCGCGCCTAAATTGCTCATGACTGAACCGGGAGTCGGATACCGTCTGCGGATAGAGCCATGACATGATGCGCAGACGACCGATAAAGTCAGATACAGCCTTTCTCCTCATCTTTTTCGTGTCCGTGATCGCGGCCGGCACGCTTCTCCTCCTTCTTCCCGCGGCCTGGTCCGGAATTCCGAGCCAGCCGAAACGCCTTTCCCCGATCGACGCTCTTTTCACGGCGACATCAGCGGTCTGCGTGACCGGCCTCTCGACCGTCGATACGGCCGGCTTTACGCGGTTCGGACAGACCATTCTCCTCATCCTCATCCAGACAGGCGGACTGGGCATCATATCGTTCACCTCCCTCATGATCCTCATCCCGGGGCGCAGGCTCTCCTTCAGGCGACTTCGGACGATCAGGAGCTTCACGACGAATGACGTCGAATACGATCCCGTACGAATCGTGCGGGACATCGTCTTCTACACCGTATCGATCGAGCTGCTGGGTGCGCTCCTGCTCTATGCGCTGTTCAAGGGGAACGGCATTCCTGGCAGCGCCTTTACAGCACTGTTCCACGCCGTCTCCGCCTTCTGCAACGCGGGTTTCTCCACTTTTCCCGACAGCCTCGAACGCTTCGCCGGCCAACCGCTCGTCCTCGCGGTTTTCTCTCTCCTGATCATGACCGGGGGGATCGGGTTCATCGTGCTTCAGGACATCGCGAGGCGGATCCGGGGGAAAAAACGGAAACTCGGATACCACGCGCGCCTAATGCTGACCCTGACGGCCATCCTCATCGCCGCGGGAGCCGCCGCCTTCTGGTTCCTGGAGGGGGACAACTGCTTCGCGGCCATGGGTCCCGTAGACCGCGCGATGAACGCGCTTTTCCAATCGGTCACCCCGCGGACGGCCGGCTTCGACGCCGTGTGTCAAGCGGAGCTGAGACAGTCATCGCAACTGATCACCATGCTTCTCATGTTCATCGGGGGCGCCCCCGGTTCCATCGCGGGCGGAATCAAGATCGCCACGGCCTATGTCGTACTCCTCGTGATCCTCCGGAAACGGAACGAGCGGGGAGAGATCAACTCCCTAACCCGCAGATTTTCCCCGGCGACGATCGACCAGGCCGTGATCTACCTGGTCAAGGCGCTCGCCTTCCTCTTCCTCGCCGCCGGAGCGCTCAGCCTCACGGAAGCCGGGGGAGAAGCGGGCCTGAATCGGAGCCTCTTCGAAGTCGTATCCGCATTCGGGACCGTCGGCTTGTCCCTCGGGCTCACGCCGTCGCTGAGCCTCGCCGGAAAACTGGTCATCATCGTCACGATGTTCGCCGGCCGCGTCGGCCTACTTGCGTTCGTGTTCCTCGGCGGCACGGAACGAACGAGCGCGTACGTGTATCCGGAAGCCGAGATTCTTCTAGGGTGAATAGACATGAAACAATTCGCGATACTGGGCTTGAGCTACTTCGGAAAGAACGTGCTTGAGGAACTGCTTGAAGCAGGAGCCGATCTGCTCATCATCGATCGGGACCGCGAGGTCATCGATGCGTACCGGGACCGTCCAGTGAACGCCGTTGTCATGGATGTCATGAACGAGGAAAACCTCGCTCGGATTCTGCCGAAGGGATTGGACGGAGTCGTGATCGATCTGGGGGAAAAAATTGAGGCATCGATCCTCGCGACAAGCTACTGTCGCAGGCTCGGCGTTCCCCGCATCTTCGTGAAGGCCTTGACCGAGGGTCACGCGGAGATCCTGGAAATGGCTGGCGCGACCAAGATCGTGTTTCCTTATCGGGAAGCGGCAAAGAGAATCACGCCCCTCCTCGTCTCATCCGGCCGTCTCTCCTTCATCCCCGTGTCCGGGACGCTCGTAATAGCCGAGATCATCGTGCCGCAGTGTCTCTCCGGTCTGTCCCTCGTGGAGGCGAATCCCAGACAGACGTACGGGATCAACTTCATATCGGTGAAAAACGGTGAAGACGAGGAGTACGGGCAGTTCAGCCCCGATTACCGCTTCCGGACGGGAGACATCGCGCTCGTTTCAGGCTCCCAGGAATCGATAGAGATCTTCACGAACGGAGCGAAAGGGAAGGCCGCGCGGCGTCCCATCACGGGAAGGGCCCCTGGGAATGGATGGAGAAGAATCGTTGGCCTCCTGAGCCGTGGGAAAAGCTAAGCAGATAGAGCAGGTGTTTATTACGGGTCCGAAGATGGT
>CAZPZF010000071.1:0-13849 GCA_964590705.1 uncultured Spirochaetales bacterium | reverse complement strand
GCGCCCATGACTGCCGGGTTCAAGGTCGTCACGATTTGGCCGGATGAGCGGGGAGTTCCTGACATCAAGGCCTTTACCGCGGCAGTTGATGAAATCGGCGACCACCTGGCCGGCATCTTCATGACCAACCCCGAGGACATCGGCATCTACAACCCGAACATCGACAAGTTCGTCGAGATGGTGCACAAGGTAGGGGGCCTCTGCTTCTACGACCAGGCCAACGCGAACGCCTTCCTCGGCGTCGTCAGGGCTCGGGAAGCCGGTTTCGACATGTGCCATTTCAACATCCACAAGACCTTCGGCACGCCACACGGCGGTGAGGGTCCCGCCAACGGAGCTGTCTGCGTCCGAGACTACCTGGTTAAATACCTGCCCGTCCCCGTGGTTGAGTTCGACGGCCAGAAGTATTGGCTCGACTACGACAGACCCGACTCCATCGGCAAGATCAGGCAATTCACGGGAACCGCCTGCGTCATCCTCAAGGCGTATACCTGGGCTATGAACATGGGCGCCGAGGGGCTGAGGGAATGCGCCGACGTGTCCGTCATCAACAACAACTACATGAGGAACAAGCTGCTGAATGTCCTCAAGGTCAAAGGCCTCAGCGAATCCTTCGCGGGCAACGGGATCAACAGGATGGAGCAGATCCGCTACAGCTGGGAAAAGCTTCAGAAGGACACCGGCGTTGGCTCCGACGATGTCAACTGCCGGCTCATCGACTTCGGTATCCCATGGTACTGGGCTTCCCATCATCCGTGGGTCATTCCCGAACCCATGACCCTCGAGCCCTGCGAGACCTACAGCAAGGCCGACCTGGATTCCTACGCGGAGACCCTCAAGTATATCGCCGAGGAGGCGTACAAGGATCCGACTATCACCAAGACGGCTCCTCATCGAAGCTGCACCCACAGGGTCAAGGACATGAAGGATCTGGACAATCCAGCGAAGTGGGCCACAACGTGGAAGGCATATCTCAAAAAAAGAGGAAAGAAATAGTGTTTTCGAAATCCCGCCGGGCCGTTTGAGACGGCTCGGCGGAAAAACAATACCGGGGGAACAAGTACAACTGTATGAAGCGTGTCGGTTTGATCATAAACCCCATCGCAGGAATGGGAGGAAAGGTAGGTCTCAAGGGAAGCGACGGCAAGGAAACATTGGCGTTAGCGCGCAAATTGGGAGCGGTTCCCGAATGTGCCGGGAAAGCGGTGGTGGCACTCCAGCGCATGCGTGAATGCACGGAGCCCTTCGAGATTCTTGCCTATCCCTCTGTCATGGGAGAAAACGCGGCCAGGGAGACCGGTTTTGTCCCGACAGTCATCGGCAGGATCGAGTCGGAAGACACGGAGCCAGCGGATACGATACGGGCCGCGCGGGAAATGAAGGAGGCGGGCCTGGACCTGCTCCTCTTCGCGGGCGGCGACGGAACGGCGAGAAATATCTTTGACGCGCTCGGCGAGGAGCGGATCGCCGTTCTCGGCATACCCGGCGGCTGCAAGATCCACTCTGCGGTATACGCCATCAATCCCAAGACCGCGGGGGATCTGGTAGTTCAGTATCTGGAGGGCAAGGTCTCTGATCTCAAGGTATCCGAGGTAATGGATATCGACGAGGAGGCGTTCAGGGAAGGAAGAGTAACGGCGAGACTGTACGGCTATCTCTTCGTGCCGAACGAGATGCGAATGGTGCAGAACATGAAGAGCGGCCGCGGTTACAGTGAGGAAGCTGCCCTGGAATATCTGACGAGCTATATCGCCGACATCATGGAAGATGATGTCCTGTACATCGTCGGCACGGGCAGTACGACTAAGGGGATTCTCACCAAATTGGGGCTGGACGGCACCCTCCTCGGCATCGACCTGGTCTATCGAAGGAAACTCGTCGGCAAGGACGTGAATGAAAAACAGATCCTCGACTACCTTGCCGGATTCCCCATGAACGGGAAGAACGTGAAGATCATCGTGACGGTCATCGGGGGACAGGGGTACATCTTCGGCCGGGGCAATCAGCAGCTGAGTCCGGCGGTCATCAGAAAGGTGGGCATACAGAACATCATCATAGCGGCGAGCAAGCCCAAGATGCTTTCACTGTTTGGTAAGTCTCTCCTGGTGGATACGGGTGATGAACAACTCAACTCAGAGCTCTGCGGGTATCGAAGGGTATACGTAGGTTATGAGGACAGTGTCATCTTCAAGATTGAAAGCTAAACAACGAAAAGGAGTGGCAGATGAGTAATGAATCGTCCCGAATGGAACAATCGGGAAAACTGAAGAAGAGTCTCCGCCTGCTGTTTGTGTACGCGTTGGCGACGGGAGCGATCCTGACCTTCATGGGGTACTGGGACGGCGTGTTCCTCGGCGGAAGCGGACCGGCGACATTCCTGTCCTTTGGTCTGATGACCCTCCTGGTCCTGCCGATCGCGTTCGTCTACTGCGACCTGACCGCCCTGCTGCCGTACACCGGCGCCGAACTCGTTTACGGCACGGTCGGCGTCAACAAGACCTGGGGCTTCATTTGCGCCTGGATGATCATGGCTGCCTGGATAGCAGTCCCCCCGGCGGCGATCATGGGCATCCTCGACTGGATCAAGTTCGCCCTGCGGCTCGACTGGAGCTACTGGACAACGGCGATCGTGGGTATCGCCTTCCTCATCATCTTCACGATCCTGAGCCTCTCGGACATCAACCTGTCCGGCCAGGTCCAGACCTTCATGCTCTTCGCGGCCCTGTTCGGCTGCACCCTGACCGGGTTCCTGTTCCTGTTCTCCGGCCATTGGAGCTTCTCCAATTTCACCCCCTTCTTCCAGTCCGTGCATAACGGCGAGGCAAGCAACTTCATCGGCGTCAAGGGGTGGCTCATCGGGACGGCCCTGATCGTAACGCCGTACTTCGGCTTCGAGACCGTTCCCCAGCTTGTGGAGGAAGGGAACTTTCCCATTAAGGACTCCAAGAAGGCCATCCTTGGTTCGGTTCTCACCTGCGGCGCCCTCTACACCTTCTTCTTCTTCTGCGTTGCAGGCATGGACACGTGGCAGAACCTGACCCACGCCACCATGGATCCGTTCGTTGCCCTCACCATCCTCCGCGACGGTTTCGGCTGGGGAGTCTACAGCTGGTTCTTCGGCGTCACCGCCATCCTGTTTACGATCGGCACCTGCATCCTCGGTTTCTGGATCTCCTCTGTCCGGCTCATGTTCGCCATGGGCCGCCAAAACTTCCTGCCCAAGTCCTTTGCCAAGCTCAACAAGAAACAGCAGCCGATCCTTCCGAACGTTCTCATACTCGCGATCTCCATCATCTTCCTGCTGGTGTCCAACGCGACCTCGTACCTGGCGGGCTTCTACTCGATCATGTCCCTGTCCTGCTCCTGCTGCTACTTCCTCACCATGATCGCGGCCATCGTCATGACGGCCCGGCATCCGGAATGGCAGCATCCGTACAAGCTCTGGGGAGGCCAGGCGTTCCGCGTCTTCGCGGCGATCATCGCGGGCGGCATCGTCTGTCTGTGCACGGTCGGCCTCAGCAGATCCGCGTGGATCACCTACGCGGTCTACCTGGCGCTGGGCGTCCTCCTCTACCTCTTCATGGCCATCTTCAGATGGACCAAGACCAAGGTCTGGATGATGACCCCCGACGGAGAGAAGGAATTCTGATCTTTTTACGGACTTTCTTCCGGGACTCGCGGCTTCACGGCGCGGGTCCCGCGCACCGATTCACCGATAGCCGGCCAACCACCGGCTATTGGTATCTTCAAGGGAGAGGATAGAGCAATGCCCGATTCCATGAGCCGAGAGGCGTTAGAGAGTATACGGCGCGTCATCGAGAGGGAGGACTTCATCCTCGGCGAGGACGTGTCGAAGTTCGAGGAGGAGGCTGCCGCCTACCTCGGTGTGAAACACGCGGTAGCGCTCAACTCCGGCACGGATGCGTTCCGCATCGCCCTTACGGTCGCGGGCATCGGGAAGGGGGACGAAGTCATCCTGCCCGCGTTCTGCTTCATCTCAGACGCGGCCTGCGTCGCGCTCGAGGGCGCAACCCCGGTCTTCGTCGACATCGAACCGGAGACCTGCAACATCGATCTCTCCCGCATCGAGGAAAAGATCACGGAGCGGACCCGCGCAATCATCCCCGCCCATATGTACGGAATGCCCATAGACATGGATCCCCTCATGAGGATCGTATCGGACCACAAGCTCATCCTGATCGAGGACGCTTGCCAAGCCTTCGGCGCGACCTACAAGGGCCGCAAGATGGGAAGCTTCGGCCACTTCTCCGGCTACTCATTCTACCCGACCAAGCCCCTCGCCTGCTACGGGGACGCGGGCCTCATCACAACCGACGACGACGGGTACGCGGAGAGGATCAGGATGACGCGGAACCACGGCAGCAGGAAGAAGTACTACCATGAATTCCTGGGATTCTCCAGCAGGATGGACACGATCCAGGCCGCCGTACTACGCGTGCACATGCGCCATTTCGAGTCGCGCCTGGCGGAACTCGCGCGTCTGCACGCCCTGTACGACCAAGGGCTTGCCGGGCTCGACCCCTCGGAGCTCCGCCGCCCGATCACTCGCGCGGGCTTCACGCGCGGGTACAGCCATTACACGATCCGGTCGCCGAAACGGGACAGCCTGCAGTCCTTCCTGAAGAACCGCGGCATCGTCTGCGGGGTCTTCTATCCCCTCTCCATCCACCTCCAGGAGGCGTTCAGGTACCTCGGCCACAAACCGGGCGATTTTCCGGAGAGCGAGCGGGCGCAGAACGAAGTCTTGTCCCTTCCCTTCGACATGAACACCACGGAACAGGACGTTGAAGCTGCCTGCGCTGCCATACGGGAGTTCTTCGGCCGCTAGGCCGGACGGGGCGCTCGCGCGTTCAGGCTCATCAGCCGGCGCTTCCCAGCCGGCTGTTTCCGATTCGGACGGCAACCGCGGCGAGCGTTGCCACGGGCAGGCGTTCGCCCCTTTCCGAGAGACTGATCCCCTCCGCGGCGAGCGCTGCCAGGATGGTTTCCGCGGGAATCGAGCGGGCGAGCCTCCCCGAAACGATATTATTGCGAATCGTCTTCCTGCGTGAGGAGAAGAGATCCCGCACCAGGGTCCCCAGGATTCCGGTGTCGACATTCCGGTACCGGTCATGAGGCGCGCAGCTAACGATTCCAGAAACGATATCCGGCGCCGGGTAGAAGGATCCTCCCTTGATATCCCCGACATAGGTGATGTCCCACGTGGTCTGGCAGAGAATGGAGAAGGATGAGTAGGATTCGTCGCCCGGTTTTGCGGTCATGCGGCGGGCGACCTCTTTCTGCAGGGTGAACACGAGTCTGCCCGCGCGGCACGAGCCGTCTATCAGAGAGGCGATCATCGCGGAGCCGCTCGCGTATGGAAGATTGCCGACGATCCGGTCGGGCGCTCCGCCCCTTTCTTGCTCCGCTTGCCACGTCCTGAGGAAATCCCCCTCGACGAGTGTGAATCCGGGTTCACCGCCGAACAGCTCCTTCAGGACCTTCGAAAATCCGTAGTCGATTTCGAAAGCCGTCACGGGGACGTGCCTCTCAAGCAGCATGTGGGTCATGGCGCCCAGGCCCGGCCCGATCTCCCACACCAGCTTCCCCGTCTCCGGGGCGAGCGCCTCCAGGATCTTCTCGCGGGCTCCCGGCGAGACGAGAAAATTCTGACCGAACCTCTTCTTGGGCGCGAGACCCCGATCCTTCAGGAACGCAGCTATTTCTTTCGGAGAATCCCATTCCATTCCGCCGCAGCATCCTTCGCGCTCCCCGTCGTATCAGGGAACGCTCCCAAAGCCAAATCAGGATCCATAGTACAAAAAGAAGGAGCACGGAAACAAGTACCCAGGAGGAATCGCAGTTGACTGAAGGAAGCCGGGAGGCTGCCAGCGTGACGCCCATGATCGACGAATAGACGAGATCCAGCAGGCTCGATACGAAACGCGAGAGCGCTCCCAGGCCCAGAAGATCGAGCAGGGCCCAGCAGAGTCCCGTAATGATGAACGCCGTGATCTGGATCGTGACGATCGGGGAAACTATGATTCCAGCCGGATGCCAAACGCCGAACAGTGCCGCGGTGAGCGGAAAGGTGACCAGCTGGGCCGCAACAGACGCGGCAAGCGCTGATGCGATCGGCCTGGGCAGGAAACCGGAAAGGAACAGGGTCACCGGTTTCAGGAACAGGAGCAGCCCCGCGATGGCCCCGAAGGAAAGCTGGAACGCGGCGGAATAACACTGGGTTGGCTCGATGAGGACCACGATGAAGAAGGCCGCGCAGAGGATCGATTTCCCGTCTCCCCTCCTCCCCGCGGCTCCGCACAACCCGGAGAGGAGGAACATGAGGTAGGAACGCAGGAGAGACACGCCGGATCCCGTTATCACGAGGAAGGGAAAGAGGAGGAGTACGGCTGTCAGGGATGCCCTTCTCCTTCCCAGAACGGGAGTGAGAAGAAAGAGAACGATCCCGGCGAAAAGGGCCAGGTGCATACCGGAAAGGGCAAGGATGTGCAGGCATCCGGCCTCCTCGAAGCGCCTGAACTCTCGGACCCCAAGATCGTCCCGCACGCCAAGAACGAGGGCGAGGAACAGGCCCTCCCACTCCCCTCCCCTTCTGATCCTGGCGGAAAGCGAGGCGAGGATCGACGCGCGCGTTCCGGCCATAGGTCCGGTCCACGGGCCGAGCCCGGCCGCCCGGTCGCCGCAGAAGCACAAGGCGGCGGAGGGAGGGAACGGCGGCCTTGACGCGTCCGGCATACCCAAACGCGGGTCCCCCGTTCCCCAGGACAACCTGACAGAGCGCCCGCCTGAACCGTTTCCGTTCCCGACTTCCACCATTCTTCCCGCCGGGATCCTCTCCTCGCCATCGAACAGGAGGAGGACAGGCCCGGACGCATCAGAGACGTTCCCCCTAGAATCGCGGACGGAAACGAAACGGGCCTTCACGGTGGAACCGGATCCCGACGACTCGCGGGAATCCTCCGTAGTCACCGCAGTCAATCCGACGACCGTCGCCGGCGGAAGTCCAGCCCAGGGAGCGTCTGCCAGGATGGCGCGGATGGCATGTCCGCCGGAAAAGAAGGCCGTTGCGGCCATCACGAGGCTGGCGATGCGCTTCGCTCCGGCGGGGCCGGGTAAACAGGCGAGTCCGCATACGCGGAATGGACCGCGCCCCATGCTGGAAGCGGCCCCGCGCACGACAAACGCGGCAAGCCCGGCGAGGCAGAGAGAACCGGCTACCGGGAGAAGGGGAAGAGAGGACGCGAACCGCGGAATCCGCGGGAAGAGATAGAGGATGGCGCAGAGGATCAGGGCGCCTTGCTGGATCGGCGCCCCGAGGAACGGCAGCGGGTGATCGACGGGTAATGGAACCAGCCGCGGTTTAGAGGTTCTTGAGAGCCTCCCGCGCCGCCTGTTTGACCTTTTCCGAATAGTTGAGGTATCCGGTATACAGGAGGTAGTCGAAGGCGACTCCGTCTCCGAGGATTTCGAGGTTCTTGATGACCGCGAGAACAACCTGCTCGTCATAGTTCTGGCCGTTGTCAACATAGGAGTTGATCAACTCCAGATACATGGTGAGACGGACTGCCGCTTCATGGGTTCCCATGGCGCCGAGGCATGAAATGGCCTCCAAGACATAGCTCTTGCTGCCGAGCCCCTTGTCCCACTCCTCAATGGTCCTGTTGAAATGCTGAATGACGAGGGGTGTGGCTTTTGCCCATTTCAGGGCGGCGATGGCTCGGATCGATTCGTACCTGAGCTGGCGGATCGTATCCTTTTCAGCCGGATCAACGGCGGAGGGGCCCAACGCTCCGTCGAGCGCTACGACCGCGATTTCGCCTTTCTGCTCCGTGGAGAGGGTCTCGCTCGCGTACATGAGCCTGAGAGCCGCGAGACGCTCGGAAGCGAGCCCTTTGGAGATCACCTCGGTGACCATGGCGCCGAAATCGCCTTTGATCGCATACAGGGCGGTCTGGGCTGCCGTTGTGATATCAGCCGCATAGCCGAGCACCGTCGACCCGAGCAGGGCCGGGAAGGAACTCGGATCCCCGATCTTGCCCATGGTGACGATCACCTCTTTGACCACCTGGAGGTCCACGCCGCTGCCTGACCTGAAGACGTTGTTCTGCGCCGAAAGCCAGAGGTTCAGATTGTTGACGATGGCGGGATTCCCCTTCCCCACGACGGCAAGCGCGTTTGCGATCTCGATCCGGATGGAGGTGGTCTTGTCTCTGGCGAAGAGTTTCCAGAGCGCGTCCGCTCCTTGCTGGTATCCGATCTTACCGATCATCCGGACGGCCAGAACGGCCAGTTCTTCCGCGAGCGGATCGTTCTGGAAAGCCTCGAAATTATCGTAGACGAATTCAACCGCCTGCAGATATAGAACTCCCATCTGGGGATTCTGTGTATTGGCGGCGTCCTGGAGCACCTTGATCTTTGTTGAAAGACTTCCCTTTGCGAAATTTCTCTGGAAGGCGCCGACAACGGCGCTGTCCTGCGCAAAAAGGGCCGAAAGGGAGACGAATGTGAATATGAAAAGCGGGAACCATCGTTTCATGCAGCTTCTCCTTGAACACATCATCGTAATAGTAACCGAATTTCACACGTCCTGCAAGGATATGCTGTACCGCCTCCGCGCAAAGGGGAAACCTACGCTTTCAGCGCGCCTTTTCCCGCGCTTCCCTGCGGCGATGCCGCCTTGGAAGGAACGCCCTTCGGTGCCGGCTGAGGAGCGGCCTTTAGCGCTCCCGAAGGCGTTCCGTTCGGTTTTCCCGGAGGCGTTGCCTGCACGCCGACCGCCGGCGGCGTCTGCGGACTCGGGGCAGCCGGCCTGGCGGCTGGTCTCTTCGTCTTCCCCACTTCCGCCCGTTCCCCGAATATGTTGTATACATACGAGAGGATCTGGTTCTTCATGTTCTGCGAGGGGATCATCGCCTGTAGGTGAAGCACAGACTGCCCCCGTTTAACGTCGAAGTTCACCCCTTTCACGACACCCAGCATGACCACGGGTCCCCCGTCTAGCTTGAATTGGATCTTCAGGGCCACACCGGGTTTTGCCCTCCCTCCCACGAGCATTGCGGCCCCGTCTTCCGAGATGTCGATCAGCTTGCTGCGAAGTCCGGGTTTCCTCTCGATCTCCGCGTTTCCCTGGTCAATCGACTTGAGCGGATAGACAGTGGCGGGCATGTCAACCTCCACCCTGATCGACCTCCGTTTCTGGCTGCGCGTCAGGGTTTCTGAATGGGCGACATGGAGGATCGGGTACTGCTTTCCTGAAAAATCCTCCATGACCTTGGTCGTGAAGACATAGCCCGCGTCATCGGTCCTCCAGAAGTAGATGCCGATGGTCTGACCTGCCCAGGTGAATCCGTCCGGGAGCTTTGGTCCCTCCGGATACGATATGGCGAGGTAGCGTTTGAGGTTCTCGACCACGGAAGAGGTGAACACGGCCTGCGGAAGGGCCGGGATGGTCACCTTGAGCCTCTGGTGTTGGACGATCTTCCGGGAGGAGGTGAGGCCGAGGGTGTATTTGGGGAGGTTCAGTTCAACCTGCTTCCGAAATTCATAGAGTTTGCCTATGAAGGAGCTGTAGGGCTCCTGCGTCTCCTTCCCCTCTGTTCTGAACTTGACCACGGTGCCCCTGATGGAGCGGTCGAGCTGCTTGATCGACCAGAAAAGGGAGGTCGGGTTTTCCAGCCTGTTCTCTACAGCGACTTTGCGCAGGAGGTTGATCTCCTTGATTGAAAACCCGGCTTCCTTTCCTTTCGAGTAGAAATGAAGCCACGGGAAAGAGCCTCCTCCCAGTTTTCTGAGAATGAGGATACCAACGAGGCTTCCCACCAAAACGATCAAGAGAATGATTAGAACCATACTTTTTATCCTGACTCCCGGAACGTCGTTCTTTCGTCCTATGCGCAGGGCTATACATAATTATCGGCCGATAGGGTATATATTTACAAAGGATTAGCGATGAAGCAAGAGGAAAATGCCGCAAACAGGCAAAAAACACCCGTATCTTTCCCCATCGAGGGACTTTTCTTGTTTTGCGCATTCTATCTGCCCTCCTGCCTCTTTCCAGGTGTTTCGGGCAGTGAATTCGATTCTCTCGTCTTTCATCTCAGGATCTTGCTCTCCGTAGTTCCGCAGAGCGGGCTCGTGATCATCCTCTGCCTGAACCGGTTCGGCTCCGTCGCGGAGGCGGGCATGGGGAAACCGACCCTCAAAGGGCTCATCCCGGCCATTCCCCTCCTCCTCTTCCTCCTCCTTTGTTCCGCCGGGCTCACGGCTGTACTGAACAGCCTTCCCGCCCCGAACCAGGGGGGGTTCTGGCGCTTCACCAACCGGCCTCTCATCCCTCTGCTTGCCGTGACCTGCCTGGCATCGGGCTACGGCGAGGAACTCTTCTTTCGAGCCTATCTCATATCCGGCCTGCGCGCCTCAGGAATGGGGACCCGGACGTCGGCTCTCGTCTCCTCTCTCCTTTTCGCGGCCTGCCATGGCTACGAAGGGATTCCCGGGCTGATCATCGGCTTTGTCTCGGGTCTTATCCTCTCTGCCGGATTCATCGGAACGCGGAACATCCATACGGTCGGAATCGCACACGGGCTGTACAATTTCTGCGCTCTTGTTGTTTTTTCATCGGTAATATAGTATTTTTTGAATACGCACTGCGTTCGTGAGAAACAACTCACGCGGCCGACTGCATCTCATAATCAGAAACTCCCGAAAGGAGAAACGATGAAAAGGAACCTGGTCAGCTTTTTCTTCCTGATTCTCCTGTGCGCCGCAATCCTTCCCGCCCAGGACAAGGAGGGAAAACCTTCGGCGGCCGCAACCGCTCAACCCTCCACTGCGGCTCCCGCGAATCCGCTTTCTCGCCTCGGCTTCTCCCCCTCATTCTACGCAGCCCCTTCCCTCACGGTTCGTGATCTGAACGGAAACTCGGTTTCGCTCACCTCCCTGCGCGGGAAGATCGTGTTCCTCAATTTCTGGGCCACTTGGTGTCCGCCGTGCAGGATGGAGATGCCGTCGATCCAGCGGCTCTTCGAAACCATGGACAGAAACCAGTTTGCCGTCATGGCCGTCGATCTTGGGGAGCCTGCCGCAGAGGTTAAGAACTTCATCCAGAAGAACCGGTACACCTTCCCCATCTACATCGACATCGACGACAGGGGAGCATCCGCCTACCGAGTCGAGGCGGTGCCTTCCACCTTCGTCATAGACCGAATGGGAAACGTAATCGGCTCGTTTGTCGGCTCGCGCTCCTGGGATACTCCCGACGTGATCGAAGCCTTCAGGAAGATCCTGACCCTCCCATGAAGCGGATGCGGGGAGCGTCACTCCTCCTTCTCCTGTTCGCGGGAGTCCTCTCCCTGCCCGCGGAGACCCGGCCGACCGGCCAGGCAGCGGGCCTGCGGCCCGGCGAGCCGCTCGTTGAAGTATCCGCGCGTGTCGAAGGCGGAGAAACACGCCCCGGCGAGACCGCGCTCGTTTCTCTCCTGTACCGATTCCCGGAGGGGACTCACCAGGTCAGCGCGAGCGATTTTTTCACCGTATCGATCGAATCCGCCGACGGTTTCAGGATCGAGGACATACGCTACCCAGCGCCCGTCCTGGTTCACGAGTCCGAAGCGTATCGGGGAGATACCGTGGTCACCGTGGAAGTAGCGGTTCCCCTGGATATCGCCGAGGGCCGGTACGCCGTTTCTCTCCGTGCCGGATACCAGCTCTGCGAGGATTCCGGGGTTTGTTACTTCCCCGGTTCCGAGATCGTCTCCGTCGAACTCGCGGTCAGCGGGAGCGGGCATCCTTCCATCCTCCTCATCCTCCTCCTCTCGCTGGCCGGCGGCCTCATCCTCAACGTGATGCCCTGCGTTCTCCCCGTCCTGTCAATCAAGGCGATGAGCCTCGTGAAGTCCGGGAAACAGGACGGGAGGCGGATCCTCGTCTCGTCTCTGTACTACACCCTGGGTATCCTCGTCTCGTTCACCGTCCTGGCCATCGTCGTCATCGCGCTCAAGGCGGTCGGAACCATGGTCGGCTGGGGCTTCCAGTTCCAGAACTCGGGATTCGTGCTTGCCCTCTTCACGATCATCGTTCTCTTCGCCCTGTCCCTCTTCGACCTGTTCACCATCCAGGGACCGTTCGCGACAAAAGCGGCGGAAGCGGGCTCGAGGGGAGGATACGCGGGTTCGTTCCTCACCGGGATGTTCGCGGTCCTCCTGGCCACCCCATGCACGGCACCTGTCCTGGGAAGCGCCCTCGGGTTCGCGTTCGCCTCTCCAGCCCCGGTGATCCTCATCTCGTTCCTGGCGATCGGCATCGGGCTTTCCCTTCCCTTCCTCATTCTCGGCCTGTGGCCGGGGGCGCTCCGCCTTATCCCGAAGCCGGGCGATTGGATGAATCGCTTCAGAACGGCGATGGGCTTCCCCCTCCTCCTCACGGCCGCGTGGCTCTTCGACATCCTCGTCAGGCAGTGGGGCGCGGCGATGACCCTGCCCCTCCTGGCGTACGCGATCGCGCTCGGCGCTCTCTCCTGGCTGTACGGCTTGTTTGGAGGCCCTGTCCGTACCGCCCCCGTGAGAACGGCCGCCCTTCTCCTGTACATCGCCTGCCTCGCAGCCGGAGCGGTTCTCGTTCACGAACGCGGGGAACGCGCGGAAGGCGCAAGGGTCTCCGCGGGCATGTCGGAGGCGACGGGTATGGAGGACGCGGTTGGCTTGACGGACGCGACGGGTTCGGCGGTTTCCCCCGCGGCTTCCCTTTCGGAACGTCTGTCCGCATCAGCCGGACAATCCGGTGCCGGCGAGACTCGGGGAGCATCGGGCGCGGCAAAGTCGTCCTTCGCCTGGGAAACCTTCAGCCCCGAACTCGTGGAGCGGTACCGGGCGGAGAGAAGGCCGGTGTTCGTGATCTTCTCGGCATCCTGGTGTCTCACCTGCAAGACAAACGAGACGACGGTGCTCAGGACCGAGGCTGTTTCCGACCTGTTCCGGGAAAACGGGGTAGCGGTCCTGTACGGCGACTATACAAACGCCGATCCGGTGATCGGCTCGTGGATACGGGAGGCAGGCCGGGCCGGCGTGCCTGTGTATCTCTGGTTCCCCCCGGACGCTTCGGAAGCGACGCTCCTGCCGGAGATCCTCACCAAAACGCTCATGGTCCGGACTATCGCAGGCAGATAAGCCTCGGCCTGGCCGCGGGCGTGGGAGCGGGCCTACCCGAGACTCCCATGGGCCTTGAGCACCATCCTTTCGGTCGCCTCCCACCCCACGCACTCGTCCGTGACCGACACCCCGTACCTCATGGCTGATTTATCCGCTAGGATAGGCTGGCTCCCCTCGTGGAGATTGCTCTCGATCATGAAACCGATGAGAGAGTCGGTATGGCGTTTCTTCTGCTCGATGACCGAAGAGAGGACCCGTTCCTGCTTCGCGAATTGTTTTCCGGAATTGGCGTGACTGCAGTCGACCATGATGACCGGCCGGAGGTTTTCCTGTCTGAGAAGCGCCTCCGCCTCCTCGATGTTCTCCTCGTGATAATTGGGACCGGATCTCCCGCCGCGCAGGATGATATGGCAGTCCTCGTTTCCTTTTGTCACCATGATGCAGGTGTTCCCGTCCTGGTCTATACCGATGAAGCAGTGCGGATGCTTTGTCGACTTGAGCGCGTCGACCGCGAGCGTGAGATTTCCGCTGGTGCCGTTCTTGAAGCCGACCGGCATGGAGAGTCCGCTGGCCATTTCGCGGTGGATCTGGCTCTCGGTCGTCCGCGCGCCGATGGCGGCCCACGAGATGAGGTCCGCGATGTACTGGGGCACGATGGGGTCGAGCATCTCGGATCCGACGGG
>CAZPZF010000070.1:0-14115 GCA_964590705.1 uncultured Spirochaetales bacterium | reverse complement strand
AGGAACGGATGGCAAAGATACAACCCTACGCGAAGGCCGTGTATCTCGATGCTAATACGGAAGAATTCACCCGGACCTATCCAAAAGATACGATGATATTCTCCGAAAGCCAACCCGGCCAGGAGCTTTACATCATTCAGCGCGGAAGTGTCAAGATCACCAAAATCGTAAACGACAACGAGGTACTTTTAGCCATCCTTAACAAGCAGGGCGATATCTTCGGGGAGATGTCCCTGCTCGAAGACAAGCTCCGTTCTGCGTCGGCTATCGCGAACGAGGACGCTGTACTCCTCGCGGTGAACAAGGTGAACTTCAAACGGATGGTCGCGACACAGCCGCAAATGATCACGAAACTCACTCAGCTGCTCTCCGAGAGAATATGGTTCATCTACAAACAGCTCGCGAATACCCAGCTTACCGATCCGCTTGGCAGGATGTATGACGCCCTCCTGATACAGCTTGAGAAGAACAGGGTCCCGATCACGAGCGATTCTTACACCTTCGATTTCGGTCCCGCCGAACTTATCAATATGGTCGGGCTTCCCAAGAGCGAGGGAGGAGCGTTGGTACGGAAACTATTCGAGAACAAGAAACTCAAGATCGTCGATAACAAGATACATGTATCCGATGTAGACGAGATAGAAAAGCAGGCAAAATACTTCCGTAAGATGGAGAAGATCGAACGCGCCAGGAAGCAAGGCTCCATGAAGAATCGATAACGCCTTCCAAACAAAAAGAAAACCGTCCAAGGAAGTTCTTCCCGGACGGTTTTTTTATCGAGAAATACCGTAGTATCCGTTACTCTATGATCGCAAGGATATCGCTCATCTTGAGGAGAAGGTGCTCAACGCCATCGACCTTGACGGTTGATCCAGCGTATTTATCATACATCACTTTCTGACCTGTCTTGACCTTAATGGCGTCCTTGTCATCACCTACTTCGATTACCACTCCCATCTGGGTCTTTTCCTGAGCGGTTTGAGGGATAAAGATGCCTCCCGCAGTCTTTTCTTCAACTTCCTGCACCTTGACGAGAACGCGGTCACCAATCGGTTTGATCTTCATAACATATCCTCCGGTTTCTTATGATACATGTTTGGTGGTTTTGTCCGTAGTGGATACTACTGTTATTTCCTGTAAAAATATACGTATGAAACAAGCGATGGTCAAGCGGAATGTTGTGGAGTACTGGCCGATGTCTGGAATTCATAATTGCCGAATCGTGTTCTTGTCAGTATCTTATTGAAAAGGGACGAGTAATGGAAGAGTGGCGGAAGAACATGGAAAGGGGAAAACTATCCCTGCGCAAGCACGATCCCCGAGGCGCATTAAAGCTGTTCCAGCTGGCTTTGGAAAACTGTCCCGTCCAATGCACACGCGAGCTCTCGAGAATCCTCCTGTACCTCGGCTCCACCCTCATGAAGCTTGGTCAGGGGGATTCGGCGATACGGACATGGAGTGTCTGCGCTAAGGTAGCGAAGGAAGCGTATGCCGTACGAATGTACCAACGTTCAACAAACGACTACGGAATGGTGAAACAGAAAAGCGAGGACGAAGATGACTGGCAGGCCTTCCGTGCCATACAGCTCTGCCGGTACATGAACGAAAGGAGGTCCCCGTCTCCGCCGACCTGCGCTGAAATCGATATGGTCACGGATCTGATTCAAGACACGTATAGAGATCTCCGTGAATCCGGAGAGCTGGATGGGAAGGATTGCAACGGAAAATCCGCGCTTTTTTCCCGTGTTCGGATTGTTTTTCCCCTTCCTCTCAAGGTCCTTCGCAGCAGTTCCCACTTAGGAACGATCATCCCCGCAGATTTTCGCGCTTCCGGAAGGGTCGATCCCGCGAAACGCTGTACCTGCGGTAGCGGACTTCCATACCATCTCTGCTGCGGACGGGTATCGGCCCCTCGCGAGATCTTTTCCGATATTCCGTAAACGACGTATCAATTATCATCCATCCTCCAATGTGTGTTCTTTTGACACATTTTTCTCTTGAGAAATGGAAAATGGGTCAAAAGATATTTTCCGAACTGACGAAATTCTCGTTTCAATACCTGTTCTGTGCGCAAATCAGCCCGGTTTCTCAATCGGTATGCGAAGCCCCTGTTCAAGGGTTAATGCAATTCTATGTTGGATAATGAGATGTAATACAATACATGAGCCTTCGTAGGGCTATTCATAATCTTGGCATGGATATTGCAATATAAAATGTAGTAAAGGAGCCCACCAATGAAAGAGATTGCAGCAAAGAAAAACCAGAAAACAGTATCCGAAGACGAGAACATCCTTTCCATATATTTAAAAGAAATCAACCGAATACCCCTCCTTTCCAGGGAAGAGGAAGACCGCTTCGCCAGACTCGCTGCATCCGGAGATGAGAGCGCAAAGCATCGTTTGGTCAAGAGCAACCTCCGGTTCGAGGAGAATGTGGCCAAGAAATATCAGAATCAGGGACTCCCTCTTTCCGACCTCATCAGCGAGGGGAATATCGGCTTGATGAACGCGATAGAGCGATACGATGTTGAAAAGGGCTACCATTTCATATCCTACGCGGTTTGGTGGATTCGACAGGCGATTCTCAAGGCGATCTGCGAGAAGTCCCGCATGATACGGCTGCCGCTCAACCGAGCGAACGAGTTGGTTCAGATTCAGAAGGCGCAGAAGGAAATCGCCATTGTAAAAGGTGAGGAGGCCGATATGAACGAGGTCGCCCGCCTGGTGAATATGGATACCAGCCATGTGCATGACATACTGAATATCTCAAAGGAACTTGTATCCCTCGAATCGCCGGTATACGCGGAAAAAGATTCGTCCGAGCTTGGGGATTTTATCGAGGACAAGGGATACAAGCATCCCGAGGAGATGCTTGTGGAGGAATCGTTGAAAGCGGATATAAACGCGGTACTGAAGACAATTTCCCGAAAAGAGGCGCAGATTATCGAATACCGATTCGGCTTGAATGGAAACAGCCCGCTCTCCCTGAAGGAGATCGGAGATCGCTACAATCTCACCAAGGAACGGATCCGCCAGATCGAGAAAAAGGCGCTCAGGAGACTGCAGCACCCCTCAAGAATGAAAGTCCTTGAGGCGTATACCGCGTAAAACCATGGGTGGTAGAGAAAGCCGCGCCTTTCCTCAGAGAAAGGGCGGCTTTCTTTTTATCGGTACGGCGATTATTGACAGTGTCCCCAAATTATTTTACGGTTGAATCGAAAGTAAGCATATGGTATGGGATACAACCCGGGTACAGATAAGGCTGGTGCAATCAGAGAACGATTGCGGTCTAGACTAGACCCGAAACGGGGCAAACATCATTCATAATACCGTACATACCGTTTTGCACCCGAGGACGGACCACGCCTGGGGGCTGAAAAAGGAGAAGGATTAGATGGCGAAGAACAAGATGATGTATTTCTTCGGAAATGGAGCCGCGGAGGGGAACGCCGGCATGAAGGACCTCCTCGGGGGAAAGGGAGCGAACCTGGCTGAGATGATGAATCTTGGCATACCGGTGCCCCCGGGGTTCACTATTTCCACGGAGGTCTGCGAGGAATTCTACAAGCTGGGACGCAAGTATCCGGAAGGTTTCCAGGAAGAGCTCTCCCTCAATCTGTCCAGGCTGGAAAAACTCATGGGAAAGAAGCTCGGAGATCCTACCGACCCCCTTCTCGTGTCGGTCAGGTCAGGCGCCGCCGTTTCCATGCCGGGTATGATGGAAACGATTCTGAATCTTGGGCTCAACGATAAAGCCGTCGAAGGACTCGCGGCGATCACAAAGAATCCCCGGTTCGCGTGGGATGCCTATCGCCGATTCATTCAGATGTTCGGTAACGTCGCCAAGGGGGTCAACTCCGAGCTGTTCGAAGAGATCCTCGAGTCCGTCAAGAAGCAGCGAGGGATTGAACTCGACACGGAGCTGACCGCCGATGACCTGAAGAGGATCGTCGATCAGTATAAGAGAATCTACAAGAAAGAACTCAAGCACGACTTCCCCCAGGATCCCATGGAACAGCTTAACGACGCCATCGGGGCTGTTTTCGGTTCATGGAATAATCCCAAAGCCCTTAAATACCGGTCCCTGAACCAGATAAAGGGGCTGAAGGGAACAGCCGTCAACGTGCAGACCATGGTCTTCGGGAATTTCGGAAACGATTCAGGAACCGGCGTCTGTTTCACACGCGATCCTTCGACCGGTAAGAACGAATTTTACGGTGAATACCTGATGAATGCGCAGGGTGAGGATGTCGTCGCAGGAATCAGGACACCGAACAAGCTCTCGGACCTCCAGAAGCAGAATAAAAATATCTATGACGAACTCGTTGCCATCAAGAACCGCCTCGAAAAGCACTACAAGGATATGCAGGATATCGAGTTCACGATCGAGCGGGGCAAACTCTACCTTCTCCAAACCAGAAACGCGAAACGCACCGGAGCCGCAGCTGTCAAATCTGCGGTCGATATGGTCAACGAGAAGCTCATCACCAAGGAGAACGCTGTCTTGCGAGTCACCCCGCAGCAGCTTGACCAGCTCTTTCATCCGATGATCGACCCCGCGGAGCGCAAGAAGATCAAACCGCTTGCAAAGGGGTTGAACGCCTCTCCCGGCGCGGCATCGGGTCAGATCGTCTTTACGGCCGAGGACGCGGAGAAGTGGGTCGAAGGCGGAAAGAAAGTTCTTCTCGTAAGAAAGGAAACCAGCCCCGAGGATATCGGCGGAATGGCCGCAGCTAAGGGAATCCTGACCGCCACGGGCGGGATGACCAGCCATGCGGCGGTAGTCGCAAGGGGTATGGGAAGACCCTGTGTGGCCGGTTGCAAGGCGTTGCAGATCTCCGGAAAGACCATGACCATTGGCACGAAGACCCTCAAGGAGGGCACGTGGGTCACTATAGACGGCACCACGGGAGAGGTATTCGAGGGGGAACTGCAGGTTGTTCAACCGAAGCTGGCCGGAGATCTCCAGACCTTCCTTTCATGGGCCGACGAGATACGCCTTCAGGCCTTGAGACCGGGCTTGAAGGAGAAAGGCTTCAAGATCAGAACCAATGCCGACCTTCCCGCGGACGCCAAAGTTGCCAGGGGATTCGGCGCGGAAGGAATCGGACTGTGCCGGACGGAACACATGTTCTTCGATGCGGGTAAACTCGAGATTTTCCAGCAGATGATCGTAAGCGAGACCATCGAACAGCGCAAGGCGATCCTGAAGAAGCTGCTCGCGCTTCAGAAGAAGGATTTCAAAGGGATATTCATCGCGATGGAGGGGTTGCCTGTTACTATTCGGCTGCTGGATCCCCCGCTACACGAGTTCGTGCCGAAGACGAAGGAAGAGACGGCTGAGCTTGCAAAAATTATGGGCTTGAAACCTGCCCGACTTCAAGCAAAGATCGATTCCCTCCACGAGTTGAACCCGATGCTCGGACACAGGGGGTGCCGCCTCGGCATCACCTATCCGGAGATCTACGATATGCAGGTGGAAGCGATCATGCTCGCGGCGTGCGAGGTGGCAAAACTAAAGAAGAAGGTTCATCCGGAAATCATGATTCCGCTGGTTGGAACCTATCAGGAACTCAAAGTGCTTAGGGCGAACGCCGAGCGTGTCGTGGAGGATGTGTTCAAAAAACTCAAGATGCGGATCGACTATACAATCGGAACAATGATCGAAATCCCAAGAGCGGCGTTGACTGCCGACGAGGTAGCCGCATATGCCGACTTCTTCTCCTTCGGTACGAACGACCTCACCCAGATGACCTACGGATATTCACGGGACGATGTCGGCAGTTTTGTCCCCGAGTATATCGAGCAGGGGATCCTGGAGAACGACCCGTTCCAGAGCCTCGATCAAAGGGGTGTCGGACAGTTGGTCAGGATCGCGTCCGAAAGAGGGCGCAGCGTGAAGGCGGATTTGAAGTTGGGTATCTGCGGAGAGCATGGCGGTGATCCCAGTTCCATCGATTTTTGCTACCGAACGGGATTGAACTACGTCTCCTGCTCGCCATATCGCGTTCCTATCGCGAGGCTGGCCGCGGCTCAGGCTGTTCTGAGGAACACCTGAGAGAGGGGAAGAGGAGATCGACGGCAGAAGTGAACAGCTTCTGCCGTTCTTTTCTGTATTTCGAGAAGACTCGATGAATCGGACGGATACCCCAGGATCCCCATCTATCACATTTCCCGACCTCTTTGATCGACTCTATGCCCGGTATGGACCGCAGGGATGGTGGCCCTTTTTCCGGAGGAGGGGACGAGAGGGATACTCGGCTTCCGGGTATCATCCCGGGGCGTACGATCCTCCGGATACGGCGGAGGACCTGTTCATGGTCGTCGCAGGCACCATCCTGACGCAGAATACCTCATGGAAAAACGCTGAAAAAGCGCTCTGCAACCTGGAAATGGCCGGGATTGTCCAATTCTATGATCTTCTTTCGCTGCCTGACGGTAAGCTCGCGGACCTCATCAGGCCTTCGGGGTATTATGCGCAGAAGGCGCGTACACTGACGCTCCTCTGCGCCTTCCTTGCCGCCGGAGGATACGTGGTTCCAGGGCATCCACCGACGAGGGAGGATCTCCTCTCCGTACGGGGCGTCGGACCCGAAACGGCCGATTCCATCCTTACATACGGATATGGGATCGGATCATTCATCGCGGACTCGTACGCGAGAAGGCTGTTTTTTCGGTTGGGACATTGTAATAGAAACGACAGTTATGATACTGTTCAGCAGGTGCTCAGCGGACAGATAGGGGCAAGGCCGTGCGAGTACTGGAATGAATTTCACGCGTTGATCGTAGAGCACGCGAAGACTCTCTGCATGAAAAAACCCGCGTGCATGAGATGTTTTCTCCGCTGGCAATGCGCTGCTTCAAAAAGTTCCGTGGTTCCATGGGAAAATGTGCGCTAGACGGGTGTTGAAACCACATACATGGAGGAACAAACGAAGATGAGGAACATGAAGCTCACGGCAAAATTCGTATTATCCGTATCCTTGACAACCCTGGTTTCCATCGGCGTTCTGATGCTCGTCACGAACTTCACCATGCAGAAGGTGGCTACGTACAAGGCGGAGATTATAGCAACCGAAACCGCGAGCCACTACGCCGAAGTCCTCTCCGGCGAACTGGAAAGCGCCCTTCACGAGGCCAGGGCGCTCGCCGATGCGTTCGAGTCCTTCGTTGCCCTGAAAGATACCGCTCCCGTTCCCCGTGATTTGGCCAACCGAATCCTGAAGCGCTTCATCGAGGACAACGAGGAGTATCTAACCGTCTTTGCGGTTTTTGAACCGGACGCGTATGACGGACTTGATGCGCTGTACAGAGGAACCGAAGGGCATGACGATACGGGCAGATTCGTTCCGTTTTGGTCGAGAAACGATTCGGGTAAAGGGTCTCTCGAGCCCATGAAATACTACGATGTGCCCGGGTTCGGCGATTTCTACCTCAAGCCAAAGAACAATCTCCGTGAAACGGTGATCGAACCGAGACAGCAAGTGATCATGGGAAAGGGAACGCTCGTTTCCTCTTTAGCGATTCCCGTATTTGAGACAAAGGGATACCAGAATTTCGCAGGCGTTGTAGGCATCGATCTCGACATCGGAAACCTGCATAGGAAGGTGAAAGATTTCCGGCTCTACGAAACCGGGTACCTCATGCTCTTTTCGAACCAGGGAATCATCGTCGGAGGCACGGACGAGAACCAGCTCGGTACGTCGATCAGGACGCTCACCGACAACACCGATCTCATCGAACTTCTGGACCGGGACTCGGCCGAATCGTTTATGCTGAGCGGAACGTCCATCCTGAACGGAAAGCGGTCCCTCATCGTCGGGATGCCGGTGGAGATCGGACTCTCGAACACGTACTGGAAAGCGGTCGTCACGATACCGTACGACGAGATTAACGCGGATGTCAGGGCGATCAGCAGAAGAATCCTCCTGTTCGGTCTTTTGGCCATCGTTCTTATGGTCCTCCTGGTCTGGTTCCTCTCACGCCTCATGCTGCGTCACATCATTCGTGTCACCTCCATACTGGAAGGTATTTCAATGGGAGAAGGTGACCTCACCCAAGCTATCCATGTTCGCGGGAAAGACGAGGTCGGAAAGCTTGCACAGTACTTCAACACCTTCATCGAGAAGCTCAGCTCGATCGTCTTCAAGATCAAGGGAGCAAGCGCAAAAACCATGGAGGTGAAGAACGATCTCAGCGCAAGCACCGAGGAGACGCTCTCAGCCATCACCGAAATATCCGAGAGCATCAACAACATGAAGAGGCAGATCGGCGTCCTGGATGGGGATATCGTTTCCTCTTCTTCAGCCATGGAGCAGATCAACCGAGCGATCGACACACTCGGTAAGGAGATCGAGGAGCAGGCGAGCGCCGTGGAAGAATCGACAGCGGCCGTGAATGAAATGGTGGCTTCCCTCCACAATGTCGCTGACATCACACGGAAGAAGAAGATATCGACAGACAAGCTGGTTCACACCGCGAAAAGGGGAGGGGAAAAGCTCGAACAGACGAGCGCCGTGATTCAGGACGTGAACGCGAACATCGATCGCATCCAGGAAATGGCCGACATTATCAACAGCATCGCATCACAGACGAATCTCCTCTCCATGAACGCAGCCATCGAGGCGGCCCACGCAGGGGAGTACGGGAAGGGATTCTCGGTTGTCGCCGATGAAATCAGGAAACTCGCGGAAACATCGGCGGAAAACGCAATGGATATTTCAAAGATCCTCAAGGATGTGGTCGATAAGATAGAGGCGGCGTCGGCCTACAGCGCCGAAACGATGCAGGTCTTCGAAGAGATCAGCGGCGAGGTCGATGAAGTCGCGCACGCGCTCGACGAGATAAGCCTGAGCGCCAACGAGCTTTCTCAAGGCGGCAAGCAGATCATCGATGCGATGAACACCCTCAACTCCATTTCGGTCCACGTCAAGGAAGGCAGCGGAGAGATGATGACCGGTACGAAAGAGGTTTCCGCGGCCATGGAGAACGTTCGGCGGATCTCCGGAGAGGTTCTTAACGGGATGAACGAGATCGCTTCCGGCGCATCGGAGATCACCGCGGCTATGGTTGATGTCTCTTCGATCACCGGCGTGCTTGCGGAGAATGCGGATATCCTCGCCATGGAGGTCGCGCGCTTTAAAACGAGGGAAGAGGCGGAAGCGGAAGCCGCACAAGAGACGCGGCTCATCTCCTATAACGAATCTGCTGAAGGCGGCGGGTCCGACCCGGAAGGCGGGCCTCGATGAAACGGCTGCCGTAAAAGACAGCCGGCGGATTCAGGAACGGCGGTGAGGCCCTTTCCGCATCAGCGGATTCCATTCCTCTCTTTTTGTACCGCGATTTTTCTCCTGTTCGTCCGCGCAGGCGGCGTCGCGTGCCTGGAACCGCTTCTGCAGTATCCGACGGGAGGGCGGATATGCAGCGCTCCCGTTCTTTCGACTTTCGCGACAATCTACGCAGTATCGGAAGACCGATACCTCTACTGCGTTGACCATACGGGCAGACTCGTCTGGAGGTTCCCGCTTCGGGGGCGCGTCGGAGAATCACTCGTGCTGGGTCTCGACCAGACGGCGTATCTTTCGATGCGCGATGGCACTGTTTTCGCGGTCAATCCCAAGGGGAAGGAGCTGTTCCGGCTTCCGTTGGGTGAACAGATCCTTCACGAGCTCTGCGTGGATCCCTCAGGACACGTCTACGCGCTCCTCAAGAACGGTTCGCTGGTCTCCTTTTCTCACCGGGGACGTGTCAGATGGAAATTCCCGCTCCCCGCGATGCCTGCGGGAAGCCCCGTTTTCAACGGCACCGATATCGTGGTTCCTCTCACGGATTCCCGGCTGATCGCCGTCTCGATCTGGGGAAGTGAATCGTGGATAGTCGACCTGAATGGATTTCCCTCCGCTCTTTGCGCCGAGGAACGGGGCACTGTTCTCGTCTCCACTACGGGGGGAAGTCTCTATCGTATCGATCGTCATGGTGTCGTTCTGGGAGAGGAAAAAACCGGTTTGGAAGTTTCTGCCATCCTGATTGGAGAAGACGGCGTTACGCTGCTCTTTTCCGGACGTGAACTCCTCCTTCTCGACGGCGCGGGAATAGAGGCGTGGAGAAAAACATCCGGCTTTCCGATTTCCTGGTGCAGGCTTGGGGAAGGTGCGGTCGATGTTTTTTCCGCCGACGGGCGTTTCGTGCGATACAGCTGGAACGGAATGGAATTGGAACATGGATCTCTTGAAAGGGAAGAGCTTCTGTTCAACGCCGGAAACGACAACGGCCTCTTGTGCGCGGGAAGCGACGACTGGAATATCTACGCGTGGAGCGGGAGAGGGAAAGGGGCGGGAGCGTGGCCCCAGCCGGGCAGGGATCAGAGGAAATCCCGGTCTGCACAGGCAGCGATCGTTGACGCAGGAAGAATGGCCGTCACCGGTGAGTGCCTCTATCTGAAGAGTCTTGCGGAAAGCGACGATCCCGCGATGAAGCAGGCGGCGCTTGACGCGATCCGCGAGATTGTCCGGGCGGGAGATCTCATGGGAAGGGAGCGCTACCTCATCGAGATTCTGGAAACCATGGCCGGAGAAGCCGCGTTTTCTCCCCGATACTTCATGGATCAACAGATCAACGATTTTCCCGCCGTCCGCCTGCAGGCCGTTTCCCTCCTTTCCGTCGTCTGTGGAACGGATACGGCCATCTTCCTCCGGGATCTGCTCATGAGGGAGCGTGACGCCGCGGTGATCGTGGCTATTATTGAGTCACTAGGGACGATCGGGAGCGATATCAATGGCAGTTCCATCCGTGCAATCGGCGAAGCCACCCGGAAACGGGAGCTTTCCCAAGATCCCGGCGTTGTTCTGGCCGCGGTCAAGGCACTCGAGGCCATCAACGGCTACCACGGCTTCCTCCCCGATCCTTCCGGGCTTGAAATCCTCTTTTCCATTGCCCATGGCAGGTATCCGAAGGAGATACGAAAATATGCTTTAGAAGTCATCGGAAAAATGGGAAAATAGAGTTATGGCGATATCCGTAGACAATTACAGCCATTTAGGACTACGTTTAGAGAAACGGCATTCGAGGCCGTTGATACACATCCTTTTCCGGAGTACGGCTATGAAGAAATCCGTTGCTTTCATCCTCCTCGTCCTCGGCGCTTTCTCCTATCTTTCCGCGCTCGATGTGGATAGAGAGGAGCTATTGTACGGATTGAAGGCAAAGGTCGATTTTTTTAATTACCAAGGACCCCATTCGAAAGTGGAGACGAGGCAGCAGATCATCGGGATCGGGACCGAGCTCGCATCCGGCTTTTCTGGGACTCCTCTCAGCCGCGGGTATCACGGGCGGTATCGGATCATTCACGCCGTGGATCCCTCACTGCAGGCAGGATTTGACGCGGATATTTTCGTCATCGAGAAGGACGCGGAAGTCGACCACATCAACAACGTGAGGCTCATCCTCCTTGGATATCTCATGAAGATGTACGGATACTCCATTGAAGACGCTGCGGTTCTCGCCGAATTCGTGACCTATTACAACGCGGCGATCAGGTCAGACATGGACTACGCCTCCAAACGGTATAAACCGATTGTCCTCTCCCAGATCGGCGCGGAGAACGTGGGAATATCCCGTTCCTACGCCGAATGGCCGGGCAGGAGCCGTCTCCTTATCCCGCTGTCTGAACGGCCCGAACCGGGAAATCTGGGAGCTTTGGGAACCGACGAACTGGCAGGGGAGAGAGTCCTCGCGGAGCTACGCGAACAGGCGGATATGGGAATACAGCCCCGTAAGGAGATGACGGAGCTCCGGGAGAGGGATATCGAGCAGCAACAGGAGCGCCTCCAGCAGGAGAGCGAACAGCTGGCCGAACGGGAGCGGCGCCTCGCGGAGGAACGGAGTGAACTCGCGGAGCAGAGGGAGGAGATCGAGCAGCGCAGGCAGGAGATGTCACGAACCGGCGGTTCTCCCCAGGAGCAGGCGGAGCTTGCCGCCCGGGAAAAGGAGATAGCGGACAGGGAGGAGGAGATAGCCGAGGAGGAGCGGATCATCGAGACGCGCAGGGAGGAAATCGGGTCTGAACGTGCGGAGCAGGGACAGCGGCAAGCTCAGGTTCAGGAGGAGCGGGAACGGATCGCTGCCGATGAGCGTACCGTGAACGAGGAGCGGGAGAGGAGAACGGGGGAAACCCGGGAATCCTCTGTCCAGGAATCTCCGCGGGATAAGGTCTATTTCCTCCACATAGCGGATATCGCCGGCGAACCCCACGGCCAGCTGCTCCTCCTCGACAGCAGGACGGGCGCGATTCTCGGCACCTCGTCGATCAATACGATACGGAACCGGCGCTATGAGCTCGTTGAAAACAGGATCCTCGTCATCGCGGGAAAGGCGGAGCAAGGCAGGGCCGTCAGGCTCGTCCTTCTCGATCCGGTGACACTCAACTCCGTGCGTGAGGGCGGTAATGACATATTCAAGGACAGCGTCCTCGTAGCCTCGGGAAGCTCGATTTTCGCGGTTGTGAAGGATGGCGACGCGTGGAAGGTGGGACTCTTCGACAAGGATCTTGCGCTCAAAGCGGTTTCCCAAAGCGCGGTTGATCCGTATACCAGTTTCACCCTTTCCGGATCGTGGATCTATGTGCAGGACTCCCGCGGGAATGTCGTCAGGCTTATGCAGTCGACCCTCCGCGAGTGAGCCGTCGCGCGCGCCGTCCATATCCCGGAAACTAGGATGACAGAGACGTTTCTTCGACTGGAGAGAATTATCTGAGCCGCCTTTTTCTCTTGAAAAGCTTTTTGAATAGATTCACAATGGCGAGAAAGAGGCGCTTGAGGAATGGCGGCCTCATCAATCGTTCGAGACGCAGGTATCCATCCGAAAGCTCCTCGGGAGAGAGATTTCTCCTATGGATGTTTTCATCCATTTCAAGTTCAAGCTTTTCGAGTTCCGTGCTGGCCTCTACCATGTGGGCCTCTATGGTCTGCCAGCCAAGGCGTTTTGCGCATTCAAGCCTGCGTTGACCAGCGATGAGTTCCCGTTTCTTATTGATCACGATCGGGTTGAGAAGACCGTGCCTCCGCATGCTCTCCATGAGCGGAGCGAGGTCCCCGAAACTCTTGCGAACCCGCTTCTTGATCTGAATCTCGTCTATCCGTATCTGCATCAGGCCCTTACCTCGCTATTCGCGAACGTCGTCGCCTCAGCACCCATTAAAACCGTTTTCCCGCGGGAATTCAAGACGGAAGGGGTTTCCCCTCAATCGAGAAGCGGGTTGACGGAATCGGACTGTATCTCCGGGAAGGAACCGCCGTTTTGAAAGTTGTAGTCAGGTAGCGTAAGAGGAGCGTATGAATCAGGTATTGATTCCATCATCAGGGTATCCTGCAGCCGGAGGAGGAGTTCCTGGTCGCGTTCGTAGAGCTGTTTGTGCATTTCACAGGAACGAGTGGGTTCCGTCCCCACAATAAAGGTCTCAAGCCTCGTCCCATCGGTGCAGAATTCCGTCGGCAGGAGCCCGGAAACGGCACAGACTTTGCGCTCGATCAGACCTGTGGACGGTCGCACGAATTCCCGCAGGGGCAGCCCCTGGTGGATCCTCTTCATATACTCGGTCCAGACGGGGCCGACCGCGGTGGCGCCGGTCTGGTTCAACCCGAGGGAATTCCCCTTGATGTCGAAACCGAACCAGATGGCAGTGGTCATATATGGGGAAAAACCAACGGTCCATGCGTCCGACCAGTTCTGTGTAGTTCCCGTTTTCCCAGCCATAGGCATTCCGCCAAAGCCGCCGAATTCCCGTCTCCGGTTGGCCAGGGTCCCGTACTCGACCGTGCTCTGCAGCAAACTGACCATGATATACGCCGTCTGTTCGTCGAGCGCTTGGATACCACGTCCGAGCCGTTTCTGTTCGGCCCGAAGATTCGCCTCCGGTTCGAGGATGATGTTCCCCTTCCTGTCCTCGACAAAACGGATCGCCAAAGGCGTCACGAGTTTGCCCTGGTTCGGGAAGGTTGCGTACGCTTGTGCCATGTTTATGGGAGCGACCGCGATGACCCCCAAACCGAGAGGATAGACATGGGGAAAGACGGGTTCGTCGTTCCGGTATTCGTTCATCCCGGGCAGCTTGGAAGCCGTT
>CAZPZF010000069.1:0-14158 GCA_964590705.1 uncultured Spirochaetales bacterium | reverse complement strand
CCCCGCCTGAATGCATCACGCGTAGCCGCCGACAAGCGCCAGGTTGATGACCCCCCTGCCCGTCCGTTCGCGCATGCCCCTCACCGCCTTGATGAGGGTTTCTCCGACCATGAGGGGTTCGCCCTCGCAGCCCTGCCCGAAACTGACCACCGCCCTCTCCGCTTTTTCGAGATGGGGAACCGCGAAGGCGAGGATCTCCTCGACGGTGGGCACGAAATCGAGCCTGTCCTGCGAAGAGGGAAAACCGCTCTCCCCAGGTTGGCGCGAGATGCATCCTAAACACCGCGCGTTGCAGAACGGGCTTGTGGGGATCGGCGCCTCCCAGCGGTCCATCGCGAGATTCCGGGCCGCGGGGCAGCAGTACTTCTCGACGCAGTTCTCCATGAGATGGCGGACGAGCCGGTTCCCCTCGTGACGTTTCAGGCAACGCCGGGCCGCCTCCGCAATCTCCTTCTCATCCATATTCGCCAGATCCTGGCGGGTGTCCTCGTCGACGCGCGAGGCGGGGCCGAAGAAGTATCCTTCCCGCCATCCCTCGGCCGTATAGCAGTACATGGAGAGGGGTTTCGCGTCGGGCGTTTTCCTCCACGAAGCGGTGAGGTGCTGGAGGTAGGCGGGGGCCATGAACGCGGCTACCGCGTGGCCCCGCTTTCCCCGATACCGGGGAAGCTCCCGGAAACGGCTCTTCCGGTAGTCCCAGCCGATAGGGATCCGTCCCGGCAGCACGAAAAGATTGCTGCCGTACGGGAGAGAGATGAGCTCCTCCCGCGCTGGAAGGAGAAGCCTTCCCCCTGAGCTCCCCGTCATCCAGCACTCCTCGACCTCGAAGATGTTTCCGTCATCGTCGCTCACAACCAGGAATGGAAGGATCTCCCCCGGCCGTTCCTGCCGCGTTTTCATCTGCCCATTCCCCTTCCATACAGGAAATCCTCGATGTCCGCGAGAACCCGTTCCCCCTCCTTGACGCTCATCCTCGTTTCTGGGAGGGAGGAGAGGAAGATATTCCCGTAACTCTTCCTCACAATCCTGGGATCGAGGATGAGAACGACCCCGCTGTCCGAAGACCTCCGCATGAGCCGCCCGAACCCCTGTTTGAGCTTTGTCACCGCGTCCGGGAGCGAGAGCTCCATGAACGAATTCCCTCCCCGCCGGTCGATCTCCTCCATCCTGGCGGTGAGAACGGGATCGGTGGGAACCCTGAAGGGAAGGCGGCAGATGATTACGACTGACAGGGATTCACCGGGCGTGTCTACCCCTTCCCAGAAGGAGTCCGTGGCGAAGAGGACGCTGTTCGTGTCCGATCTGAAGGCATCCAGGAGCCTCGATCTCTCGTCGTCTCCCTGTTTCAGGCAGGGAATTCCGACCCGCGCGAGACGCGGTGAAACGTTTTCGTACACCTCACGGAGCATACCGTAGGAGGTGAACAGGACGAGTCCCTTCCCCTCCGTGAGCTCGAGGACCGATCCGACATAGGATGACAAGAAATCCCCGAAAGAGGGATCTGTCGGATCTGGACTGTCCGATGGAATGCCGAGCAGGACGCGTTCCCGGTACGGAAAGGGAGACGGGAAGACCGCGGCCTTGACCCGCCCGTCGAAATCGTCCTCGAGCCCGATCCTGCCGCGGAAATAGGAAAAGTCCCCGCGAACCGAAAGAGTTGCGGAAGTGCAGATTACGGTCCTAAGGGGCGCATAGACCGCCTCTCCCATGAGATCGGAGATATGGAGAGGGGATTGAGTGTACCGGGCAAAGGGTTCTCCCCTCTCCCGCTTGACCGTTTCAACCCAGAAGACCTTGTCGGGATGCTCCTCGAACTCGATGAAGCTGGCGCAGAGTCCCGCCGTGTTGGCGAGCCTCTGGAAAAGCGCTTTGGCCTCGAAATAGGCCGGTTCCTCGCGGTACGTCTCCTCGATGCCGTCCAGGATCGTTTTAAGGATTCCGCAGAGCCGAAGAACCCGGTCCCTCAGTTCCTGCATCGCGGGAAAGACGGTCCGGGGGAACTCCTTGTCAGCTGGCACGAAGCGGTGCGTTCCCGGAGGCGCGAGCAGGGCGCAGGTGATCGAGTCGAGGCTCTCAAGCTGCTCAAGGACATCCCTCACCGCGTCAGGAATACCTTCCTTTTCCGACCCTACCCCGAGTTTCTGCAGATCCACGGAGAGGCCGAAGGTCCTCCCCTTCTTCTGCCGCCACAGCCGGGAAAGCTGGCGTCCGATGGAGAACCGGGAAACGCTCTCGGAGAAGAAGCTCGTTGCGCTGTCCTCGATACTGTGGGCCTCGTCGAAAACCAGGCGCGAAAAGGGGGGAAGGACGGCGGCGGCATCGTATCCGACACCGCGGATTCGAGCCGATAAATCTGAGAAGAGGAGGTGGTGGTTCACGACGAGGATCCTCGCTCCCGACGCCTCCTTGCGCAGCTTGAGCACGAAACAGCGTTCCCGGTATCGGCAGCGCAGTCCCATGCAGGTGTCCGACTCGGAGCAGACCCTGCTCCAGATCCCGTCAGGCGGATACACGGCGAGTTCCGACCTGTCGCCCCGTTCAGTGGCCGCCGCCCATTCCTTGATGGGGGCCAGTTCCTGGTCGTGGTCGCCGAACAGCCCCTCCTCCTCCACAGCGTCTTCGAGCCTCCGGAGGCAGAGATAGTTACCCCGCCCCTTCATGAGAAGAACGGGGAGCTTCTTCCCAGTCAGACGGAGGACGAGGGGAATGTCCTTGTCGATGATCTGCTGCTGGAGGTTGATGGTAGCCGTCGAGATCACGACCCTCTCCTCGTTGGCAAGGGCCCACAGCACGGCGGGGATCAGATAAGCGAGACTCTTGCCTACTCCGGTTCCCGCCTCGAGGAGCCTGATTCCCTCCTCGTTGAAACCGTCCACGACCATTGAGGTCATGGCGACCTGGCTTTCGCGGTACTCGTAGAAGGCAACGGTCTTGTCGAGAGCCCCGCCGGGAAGGAGCGGTGCGGCGCATTCCGCGGGGTCGAGGGGACGGGCCTTGCCGTCGGGAATCGGTTCGCTCACCACGTATACGTGCCTGACATGGTTGTCCACGATGAAGAAGCCGATTCCGTTGTTGCCGAGCGAGGTGGCCACCGCCAGATCCGCGCCGCTCGGTTTGAGCGTTCCGGAGGGATGGTTGTGGATGACCGCGTCCCCCCTCTCCATGAAGGGATAGAGCGCGGGAACCTGGTCGTCCGAACCGCGGGCAGCGGTGACGATCTCGTTGATACGCCCCTCAGGACCGACGCGCCCGACCAGGAGAACCTCCTGTCCGTCAGCGTCGGCGATTTCCCCGCGTATCGCTTCGATCACTTCGTCCGACAGCCGTTCCTCGCTCTTCACGGAAGAAGGCTACCGAGTTTACGGTGCTTGTGCAACTCCCCTTGCCCCGCCTCATTCGATATATCGAAATTTTGTTTCTATTGACAGTGATAGGCAAACATGATACAAGCCAAAGCCATATCATGCACGGATCAATAGAGGCGCGGGGGTAAAGAGTAGACCGGCCGAGGGGACAGGACCCCGACGAGGCCGGAACCAAAGGGACCTTCCGCCGAAGGGATCGTCTTCCTGGAGAGACCATCCCTGGCCCACGGGGTCAAAGCCCCTGGGCTGTCACTATGATAGTGGAGCGCTATTGATCGATCGTCCTGCCAGACCTGGCCTTTCGGTTCGGCATAACCACGGATCCGCGCAAAACGAAATGATACACGGAGGCATGAAATGGAACGAATTCCCGTCGCCGTGCTCGGCGCAACAGGAACGGTGGGTCAGAAATTCATCTCCCTTCTGACGGATCATCCCTTCTTCACGGTTGCCGAGGTCGTAGCTTCCCAGCGCTCCGCGGGAAAAACCTACGCGGAGGCGTGCGAGTGGAAACAGGACAGCTTCATTCCGACCGATGTGGCCGGAATGATCGTGAAGGACACGGAGGAACCTCTTTCGAGTCCGATCCTCTTCTCGGGTCTCGATTCGTCCGTGGCGGGACCGGTCGAGGAGCAGTACGCCCAGGCGGGACACACGGTCATCAGCAACTCAAAGAACCATCGGATGGATCCGGACGTGCCGATCATCATACCCGAGGTCAATCCCGACCACTTCAAAATCGTCAAGACGCAGCGCTATCGGGGGGCGATCATCACCAACTCGAACTGCTCGACCATGTTCCTCGCCATGGCACTCGCTCCCATTCAAAGGGCTTTCGGCATCGAGGCCGTGCAGGTCACCACCATGCAGGCGGTCTCCGGAGCCGGATACCCCGGCGTTCCCTCCATGGACATCCTCGGAAACGTGGTTCCGTACATCGGCGAAGAGGAGGAGAAGATGGAGCGGGAAACCGTGAAGATCCTCGGCACCTTCGACGGTACGCGGATCGTCCCTGCTCCCTTTGTCGTTTCCGCCCAGTGCAACAGGGTCGCCGTTTTCGACGGCCATACGGAAACCGTTTCGATGAAACTCAGGACAAAGGCGTCCCCCGAGGAGGTGAGGGAGGTCCTCCGTTCTTTCAGCGGGATCCCACAGGAACTCGGCCTTCCCTTTGCCCCCGCGCGCCCCATTCTCGTGTTCGACGAACCGAACAGGCCGCAGCCCGCGCGGGACGCGTGGAAGGAGAGAGGCATGGCTACATCGGTCGGCAGGATCAGGCGGTGCCCGGTCTTCGACATCAAGATGGTGATCCTCGGACATAACACGATACGGGGCGCGGCCGGAGCCGCGATCCTGAACGGCGAAGCCTTCGTCAAGCTGGGGTACCTCGCATGATCGTGATGAAATTCGGCGGCTCTTCGGTCGCCAACCCGGAAGTCATCGACCGCGTCCTCGACATCGCCTCGCGCGAGATCGAAAGGGGGATCGTACTGGTGGCCTCAGCCATGGGCAAGACCACCGACAGGCTCGTGGCCGCCAAGGAGGCTGCAATACTCGGCGATCTGGAAGGCTCCCAGGCCATGCTCGACGATTTGCACGCGTATCACCGGCAAACGGCCGAAGCCTTTCTTACCGGAGAGCGCCTCGAGGCGGCGCTCGGGAAGATCGACGGGTATTTCGCCGAATTGCGCAGTCTCGTCCACGGCCTCGCCCTGCTGCGGGAATGCACCCCGAGAAGCTCTGACGCGGTTCTCTCCTTCGGCGAGCTTCTCTCGACAGCGATCATCGCGTGCAGGGCACGGGAACGGGGCATTGCGTGCGAACTGTCCGATTCCCGGGAGTTCATGATCACCACGGAGGATTTCACCTGCGCGATTCCCCGGTACGAACTGGCGAACCCGAGGATGCGCGAAGTCCTCAGGCCGAGGCCGGGCGTCCTCATCATCGCTCAGGGCTTCATCGGCAGGACGGAAACTGGCGTCACGACGACTCTCGGCAGGGGCGGGTCCGATTTCACCGCGACCATCATCGGCGCCGCGCTTGACGCCGAGGAGGTCCAGATCTGGACCGACGTGAACGGGATCATGACATGCGATCCCAGGATCGTTCCCGGGGCCCGGACCGTTCCCCGCATCAGCTACGAGGAGGCCGCGGAGCTCGCCTTCTTCGGCGCCAAGGTCGTCCATCCCTCCACGATCCAGCCCGCGGTCGAAAAGGGGATACCAGTACTTGTCAAGAACACGAGGGATCCGGAAGGCAGGGACACGGTCATCACGCGGATAGACGAGGAGAACGGCATCCTCGCCCTGGCCGGAAAGAGGAACATCACCCTGGTCACCGTGGTCTCCAGCCGGATGCTCAACGCCCACGGGTTCCTGCGCAGGATCTTCGCGATCTTCGAACGGCATCGGACCTGCGTCGATCTCGTGGCCACATCAGAGGTCTCCGTCTCCATGACCATCGAGAACACTGCGAATCTCGACGGGATCCTCCGGGAACTCTCGGAGATCGGCGCGGCGCACGCGGAGCAGGACAAGGCGATCCTCTGCCTTGTGGGCAGGGGGTTGTGGAAGGAGCCGACCTTTCTCGTGAAGGCGTTCGGGGCCCTCGGCGATATCCCCGTGCGGATGATCTCCCTCGGCTCTTCGGATATCAACCTCTCCCTTGTCGTTCCGGGGAAAATGATGGATAATGCCTTGCGGGCGCTGCACGAGGCCTTTTTTTAGGAACAGGGCACTCCGGCGCGGGCCGCGGGGGCGATGGAGTATTCCTTCTATAAAATGCACATCGCGGGGAACGACCTGATCCTCGCCGATCTCAGGGGAAAACCGGGGATCTCCGATGAACTCCTGTCCCGTTGCGCCATTCGTTCATGCCGCAGGCGGACCGGTATCGGGGGCACCGGGATCATCTACCTGCTTTCAGGCGAGGGAAGAGCGGTCCTGATGAGACTCTTCACCTCAAGGGGAACCGAGTCGAGACTCATTCCGGACGCTGAGTTCTGCGTCGGCAAATTCCTGTTCGACAGCGGATCCTTTGAAAAAGGACAGTTCGTTCTGGAAACGATCCTCGGGAACGCGGCCATCGAGGCGATCGACAGCTCCCATTTCCGCATAGAACTGGGAGTTCCCGCGGAATTCGAGGGCGGTCCTCCCCTTCGGGAATCCCCGGATCGTGAGTACTCCCTGTTTCCGCTCATCGACGGGAAACGGTACGCCCTCACCCCCGTATTCCTCGGAAGCGCCTCCGGCGTGGTCTTCACCCCTGATCTGGAAGGTGAGCGGATGCGGGGCAAGGCCACGGTATTCGCCGAATCGCGGGACGAGCGGATCAGGAACCTGCAGCCGGTCTTCGTGTCGATATACGGCAGAGACGAATTCCGCGTCGTGCCGAAGTTCCCGAAGGCCGGTCGCGACCACGCGACAGCCGCGGCCGCCGGTTTCGTGGCCGGCGTCCTGCAGGGGTTCTTGGAACGGGAAGCGGACGCCCATTGCCACGGCGCGTCGTTCTACCTCCAGTGGATCCAGCCTTCCGACAAGGTGTACTGCACGGGAATGGCCGAATACGCCTTCTATGGAACCTACTATGACGAGGAGGAGCCGGACTTCGAGGAGAGTGGACATGGACCAGATATTTGACCGCCTGGGAACCCTATTGCGCAGTATGTTTCTCTCCGGTGATTCCGGCGGAGAGCGGAGGGCACACACCGGCGATCCTGATTTCGATGATGCGTGGGACGAACTCGACGCGTTTCTCCGGTACGAGAAGCCTGGCGACGGGAGCTCCGGTCAGAGGAGAAGCGCCTCCGGAGCTCGGAGTTCAAGCCAAGGGAGCGGCGCGTATGGTTCGGGGAGCGCGGGCCAGGGGCGCGGCTCATCCGAGGATCTGAGGCAGGACTACGCGAACCTGGGCGTGCAGCAAGGCGCTTCCATGGAGCAGGTCAGGAAGGCCTACAAGGATCTCCTGCGGCAGTACCATCCCGACAAATTCGCCGCGGATCCGGAGAAGCTGAAATTCGCCACGGAACTCACGCAGCGCCTCAACGTCTCATACAAGCGGATCCGGGACAGCATGGAAAAGGGGAAATAGAAGGCGGGGCGGAACGGCGCCGGATCTCTCGCTCTTCCGTTACAGATCCTCCAGCCCGTACTCGTCGATCTTCCGGTGAAGGGTTTTTCTTCCGATGTCAAGCACCTCGGCCGTCCTGCTCTTGTTCCCCTGACAGAAGGCCAAGGTCCCCCTGATGAACTCCTTCTCCGCCTTGGCCAAGGTGGAGCCAAGCTCGATTCTCACCGAATTGGTGTCCGACCCTTCCACGACCGAAGGGGGGAGATCCTCGATCCCGAGGATAGTCCCCTTGCACATGACGACGGCGCTTTCGATGCAATTCCGCAGTTCCCTGATGTTCCCCGGCCATGCGTAGGCGTAGAGAGCGTTCCTCGCCTTCGGATCGAGCCCCTCGATCGGCTTGCCGTTCTCCTCCGCGAATTCCTTGAGAAAAGCGGCGGCCAGGAGGGGGATGTCCTCCTTCCGCTCCCGCAGGGGAGGGACGTGGATGTTGACGACGTTGAGTCGGTAGAAGAGGTCCTCGCGGAAATTCCCCTTGCTGATCTCCTCCTTGAGATCCCGGTTCGTCGCCGAAATGATCCGAACATCAACCTCGAGGGTTTCCTCTCCCCCCACCCGTTCGAAAGCCTTCTCCTGAAGCACCCGCAGGATCTTGATCTGTACCGACTGGCTGATCTCCCCGATCTCGTCGAGGAAGATCGTGCCCCCGTGAGCCAATTCGAACCTGCCCTTCTTTCGCGCGATCGCGCCGGTGAACGCCCCCTTCTCGTGGCCGAAAAGTTCGCTCTCGAGCAGTCCCTCGGATAGGGCGGCGCAGTGGACCTTGATGAAGGGCTTGTCCTTCCTTCCGGAGATGTTGTGGATGGCGTCCGCGACGAGCTCCTTGCCCACTCCGCTCTCGCCGGTGATGAGGACCGAGGCTTTGGTCTGCGAGACCTGCTCGACAACCTCCATGATCCTCCTCATCTGCGGGCTCTTTCCGATGATGGCGGAGTACCTGCGCCGCTCGGCGTCCTTGGCCACTTCCTCCTGCAGGGCGCGGTGCTGGAGCACCAGCTCCCTGGATGAGAGGGCGCGCTTGACCAGGAGGGAAAGCCTGTCCAGGTTGACCGGTTTGGTGAGGAAGTCGTAGGCTCCGTCGCGCATCGCGTTTACCGCGTTCTCGATGGTCCCGTGCCCCGTAAGCACGATGACCGGTACGGTTGGATAGGCCTGAGAGAGCCGCTTCAGGAGATCCTCGCCCGAAAGTTCCGGCATCCGCAGGTCGGTGATCACCAGATCCATCTCCTGGCGTTCCATGATCTTCAACGCTTCCTTCCCGTTCCCGGCGAGAAAGACCGCGTGACCATCCAGTTCCATTGCCTTTCCCAGCCCCTCCCGTATGTTCTTCTCGTCTTCCACGATGAGAACGCTAAATTTCATGTTTCCTCTCCTTCCAGCCCAGAAGCTTCTGCTCCTTCTGGGGGATGGGCAGACTGATCGTGATCTCCGTTCCCTCGCCCTCCTTGGACTTGAGCGATATCTCGCCGCCGTGCTCCTTGACGATCTTATATACGAGGGTGAGGCCGAGGCCCGAACCAAAGTCCTTAGTGGTGAAGAAGGGCTCGAACACTTTGGGAAGGTTCTCTTCGGGAATCCCGATTCCCGTGTCGCGCACCGCGAAGAGGACCATGTCCTCCTTCACGGAGGTCGAGATGACCAGCTCGCCCCCTTCGGGCATGGCCGCGAGGGAGTTCTTCACGAGATTCAGGAACGCCTGCTTGAAGTACTTCTCGTCTATCATGACCTTGGGGAGCCCTTCCTCGAATTCCTTGCGCAGGGAGACCCCGGCCGCGGTGAGTTCGTACTGCATGAAGGCGCAGAGGTCCTCGAGGAGGAGATTCAGATCCCGCTCCTCCAGTTCCGTGTTCATGGGGCGGACCGCGAAAAGGAAATCGATGACGATGCCGTTCAGGCGCTCGATCTCCTCGTCGACGACCGCGAGATAGCCCTCGATCGCCGGGATATCCGGCTTCTTCCCGTCCTTGAGCGCCTTCTCGATGAGCTGGATGTGGATCCCGATCGAGCCGAGCGGATTCTTGATTTCATGCGCGACACCCGCCGCGAGAGTCGTCAGAGACGCGAGACTCTCAGCGCGGCGCAGCCGCGCCTCCCGCTTCTTCTTCTCGGTCACGTCCTCCACGTGGATGATGCTCCCCTGGATTCCGCCGTTCCTCACCAGCGGGAGCATGGTGAGCGACAGGGTCCGGGTAACCCCCCCGCTATCCAGGGTGAAGCTCTTTTCCTGAAGCCTCTCCTCGTTCTCCAGTGCGGTTCGAAGACAGGTTCCGATCTCCTCGTCGGAAATGGCCACCCATACCGGCCTGTCGTAGATGTCGGGACCGGCGAAGGGGATGAGGCGTTCCGCGGATTTATTGTAGAGGATCACCTTATGTTCGCGGTCAAGGGCGATGACGCCGTCGGACATCGAATCAAGCACGACTGACTGCAGTTCAGCTTCGCGTGCCAGCATGTTGATCAAGTTCGAGATCTGCTCACGGTCGAGCTTGGGCAGCTTCTCCAGCGCCCGTTCGATGAACTTTCTCATGCCAGGCAGCCCACCCGACACGCAAGGGCCTCGAGGGCCAGCGCGGGATTCTGGTTGTAGAGCTCGACCCGGGCAGTGGTGTCCCGTATGCCCTCGAGACATCCTTCGATGAATCGGAGGGGAACATCGGCGAATCCCGCCTCTTCACCACGGAGAATCCCCTGAAGGACGGCGTGGAGCTCGAAGAGAAAGAGATTCAGATAGGCCTTGTCCACGGCCCGGCCCGGGCCTACATCGAGTTCGGGTTCATCCCCTCTTCGGTCAAGCCGTCCCGGGGACAGGGCGGACTGGACGAACCTCCTGGCGTGGGTCCGCACCGCTGTCACGTCCGAGCTGTTCCAAGCCAGGAAGTATTCACGTATCGAACGGTAATTCCCCGACTCCTCCTTGAATATCCTGCGAAGCACCTCGTCTGCCTCCTGGGGGCCGCGTTCCGGGAAATAATAGGCGCGGGCGCGCGACAGGATGGTCGGGATGACGCCTCCCCTGTTCGCAGTCAGGAGGATGAAGGTGCAGTCCTCCGGAGGTTCCTCCAGGTTCTTGAGAAGGGCGTTAGGCGTGCCTGCCTGCATGTTGTCCGCACCCTCGACGATCACGACCTTCCGTTCCCCCGGCATCGTCATATGACTCCAGAAGGCGATCCGCCTGACCTGGTTCACCGGTATATTGTCCGACCCGAAAGCGGATGAGACATCCGCGCAGTTTCCCACGACCCGGCCGATCCTTTCCTCAAGGGCGGACTCCCCCGGCAGTTCCCGTCCAGGAGCCAGATATTCGAGGTCCTCCTCGATCGCATCGATGGCGGAGAGGGGCTTCTTTAGCTTCGCCTCCTGCCCCTCCCAGAGAACCGGATCGAAACGCCTGGAGAGCTTGCGTACCGCGCGGAGAAACAGGTACTGGGCGAAACTCTTCCGATGCCGTTTGAGGATCTCCGCGGTCGCGGTGATCTCCTCCATGAACTGACGAGTGCCGAGGAGAAGGGTCGATTGGTGGAGGAGAAGCCGCTGGGAGGCGCAGCTCCCGCAGCCGCATGTCCACTCTCCCCGCCCTTCCGAACAGGTGAGGACCCGCGCGGTCTCGAGGGCGGTTGTCAGCTTGCCGGAATAAGGATCGCCGTGGAAGAGAAGCACGCGGGGGAGCTTCCCGCCCCCGATATCGGATTTGAGCTGTTCCACCGGGTTCCGGTGCCCGACGATGTTCTCGAACATGCCTTTTTTATAGCATATCAAGCGGATAGACGGAATCCCGAAAGGAGAAAGGCCGTCTCCTCGGTCTTGAGCTGGATGTTGCCTGACTCGAAGGAGAACACCCGAAGGATCAGATCCGCGAGGAATCCTCCGGAGAGGATCTTCGTGGTATCGAAGAACGGCTGGATTTGGAGAACGAATACGATAAGAACGATGAGGATCGTCCCCTCGACGAGACCGAGAATAAGCCCGAGGCTGTGATCGAGCTTGTCGAGCCTGATCTTGTCCAGGAGCTTCTTCAGAAGTCCCTCCAGAAGCTTCACGACGAGGTAGACCACGATGAAGATGGCGAGGAAGGCGATGACCTGACTCCAGGCTGTCTCGCCGATCCACCCCTCGACCACCACGGAAAGCGAAGAGGAAAACAAGATGGCCGCCGCGACACCCAAGATCAGGGCGGCCATGGAAAGCACCTCGGAAACGAAGCCCCGTACGGCGCACCTGATGGCCGCGACGAGGATGATCCCGAAAAAGACGTAATCGATTGGCGCAAGATGCATAACGACCTCCTTCATGCAGGGCACCCCGGGCCGACCCCGAGTTCCCTTTCGATCTCCCCGGCGATGAACCGGGCCGCGGAACCGAGCGCGATTTTCCGCGCCGCCTCACCCATTTCCCTTCTCCTGCCGCTATCCGAGAGCAGGGCGGTGACCGTCCGCAGAAGCGTTTCCGCGTTCGCGTCCTCTCCGACCAAGGCCACCGCCGCCCCTCTTTCCTGGAATATTCCCGCGTTGCGTATCTGGTCTCCCCGCGAACTGTCCGTTCCCAGGGGCACGAGAATGGCCGGCTTGCCGCAGACCGCGTTCTCCCACACGGTTCCGGCACCCGCGCGGCTGATCACAAGATCAGCGGCGGCGAGGAGATGGGGCAGTTCCGAGGTGAGGAACCTCGCAGTCGTGTACCCCGCTGACGCGGTCGGCGGGAGGTCGAACGGCGCCCCTCCCGTCTGATGCACGATCGTGCACCGGTCCAGAAGCCTCGGCGCCGTTTCCCGCATCAGGGAGTTGATCTGGAGGGCTCCCTGGGAACCGCCCAGCACCAGAAGCAGAGGCTCGTTCCCCCTGCAGCCGGCGATCCTGCGCCCCTCGGAGGCGTCGCCCGCGGCGATCTCGGAGCGGACCGGGTTCCCCGATACCGAGATCCGGTCTCGGTATGCCTCGGGAAAGAAATGGATCGTCTCCTCGTAGGAAACGAAGATGCGCCTCGCGTACCTGACAGCGATCCTCGTGGCGAGCCCCGGATCCGCGTCCGATTCGTGGATCCAGACCGGAATCCGGAGCAGCGCGGCCGCGAGCACCGGGGGAACGCTCACATACCCGCCTTTCGAGAAGAGAAGCGCGGGTTTTGTCCGCGCCAGAATGGCGAACGACGCCGCGATTCCGGCCGCCACGCGGAACAGGTCCAGCAGGTTTTTCAGGGACGGATAGCGCCGGAGTTTGCCCGCGGGAATGGCCCTGAAGGGGATGGAGAACCGCTCGACGATCTCCCTCTCCATCCTCTTCTTCCCGCCGATCCTTAACCCGCGATTTCCCCCGTTGACCGCGGAACAGCGCAGCGCCTCCACGACCGCGATTCCCGGGAACAGATGTCCGCCGGTTCCCCCTCCCGTGAACGCGACGAGGGGAGCCCTTCCTTTCTCTTTTCTCATACCAGACAAGCCTATCATAAAACATCCACTGCGGGAATTCCGCCTCGCTTTCATCGATTCCTGACATTTCCCTGACAATCGGCTCATGGCAGAGGACTCAATATACGTTCACGGACCGGACACGCTCCGGAAATCGGGGCTTCCGGCCGTGAAACGACCGAAACAGGGAGGAAATGAGATGAGAAGAAAAACCATGTGTGTGATTCCCGTGATGATCGTCATCGCGCTGTCCCTCTTTGCCGCCGGCCGAGGCGAGAAAGGCCGGGACTTCGCCGGCGACTACGCCTTCGGCGGTTCCACGACCGTTGAACCGGTAGTGCTCGCCGCGATCGAGGAATTCAGGGAGATCTACCCGGGCGCGAGGATATCCTACGACAGCCAGGGATCGAGCGTGGGCATCAAAGGAGTCCTTGCCGGGACCTATTCGCTCGGCGGCTCGTCCCGCGATCTCAAGGACAGCGAGAAGGCGGAAGGAGCCCTCGCGACGACGATCGCCCTCGACGGCGTGGCGGTGATCGTGAACAAGGCGACTGTTCCGGTGGACAACCTGACGCTTGAGCAGATCGCCGGCATCTTCTCCGGGGAAATCGTGAACTGGAATCAACTCGGAGGACCGAGCGCGGCCATCGTGGTGTTCAACAGAGACGAAGCGTCCGGGACGAGGGACTGCTTCAACGAGATCGTCATCAAGCCCTCCGGGAAGAAATTCACCGCCTCCGCCGCGATCGTGACCTCCAACGGCGACATGGTAGCGAAGGTGGGCAGCGTTCCCTACTCCATTGGCTACTGTGGTTTCGGGTACATCGGAAAGGATCAGGGCACCAAGGCGGTGAACGTCGGTTCCGTGGCTCCCGTCGTTACGAACGTACTCAACAAGACCTATGCCATCATGCGGACCCTCAACATCGTTCATAAGGGACCTGTGGCTGAGGGCAGTCTCGAGAGAGCCTTCATCGACTTCCTCCTCTCCGCCAACGGGCAGGCGATCGTGAAGGAAGAAGGGTTCATTCCGCTCAAATGACACCGGGGGCTGTCCAATACCTTGGACAGCCGTTTTTTTTTACGGAAACGGGGAAATGCGGGGCCCGGGCATGGCTTTAACCGAATTCTCACAATTCCCTAACGATCGCTTTACCCCCGCGGAAGACCATGCGATCCGATGAAAAGCGCACTCTGGCATGAAAAACCCGTGGAGCTCCTGTTCCTCGTCAGCGCCTCCATCTCCGTCATCAGCGTTCTGTTC